>DATENZ010000057.1:0-29447 GCA_035274625.1 Gaiellaceae bacterium
CTGCGCTCGTGGACGACGTGCTGCGGCCGGCGCTCGAGCGTGCGGGACTGCCGCCTGCCGCGGTCGGCCTCGTCCGGTCGCCGGACCGCGAAGGGGCGCGCGCGCTCGTCTCGATGCCGTCGCTCGTCCCGCTCGTGATCCTCCGCGGCAGCGGCCCGAGCACGGCGGAGCTGGCGCGGCTCGCCGCCCAGCACGGCGTCAGGACGCTCGCCCACGCGGAGGGCGGCGGCGTCCTCTACGTCCACGAGGCGGCGTCTCAGGAGCAGGCACTGGCGCTCGCGGAGGCGAGCCTCGACCGGCTCGGCGTCTGCAACCGCCTCAACCTCGCGCTCGTCGACCGCGGCGCCGAGCAGATGCTCGAGCCGCTCCTCCGGCTGTTCCGGGAGAAGGGGCTGGAGGTTCGCGGCGACGTGCCGGGTGCGGAGCCGCTCGACCAGCCGCTCGGGCACGAGTGGGCGAGCGACCCCGAGCGGGTGGCGACCGTCACCGTCGCGCTCGTCGACGGCCTCGACGAGGCGGTGCGGATCGCGAACGACGAGACGTCGGGCCTGGCGGCCGGGATCGTCACCGAGGATGAGGCTGCGGCACAGCGCTTCCTCGACGGGTATCGGGGCACGGCCGGCTTCTGGCGCGCGCCGACGCGCTTCACCGACGGCTTCGAGCTGACGGGTGCGCCGGAGACGGGGATCAACGTCGACCACGTGCCGGGGCCGCGGGGGCCGGTCACCTACCGCGACCTCTGGCTGCGGCAGTACCGCGTGACCGGCGACGGCACGCAGCGCCGGTGACGGTCGTCGTCAAGCTCGGCTCGAGCCTGGTTGCAGGGGAGGGCGGGCGCGTCCGGCGCTCGCTGCTCCGTGCGCGCGGGCGGGAGATCGGGCGGGTCGTCTCCGGGGGCGAGCCGGTCTGCGTCGTCTCGTCCGGCGCGATCGCGCTCGGGCTGCCGCGGCTCGGCCTGACCCGCCGGCCGCGCAGCGTGTCTCAGCTTCAGGCCGCCTCCGCCCTTGGGCAGGCGCGGCTGCAGGCGGCGTGGGACGACGCGCTCGCGCCGGTGGCGGCGGCGCAGGTGCTGCTCACCGCCGCCGACGTCGGCGAGCGGACGACCTACGTGAACGCCCGCAGCGCGCTCGGCGCCCTCTTCCGGCTCGGCGCGGTCCCGGTCGTGAACGAGAACGACGCGACGGCCACCGACGAGATCACGTTCGGCGACAACGACGCTCTCGCGGCGCAGGTGGCGGTGCTCCTGCGGGCGCGGCTCCTCGTCCTGCTGACGGAGGTCGAGGGCGTCTACTCCCGCGCGCCCGGCACGCCTGGGGCCGAGCTGCTCGCCGAGGGTGTGCGCGCGCGGGAAGCCGTGCTGGGGCAGACGAGCCCGCTCGGCCGCGGCGGGATGCGCAGCAAGGTGCTCGCTGCCGAGCTCGCCGCGGCTGCCGGGATCCCGACGGTGATCGCCGGCGGCGTCGGCAACCCGGTGCTGCAGCCGATCCTCGCAGGCGAGCCGCGCGGGACGCGCTTTGCCGCGGCGGAGCGGAACGAGTCGGCGTTCAAGCTCTGGCTCCGGTTCGGCAAGCCCGCCCGCGGCCGGATCGTCGTCGACGACGGCGCCCGTCGGGCGCTGGTCGAGGACGGGGCGAGCCTGCTCGGCGTGGGGGTCGTCTCCAGCGAGGGTGCGTTCGGGCCGGGCGACGCCGTCGAGCTGGTCGGGTCCGACGGTCGCTGCTTCGCGAAGGGGATCGTCTCGGTGCCGGCCGAGGAGCTGGCGGGCCGGCCGCGCGGCCTCGAGGCCGTCCATCGCGACCGGCTCGTCGTCTACTAGAGACTTGACGTGAAACAAGCCATGGAGCTACGCCGGGTCGGAACGCTGCCCCCGTACGTGTTCGCGGCGATCAACGAGTTGAAGCTGGAGCTTCGCCGCGCCGGCGAGGACGTCGTCGACCTCGGCTTCGGGAACCCGGATCTCGCGTCGCCGGAGGTCGCGGTGGAGAAGCTGCGCGAGGCGGTTCTGAACGCCCGCAACCACCGCTACTCGGCGAGTCGCGGGATCCCGAACCTGCGGCGGGCGATCTGCGACCTGTACGAGCGGCGCTTCGGCGTGTCGCTCGACCCCGAGCGGCAGGCCCTGACGACGATCGGGGCGAAGGAGGGGCTCGCACACCTGATGTGGGTGCTCGTCGAGCCGGGCGACGCCGCGCTCGTCCCGAGCCCGAGCTACCCGATCCACCTCTTCGCACCTGCGTTCGCCGGCGCCGTCGTGGAAGAGGTGCCGATGGGGCCCGCCGAGGACCTGTTCGCGAACGTCGTCGAGGCGTGCGAGCGCTGCCGCCCGCGTCCCCGTGTGCTCGTGCTCTCGTTCCCGCACAACCCGACGACGGCGGTGGCGGATCTCGAGCTGATGCAGCGCGTGGTCGACCTGGCGCGGGAGCGGGACCTGCTCGTCGTCCACGACTTCGCCTACGCCGACCTCGCGTTCGACGGGCACGTGCCGCCGTCGATCCTCCAGGTCGAGGGTGCGGACGAGGTCGCCGTCGAGCTGTACACGCTGACCAAGTCGTTCTCGATGGCGGGGTGGCGGGTCGGCTTCGTCGTCGGCAACGCCGAGGTCGTGCAGGCGCTCGCCCGGCTGAAGTCGTATCTCGACTACGGCACATTCCAGCCGATCCAGATCGCCGCGATCGTGGCGATGAACGAGGCGCCGGAGTTCCCGTCGTCGGTGTGCGAGGTCTATCGCTCGCGGCGAGACGCCCTCTGCGACGGCCTCGCGCGCATCGGCTGGCCCGTGCCGAAGCCCGCCGGGACGATGTTCGTTTGGGCGCCGATCCCCGAGCGCTACCAGGCGCTCGGCTCGCTGGCGTTCGCGGTCAAGCTCGCGCGCGAGGCGCGGGTCGCGGTCAGCCCGGGGATCGGCTTCGGCGCCCGCGGCGACGGCCACGTCCGCTTCGCGCTCGTCGAGAACGAGCACCGGATCGGGCAGGCTGTCGCCGGTCTGCGCCGCGTTCTCGGCGCCTGAAAGGCGCCCGCAGGCCGACCGGGGGCGCCCGGCCAGGTTCATACTTCACCGCGGGAAAGCGGCAAAAAGGGGGCGCGGTGCCGGGGAACCGAGTGGAGGCGAAGGCGACCCTGATCGAGGAAGCGGTCGCTCAGGTCGAGGCGCGGCTGCCGGCCGCGGAGGCGCCGGCGGCCGAGGCGTTTCTCCGCCAGTACTACGCGGACGCGGCCCCCGAGGACCTCGCCGAGCTCGATCTGTACGGAGCAGCGCTTGCGCACTGGCAGCTCGCGCAGCGGCGCCGGCCCGGCGAGCCGAAGATCCACGCGTACACACCCAGCGCCGACGAGCACGGCTGGCAGTCGCCGCACAGCGTCGTCGAGATCGTCACCGACGACATGCCGTTCCTCGTCGACTCCGTCGCGATGGCGGTGACCCGGCACGGCAGCGCGATCCACCTCTACGTGCACCCGGTCCTCCGCGTCCGCCGCGACGAGGAGGGTCGCCTGCTCGAAGTCCTCCCGAAGGGCACGCCACGCGGCGAAGGGACCGCCGAGTCGCTGATCCACGTCGAGATCGACCGGCACGCGGATCCGGACATGCTCGCCGAGCTCGCCGAGGATCTCCGCCGCGCGCTCGCAGACGTCGCCGCCGCGGTCGAGGACTGGCCCGCGATGCGCGCGCGGGTTCGCGAGATCGTCGATGAGCTCGAGCAGCGCCCGCCGCCGATCGACGCCGAGGAGCTGAGCGAAGCCGCGGCGCTCCTCGAGTGGCTCCACGACGACCACTTCACGTTCCTCGGGTACCGCGAGTACGAGCTGGAGACCCGCGAGGGCGAGGACGTCCTCTGCACCGTCCCCGGCTCGGGCCTCGGCATCCTGCGCGAGAAGGAGCGGAAGGCCGTCTCGCACAGCTTTGCCCAGCTGCCGCCCGAGGTGCGCTCGCTCGCCCGCGCCCCCCACCTGCTCAACCTGACGAAGGCCAACTCGCGCGCGACGGTGCATCGACCGAGCTACCTCGACTACGTCGGCGTCAAGCGGTTCGACGAGAACGGCGCCGTCGTTGCCGAGCGGCGGTTTCTCGGCCTGTACACGTCGACGGCGTACAGCGCGAGCCCCTGGCAGATCCCGGTCCTGCGCCGAAAGGTCGAGCGGGTGCTCGAGCGCAGCGGCTTCGTTCCGGTCAGCCACGACTACAAGGCGCTGGTCGAGATCCTCGAGAGCTATCCGCGCGACGAGCTGTTCCAGATCGCCGAGGACGAGCTGTACGAGACGGCGATCGGGATCCTCCACCTCGGCGAGCGCCGGCGCGTGCGGCTGTTCGTCCGCCGGGACACGTTCGGGCGGTTCCTCTCCTGCCTCGTCTACCTCCCGCTGGAGCGCTACGACACCCAGGCGCGGCGGCGGATCCTGCAGATCCTCCTGGAGACGTTCGGGGGCGTCAGCGTCGACTACACCGCTCGAGTCACCGAGTCGGTGCTCGTCCGCCTGCACGTGATCATCTACACGGCGCCCGGATCCGCGCCTCGATACGACCCCGCCGAGATCGAGGCGCAGATCGTCGCGGCGACACGGACCTGGCGTGACGACCTACACGACGCGCTCGTCGCGCAGACGGGTGAGGGGCGCGGCACCGCCCTCTTCGAGCGCTACGGCGATGCGCTCCCGGCCGCCTACCGGGAGGACTTCACGGCGAACGCGGCGGTGGCGGACATCGAGCGGATCGAGCAGCTCGATCCGTCAGGCGACCTCGACCTCAGCCTCTACCTCCCGCTCGAGTCCTCCGCAGGGCACCTCGCGTTCAAGCTGCTCCGCTCCGGCACGCCGCTCCTGCTCTCTGACGTCCTGCCGCTTCTGGAGAACATGGGGGTCAAGGTCACCGACGAGCGGCCGTTCGAGGTCACGCCGGCCGGCGGGGCACCCGTCTGGATCTACGACTTCGGCCTCGCGTACGGCGAGGAGGCGGAGCTCGAGACCGACAGCCTGCGAACCGTCTTCCAGGAGGCGTTCGCCGAGACGTGGGGCGGCAATGCCGAGAACGACGCCTTCAACCGCCTCGTCCTCCGCGCCGGGCTGACCTGGCGCGAGATCGCGCTGCTGCGCGCGATCTCGAAGTACCTGCGGCAGGCGGGCAGCACGTTCAGTCAGACCTACATGGAGGACAGCCTCGCCGCGCACCCCGGCATCGCCGCCAGGCTCGTCGAGCTCTTCCGGCTTCGTTTCGATCCTGCCCGGAGCGCGACGGCCGAGGCGCGGGCGGACCTGGCAGTCCAGGAGATCGAGGCGGCGCTCGACGACGTCGCGAGCCTCGACCAGGACCGGATCCTCCGCAGCTTCCTGAGCGTGATCCAGGCGATGCTGCGCACGAACTACTTCCAGACGGGCGAGGACGGGCGATCGAAGCCGTACCTGTCGTTCAAGCTCGACCCGGCCGGCATTCCCGACCTGCCGGCTCCGCGGCCGATGTTCGAGATCTTCGTCTACTCGCCGCGGATGGAAGGCGTGCACCTGCGCGGCGGCAGGGTCGCGCGCGGCGGGATCCGGTGGTCGGATCGGCGGGAGGACTTCCGCACCGAAGTCCTCGGCCTGATGAAGGCGCAGACGGTCAAGAACGCCGTGATCGTCCCCGTCGGCGCCAAGGGCGGATTCGTCGTGAAGCAGCCTCCGGCGGACCGCGACGCGCTCCGCGACGAGGTGATCTCCTGCTACCGGACGCTGATTCGCGGCCTGCTCGACGTGACCGACACCCGGTCGGCAGGTGGCGTCGTTCCGCCGCCCGACGTCGTCCGCTACGACGAGGACGATCCGTACCTCGTGGTCGCGGCCGACAAGGGGACGGCGACGTTCTCGGACATCGCGAACGCGCTCTCGCTCGAATACGGGTTCTGGCTCGGCGACGCCTTCGCCTCGGGCGGGTCGGCGGGGTACGACCACAAGAAGATGGGGATCACCGCCCGCGGCGCCTGGGAGTCGGTGAAGCGCCATTTCCGGGAGCTTGGGGTCGACGTCGCGACCGCGGAGCTCACCGTGGTCGGGATCGGCGACATGTCCGGGGACGTGTTCGGGAACGGGATGCTTCTCTCCCGGCACCTGAAGCTCGTCGGCGCCTTCGACCACAGGCACGTGTTCGTCGACCCGGATCCCGACCCGGCACGGAGCTTCGAGGAGCGTGCGCGGCTGTTCGCGCTGCCGGGGTCGTCCTGGGCCGACTACGACCCCGGGTCGATCTCCGCCGGCGGGGGCGTCTACCCGCGAACGGCGAAGTCGATCGAGGTCTCGCCGGAGGCGCGCCGCGCGCTGGGCATCGAGGCCGGGGCGCTGACGCCGAACGAGCTCATCCGCGCGCTGCTCCGCGCGCCGGTCGACCTGCTCTGGAACGGCGGCATCGGCACCTTCGTCAAGGCGAGGGCCGAGACGCACGCCGAGGTCGGCGACCGCGCGAGCGACGCGATTCGCGTCGACGCGGAGGAGCTCCGGTGCCGCGTCGTCGGCGAAGGCGGCAACCTCGGCCTCACGCACCGCGCCCGGATCGCCTACGCGCTCGCGGGCGGCCGCGTCTACATGGACGCGATCGACAACTCCGCGGGCGTCGACTGCTCAGACCACGAGGTCAACATCAAGATCCTCCTCGACGCGATCGTCGCCGACGGCGATCTGACGGAGAAGCAGCGGAACGAGCTCCTGGCCGAGATGACGGACGAGGTCGCCGCCCTCGTCCTCCGGGACAACTACGAGCAGACCCAGGCGATCAGCGTCGCCGTCACGCAGGCCTCCTCCATGGTCGACGTCCACGCGCGCTACCTCAGGAGCCTCGAGGTGGCGGGCAGCCTGGACCGCGCCCTCGAGTTCCTGCCGGACGACGAGGTCCTCGCCGAGCGCAAGGCGGCCGGGCTCGGCCTGACTGCCCCCGAGCTCGCGATCCTGCTCTCGTACACGAAGATCGCGCTCTACGAGGAGGTGCTCGACTCCGACCTGCCTGACGAGGAGGCCTTCTCGGGCGAGCTCGAGCGCTACTTCCCGCGGCCGTTGCGGGCTCGGTTCTCTCTCCAGCTGGAGCGCCATCCGCTCCGGCGCGAGATCGTCGCGGCGCGGTTGACGAACGGGCTCGTCAACCGCGCCGGGACGTCGTTCGTGTTCCGGTTGCGCGAGGAGACCGGCGCGACGGGGCCGGACGTCGTGCGCGCGTTCGTCGCCGCGCGCGAGATCTTCGACCTGCAGGGCCTGTGGGCGGAGATCGAGGCGCTCGACGGCCTCGTTCCGGCGAGGACCCAGCTCGCGATGTTCCTCAAGGTACGGGTCCTACTCGAGCGGGCGACGAGGTGGCTGCTCCGGAACCGACCGCGCCCGCTGGACGTCGCCGGCACGACCGCCCGGTTCCGGCCCGGCGCCGAGGCGCTCCAGGAGGCGCTGCCCGGGCTCCTCCCGGCCGAGGCGCGGGTCGCCTCGGAGCGAGTCGCGAACTGGTTCGCCGACGCGGGTGCTCCGGCGGCCCTCGCGAGGCGGATCGCCCACGTGGAGGCGCTCGTCCCGACGCTCGATCTGGTCGAGCTCGCCTCGGCGGAGGGGCTGGGCCTCGACGAGGTGGCCGCGGTCTACTTCACCCTCGGCGACCGGCTCGAGCTGTACGTGCTCGAGGACCGGATCGCCGCGCTCCCGCGCGAGGAGCGGTGGGACGCGCTCGCGCGCCGCGCGCTGGGCGAGGACCTTCAGAACGAGCGGCGTGCGCTCACCGCCGACGTCCTCCGCCAGAGCGCGGACGGGGCGGCCGCTGCGGAACGAGTCGACGCGTGGCTGGCACGCAACCCGGCTCCGGTCGAGCGCTACCTCCAGATCCTCGCCGAGGCGAAGGCGGGATCTGCGTTCGACCTCGCGACGATCTCCGTCGGCGTCAGGGAGATCCGCAACCTGATCGCGGCGTCGGTCCCGACCCTCGACGGCGTGCCGGGGCCGGCCGAGCCCGAGATCAAGCCGGCGCCGGTCTCGAAGAACGCCTGACCGACCTCTGCCCGCCGGGCGAGCCGCTTCAAACGGTGCCAGGCGCTGTTAGACGGCGCGGCGGCCTCGTCAGCCCGTGTTCCGAAGGGCGGCGGCGATGCCGGCGATCGAGCGCAGCAGCGGCCGGCGGACGAGCTCGCGGTCCGCGTCGTCGGCGGCTTCGCGGAAGCGGCGGAGGAGCTCGATCTGGATTGCGTTCATCGGGTCGACGTACGGATTCCGGAGCGCGATCGAGCGCTGCACGACCGGATGGCGGTCGAGCAGCGCGCGCGCCTCGACGATCTCCAGCACCGTCGCGACAGCCCGCGCGTGCTCCGCCTCGATCAGCCCGAAAAGACGGTCGGGCTCCGCTTCGGGCGGGACGAGCGCGAGGTAGCCGCGCGCGATCTCGAGGCTCGACTTCGCGAGCGTCATCTCCAGGTTCTCGACCAGCGCGCGGAAGAACGCGAAGGAGCGGTAGAGGCGGCGAAGCTCCCGCAGCGGCCCGCACGCGAGCGCCGTCCCGCAGCCGTACCAGGCGGGGAGCAGGCAGCGGTTCTGCGTCCACGCGAAGACCCACGGGATCGCGCGCAGCGAGCGGAGGAAGTCGTCGCCGCCGGGACGTCGCGCCGGGCGAGAGCCGAGCGCGAGCAGGGCGAGCTCGTCGATCGGCGTGAACGCGCGGAGGAAGGGCGCGAACCCGGTGTCGTCCCACACGAGCGTGCGGTAGACGCTGTGGGCACGCCCGGAGAGCTCACCCATCAGCTCGGCTGCATCGGCGGGTGCGTCCGCCTGGACGGCGCGCGGAAACGCCGACAGCAACGTCGCCGCGAGCGCCGCTTCGAGGTTCCGGTGTGCGAGGCCGCGGAGCCCGTACTTGAAGGAGATCGTCTCGCCCTGCTCGGTCAGCTTCAGCCGACCCGGAGGGTGGCCGGGCGGCTGGGCGAGGATCGCGGCATGCGTCGGCCCTCCGCCGCGGCCGGCGCTGCCGCCGCGGCCGTGGAAGATCGTCAGGTCGATTCGCCGGCGCCTGGCAAGCGCGGCCAGTGACTCCTGCGCCCGGAAGATCTCCCACTGCGCCGACAGGTAGCCGCCGTCCTTTCCGGAATCGGAGTAACCGACCATCACCTCCAACCGGCGGCCGCGCGACTCGACGCCCGCGGCGAACCGATCGTCGTCGAGGAGCTCCGCGACGATGCCCGGCGCCGCGCGCAGGTCGCCGATCGTCTCGAACAGCGGCACGAGCGAGACGCGGGCGCCCGACTGCTCGGCGAGCTCCAGCCCGGCCAGGACGTCCTCCGCAGAAGAGGTTCCCGAGATCACGAGCGTGTCGAGTGCCTGCTCGCCGTGGCGGCGCTGCGCGCGCGCCGCCGCCGCGAACGTCCGGCGCGTCTTGGCGGTCGGACGCGTCAGCTCGCGGGCGTGCAGGCGCACGTCGAGCTTGGCCAGGTGGAAGCCGAACAGCTCGAGCCGCCGGCGCAGCGCCGCCAGCCGTCCGTCGGCGAGACGGTCGCCGCGGTTGGCCCGCAGGCTTCGATCGATCAGCTCGAGGTCTGCCGCCAGCTCTGCCGGTGAGGCGTAGCCGTCCGGCCGGCGCGAGAGCGCCTCGCCGAGCCGGTGCCACACGAACGACAGCTTCCGCCGGTACGGCTCGCCTTCGTTCTGCCGGCCGATCCGGTCCGCATAGGCGGGGAACCGGCGCTCGTCGGTCGCGATCGAGTCGAGCAGGTCACCGGAGACGCCGACGAGCGCGCTGGCAACGCCGGTCGCCGCCGCGATTTCGCGGACCTCCGCGCGGTAGCGCGTGAGCACGAGGTCGCGCCCGCGTCTGAGCGCCTCCTCGATCGTGGCCGGCCCTGCCGCCGGATTGCCGTCCTGGTCGCCGCCGATCCAGGTGCCGAACCGAAGCGGAGCCGCAGCTTGGGGCAATCCGCGCCGCAGGTCGCCGACGAGCGCCGGCGCGGCATCGAGCAGGCTCTGCTCGAAGAACCAGAGGCCGTGCCGGATCTCGTCGAGCACGCGCGGACGCTGCGCCCGCACCTCGTCGGTCTGCCAGAGCGCGGTCACCTCCTCCGCGATCGCGGACTCGACGCCTTCGCGGCCCGAACGGTGAAGGGCGGGGTCGTCCAGCTCGCCGAGCAGGCGGTCGAGTCGGACCTGCGCGGCGAGCACAGTCCGGCGGGTCGCCTCCGTCGGGTGCGCGGTCAGGACGAGCTCGAGCGACAGCTGCCGTCCCGCCGCCGCGAGCTGCCGCTGCGTCACGCCCGCCCGCTCGAGCCGCTGGAACGCCTCCGCCAGCGACTCACGCGGCGTCCGCTGCTCGTGCTCGTACTGGCGCCGGCGCCGTAGGCGGTGGTGCTGCTCGGCCAGGTTCGCGAGCTGGAAGTAGATCCCGAAGGCCCGCAGCACATCGCCCTGCCGCTCGAGCGGGAGCGCCGACACCGCGGCTGCAAGCCGGGCACGGACCGCGGCGCCGCCGGTCGCGCGTGCCCGGCGTGACAGCTCGCGGATTCGCTCCTCGTCCACGAGCAGCCGCGCGCCGCCCTGCTCGACCAGCACGCGGCCGAGGACGTCGCCGAGCAGGCGGACGTCCCGCCGGAGCGGAGCTTCCGGATCGCCCGTCACGCCGTCAGCTTCCGTGATCCACGGCCGCTGCGCCGGACGTCACCAGATCGAGTCTTCGCTCTCCGGGTCGAAGAAGTGCAGCCGCTCGACGTCGATCGCGACTCGGAGCGCCTGCCCCGTCTGCGCCGTGCTGCGCGGGCTGAGCCGGGCGGTGATCACCGCTTCGCCGTGGGGTCCGCCGGCGAGGGCGGCGAGATCCTGCTCGGGCTCGTCGTCGCGTGCCGCGGCGAGGGAAGCAGAGCCCACGATCGGCTGCGCGGCGATCGGGAAGTGGGCGATCAGCTCGGCACCCATCGCCTCGGCAAGCGAGACGCGCACGTCCAGCGACGAGCCGTTCGCACCGTGCGCGAAGGCCGCGTCCTCGAAGTCCTCCGGCCTGATCCCGACGATCACGGGCCGGCCGACGTAGCTCCGCAGCCCCGGCCGCCGGGCGAGCAGCTCCGCCGGCAGGGGGAGCTTCGCCGGGCCGAACTCGGCGAGGACGGCGTCGCCGTCGCCGGTCAGCCGCGAGTGGACGAGGTTCATCGCCGGCGAGCCGATGAAGCCCGCGACGAACAGGTTGCGAGGCCGGTCGTACAGCGCCTGCGGCCGGTCGACCTGCTGGAGGCGGCCGTCGCGCATGACGGCGACGCGGTCGCCCATCGTCATCGCCTCGGTCTGGTCGTGGGTCACGTAGAGCGTCGTCGTCCGCAGACGCTGGTGGAGGGTCGCCAGGTAGGCCCGCATCTCGACGCGCAGCTTCGCGTCCAGGTTCGACAGCGGCTCGTCCATCAGGAGCGCGTCGGGCTCGCGCACGATTGCTCGTCCCATCGCCACCCGTTGCCGCTGACCGCCGGACAGCTGTGCCGGCTTCCGCTTGAGCAGGTCGTCGATGCCGAGCATCCGGGCCGCCGCCTCGACCCGCGGCTCGATCTCGCGCTTCTTGAACCCGTGGAGCTTGAGCCCGAACGCCATGTTCTCGTACACGGTCATGTGCGGGTACAGGGCGTAGCTCTGGAAGACCATCGCGATGTTCCGATCCATGGGCGGCACGTCGTTGACGAGGTTGCCGCCGATCAGGACGTCGCCCTCGCTCGCGTCCTCCAGCCCCGCCGCGATCCGGAGCACCGTCGTCTTCCCCGAGCCGGATGGGCCGACGAGAACGACGAACTCGCCGTCCTCGATCTCGAGGTCGAGGTCGTCGACGGCGCGGGCGCCGCCGGGGAAGACCTTGGTCAACTCGCGAAACTCGATGCTTGCCACCTCAGCTCCTTGCGGTCGATCGGGTGCTGATCAGGTCTCGGTACCAGAGTGCGCTGCGCTTCGGGATCCGCCGCTGCGTGGGGAAGTCGACGAAGACGATCCCGAACCGCTTCCCGTAGCCGTGCTCCCACTCGAAGTTGTCGAGCAGCGACCAGACGTAGTAGCCCCGGACGTCGACGCCCTCGGCTCGGGCGCGGTCGAGCGCCTCGACGTGGCCGCGCAGGTAGTCGACGCGCTGCTCGTCCTCGACGACGCCGTCGCCGTTCAGCTCGTCGTCGAAGGCGGCGCCGTTCTCGGTGATCACGAGCGGAATGTCGCCGTAGTCCTGCCGCAGGCGAACGAGGAGGTCGGTCAGCGCGGCCGGGACGATCGGCCACCCCATCGCGGTGTGGTCGTACTCGAGGTCGACGTCGCGAAGACCGAGGATGGAGCCGTCGCCGACGGCTGCGGCGAAGTTCGGCCGGTAGAAGTTCACGCCGAGGAAGTCGATCCGCTGCGCGATCAGCGCGAAGTCGCCCTCGGCGACGAAGTCGAACGGCCCGACCCGCTGCTCGTAGAGGTCGACCATGTCCGCCGGGTAGGCGCCGCGGAGGGTCGCGTCGAGGAACCACCGGTTGTGGAACCCGTCGAGGCGCCGCGCCGCCTCCTCGTCGTCGGGCGTGGGGCTGGCCGGATGCGCGACCGTCAGGTCGAGCGTGATACCGATCCTGCCCTCGTGGCCGCCTTCGCGGAACCGCTGGACGGCCGCGCCGTGCGCGAGGAGGGAATGGTGCGCGGCCCGGAGCGCGGCCGTCCAGTCCGTGAGCCCGGGCGCCTTCGTCCCGTACGCGTAGCCGAGGAAGGACGTCACCCACGGCTCGTTGTGCGTGATCCAGTCCGAGACGACGTCCCCGAGCGACTCGAAGACGAGCGCCGCGTACTCGCCGAAGCGCTCGACGATGCTGCGCTCGGCCCACCCGCCCTCGTCCTGGAGCGCCTGCGGCAGGTCCCAGTGGTAGAGGGTCGCGAGCGGCGTGATCCCGCGCTCGCGCAGGCCCTCGACGAGCTGCCGGTAGAAGTCGATTCCCCGCTGGTTCGCGCGGCCGCGTCCGGCCGGCTGGATCCGCGGCCACGCGATCGAGAAGCGGTAGCCCTGGATCCCGAGGGAACGCATCAGGTCGAGATCCTCCGGCCAGCGGTAGTAGTGCTCGCACGCCGGGTCGCCCGTATCGCCGTGCGCCACCTTGCCGGCCGACGCGGCGAAGCGGTCCCAGATCGACTCGCCGCGGCCGTCGGCCCTCGTCGCGCCCTCGATCTGGAAGGCGGCGGTCGCGGCGCCCCACACGAAGCCGTCGCGACTCAACCTTTCACGGCTCCCTGCATGATCCCGCCGATGATCTGGCGGCCGAGGACGAGGAAGACGAAGAGGAGCGGCAGGATCGAGATGAACGTGGCGGTGAGGATGAGCGGGTAGTCGGGGATGTAGTTCGTCCCCGCGACCGCCGAGATCGCCACCTGCACCGTGGGGTTCCGCTGGCCGAGCACGATCAGCGGCCAGAAGAAGTTGTTCCACGTCTCCATGAACGTGAGCAGCCCGAGGACCGCGGCGACCGGCCGCACCGCCGGCAGGATCACGTGCCAGAACACGCGGAGCGTGTGGCAGCCGTCGACTCGCGCCGCGTCGATCAGCTCGTTCGAGACGGCGCCGACGATGTACTGCCGCATCAGGAACACCCCGAAGGCGGAGACGACGTACGGGAAGATCACCGCCTTCAGGTCGAAGAGCCAGCCGAAGTGGATCATCTCGATGTAGAGCGGGATCACCCCGAGCTGGACGGGGATGATCATCGTCGCGATCACCGCCAGGAGCAGCCACTTCTGGCCGCGGAACTTCAGCTTCGCGAACGCGAAGCCGGCGAGGGCCGAGAAGAAGACGACGCCCGCGGTCACCGCGCCGGCGACGATCGCCGAGTTGATCAGCGCCGCCCAGAAGTCGACGCTGACGACGTCGGTGCTGAAGAGGCGGTGGAGGTTGCTCCAGAAGTGACCGCCGGGCGTCAGCACCGGTGGGTACGCGCCGATCGCCGAGTTGTCGTGAGAGGCGACGACGAACGACCAGTAGAGCGGGAAGATCGAGCCCGCGATCACGACCAGAAGGAATGCGTACGTTCCCGGGCCGGCGCGGCCGGATCGCCGGGACGCCGGACGGCGACCCCACCGCCGCGGGAGCGCCAGCCGGTTGGGGGCGCGATAGGTGTCGACAGCCATCGCTACTCCGCCGACCGGATCCGCCGGATGACGAGGAAGTTGAAGATCGAGATCACCGCGATCAGCAGGACCAGGCACCAGGCGATCGCCGCGGCGTAGCCGAACCTGAACTGCGAGCTACCGAAGGCGTTCTCGTACAGGTACATGGTCACGGTCTGGTACTGCCGGCCGGAGCCGCCGGTCGCGAGCCCGCGGTTGTTCGGCTGGAACAGGTACGGCTCGGTGAAGAGCTGGAGCGAGCCGATCGTCGAGACGATGACCGTGAAGATGATCGTCGGCCGCAGCATCGGGATCGTGATGTGGAAGAACTGCCGCCAGCGCCGAGCGCCGTCGACCGCCGCGGCCTCGTACAGGTCGTCGGGGATCGCCTGCATCGCCGCCAGGTAGATCAGGGCGTTGTAGCCCGTCCAGCGCCACATGACCATCACCGAGAGTGCGACCCAGGACGAGAGGCGGCCCGCCTCCCAGTCGACGTTCGAGATGCCGAACTGGTTGAGCACGTAGTTGACGAGCCCGTAATCGGCCGAGAAGAGCTGGGCGAAGATCAGGCCGACGGCGACGAGCGACGTCACCTGCGGCAGCAGGATCCCCATCCGGAAGAGCGTGCGGGCATGGAGCTTCGTGTTCAGCACGTGCGCGATCACGAGCGCGAGCGCGAGCTGCGGCACCATCGAGATCAGGCCGATCGCGATCGTGTTCTCGACCGCGTTCCAGAAGTAGGAGTCGTGCAGCAGCTCCGTGTAGTTGTCGAGGGCGACCCAGTGCGACACCGGGTTCAGCAAAGTCCGGTCGGTCAGCGAGACCCAGGCCGTGTAGCCGAGCGGGAACACGCCGAAGACGCCGAACACCGCGAAGAACGGGAAGATGTAGGCGTACGGCGAGACCTTCGAGTCCAGCCGGCGCAGGCGTGTCCTCAACCTCGATCGCGCCGGCAGTGCGACCGCGGCGGCTCCGCCGCTCCCGACCTCCGATGCCTGCGAGTTCAGCTCCACGGTGCCCCTTACCGTCCACATGGTCGTCGCCCCGTCGGAGGGCCGGCGCCACGGCCGCCGGCCCTCCGCTCCGTCGGGAGTTGCTCAGGAAAGCCGCTTGACGTCTTTGAGGAACTGGCCCCAGGACTTGTCCGGGGACTGCTTGCCCTGCTCGACGCGCTGGATCGCCTGACTGACGGCGTTCTGGAAGTCGCCCTGGTGCGGCCCCAGGATCTGCGGCTTCAGCCTCAACGCGGAGGTGGCGAAGATCTGGCCGACCGGCGCGTTGTTGAAGAAGGGGTTCTTGAAGCCCTGCACGGCCGCGCTCTTCAGCAGGGCCGGCTGGCTCGGCAGGTTGCCCGTCTGCTTGAACACGTACGTCTCGGCGGCGGGCGACGTCAGGAACTTCGCGAGCTCCACCGCCATGTCGGTGTTGGAGGACTGCTTCGGAACGGCGAGGAAGGAGCCGCCCCAGTTGCCGCCGCCCCCCGGGATCGCGGCGATGTCCCACTTGCCCTTCGTCGCCGGCGCCTGTCCCTGGATGTAGCCCATCATCCAGGCCGGGCAGGTCACGGTGGCGAAGGTGCCCTTCTTGAAGCCGGTGTTCCAGTCGTTGCTGAACGCGCTGTGGCCGGCGTCCGTGCCCTTGGAGATCGCCTGCATGGTCAGATCCCAGGCGCCCTTCACCTTCGGGTTCGACGGGAGGATCACCTTGCCGGACGCGTCGTAGTAGGCGGGGCTGAGCTGGGCGACGATCGCGTTGTAGAGGTTGCTCCCGGAGTCGATGAACTTGACGCCCTTCGGCGCCTTCGCCTGGAAGCGCTGGGCCGCGTTCAGGAATCCCTGCCAGGTCGGCCACAGCTTCGACACCGCGTCACGCTGGCTCGGCAGCCCTGCCTTCTGGAACAGGTCGCGCCGGTAGCAGATCGCCAGGCTGCCGACGTCGGTGCCGAGCCCGATCACGGCGCCGTTCCGTGCGACGGCCTGCTGGTACTTCCACGGGAGCCAGCGGCTCTTCATGCCGTTCGCCCCGAACTCGCGCAGGTCGACGAAGTTCTGCGGCGTCGACGCGTACTGGGCGATGAAACCGACCTCGATCGCCTCCACGTCGGCTGCCCCTGCTCCGGTTGCGAGGTGCTGGGCGAGCGCGGAGTGATGATCCGGATACGACTGGATCTCTTCCTTGATCGTCACGCCCGGGTGGGCCTGCTCGAACTGCTTGTAGAGATCGTGGTAGCCGAAGTCGCCGAACAGGCTGACCCTCAGCGTCACGTCGTCGTGGCTCTTCGCGGCGGCGGTCGTGGCGAGGTAGCCGAGCGCGAGGGCGCCGGCCGCGGTGATGGCGATGGCTACGGTCCGCCAGCGCCGCCGAGCTTGGTTCCGTCTGATCACTGCCTCCTCCTCCTTCCAAAAACGTTTTCGGGACGGCTCGTGCTGGCGTGTGTGGTGCGGCTCACCTCCTTCAATCGGCGGCCGCGCGGCCGCCGCACGAGGCTCGGACGACGAGCTCGACGGGAAGGGTCAGGACCGGGGGGGTGACGTTCGGGTTCTCGATCTGCTCGACGAGCGCCTTGCCGGCGGCGAGGCCGATGCCGACCTTGTCCTGCCGGATCGTCGTCAGCGACGGCGACACGTGCTCCGCGAGCTGGATGTCGTCGAAGCCGACGACGGCGATGTCCTCCGGGACGCGCAGCTTCGCCGCCTGCGCCGCCTTGATCGCGCCGAGCGCCATCAGGTCGGAGGCCGCGAAGACGGCCGTCGGCCGTTCGCGGGGCGAGAGCAGGCTGCGCATCGCTTCCTCGCCGCTCTCGGTGTAGAAGTCGCCCTCGACCTCGTGCTCCGCCGGCGCGTCCAGCCCGAGCGCGCGCATCTCCGCGCGGTACCCGAGCGAGCGATCGGCACCCGGCTTCGTGCGCAGCGGGCCGGAGATCGTCGCGATCCGCGTGTGGCCGAGAGAGTGCAGGTGCCGCACCGCCAGCCGGGCCCCCCCGACGTTGTCGGAGGAGACGAAGCTCGTCCGGTTCCCGGTGATGTCGAGATCGACGCCCATGACCGGGATGGGCGAGTCGACGATCTTCTGGACCTCTGGATCCCTCGGCTCGAGGCCCATCAGGACGATGCCGTCGACGCGATGCTGCCTCGCGCGGCGAAGGTAGGGATCCGGCCTCCGGCCATCCGGCTGCTCCGTCGCGAACAGGAGCAGGTCGTAACCGAGCTCGCCGACCCCGTGCTTCAAGCCGACGAGAACTTCCTGGAAGAACGGGTGGTGGATGTCCGGGTGCCAGTAGCCGGTGAACAGCACGACCCCGAGGAGCTGCGACCGCCGCTTGACGAGCGTCCGGGCGGCGGCAGTCGGAACGTAGTCGAGCTGGCGAGCGGTCTCGAGGACGCGCTCCCGCGTGGCGGCGCTGACGTCGTCGTAGCCGTTGAAGACGCGCGAGACGGTGGAGACCGAAACGCCGCTCTGCCGTGCTACTTCCCGGATCGACATGCTCCTCCTAAAACGTTTTCGGGCGAGAGTAGGGGATCATGAGCCGAGAGTCAAGAGGCGCGCGGCAATATTTCCAAAAACGCTCCCGGAGCTACGTGTGCCTTTTGGCACATTTCCCGGCCGCCGATAGGCATGACGCGCGCTCGTCAGGCGCGGGTGACGGCGCCCTCGCTCGCGGACGAGACGAGCGCTGCGTACTTCGCCAGCACGCCCGTCGTCACGCGCGCGGGCGGAGGAGCCCAGGCCCTGAGGCGCGCCGCGATCTCGTCCTCGGAGAGCTCGACGCGGACCTCGCCTGCCTCGACGTCGATCGTCACGAGCTCGCCCTCCTGGAGGACGGCGATCGGTCCGCCGCGGACCGCCTCGGGCGCGACGTGGCCGACCATGAACCCGTGGGTCGCGCCCGAGAACCGGCCGTCCGTGATCAGCGCGACCGTGTCGCCGAGCCCTTCGCCGATGATCGCGCCGGTCACCTGCAGCATCTCGGGCATCCCCGGTGCACCGGCCGGGCCCTCGTAGCGGATCACGACGACGTCGCCCGGCCGGATCCCCTTGGCTTTGACGGCGGCGAAGGCGGACTGCTCGTCGTCGAAGACCCGCGCCGGACCGCGGTGATGCGTGCGATCGACGGTGAGCTTCACGACGCAGCCCTCCGGCGCGAGGTTGCCGCGCAGGATGCGCAGCGTCCCGCTCGGCTTGATCGGCCGGTCGATCGCCGCCACGACCTCCTGCCCGGGCGACTCGACGACCGCGGTCGCGACCTCCCCGAGCGTCCGTCCGTCCACCGTCGGCATGTCGCCGTGCACGAGGCCGCGCTTGGCCAGCTCGCGCGCGACGAGGGCGACGCCGCCGGCGCGGTAGACGTCCGTGGCGTGGAAGCGCCCCCACGGCTTCATGTCGGCGAGCACCGGCGTCCGCGCCGCGATCCGGTCGAAGTCGTCGATCGTGAACGGGAGCCTGAACTCGTGTGCGATCGCGAGCAGGTGCAGGATCCCGTTCGTCGACCCGCCGGTGGCGACGACGGACGCTGCCGCGTTCTCGAGCGCCTCGAGCGTGACGATCTGGGAGGGGCGGACGTCGCGGCGGACCAGGTCGACGGCGATCCGCCCGCACTCGAACGCGGCCTCCGCCTTCCGCGGCGACAGTGCCGGGATCCCGTTCAGCCCCGGCGGGCTGATCCCGAGGAACTCGAGGATCGTCGACATCGTGTTCGCGGTGAACTGCCCGCCGCAGGCTCCGGCGCCGGGGCAGGCGACCGACTCGAGCTCGTGGAGGTCGGCGGCCGAGACCGTCCCCGCGGCGTAGCCGCCGATCGCCTCGTAGACGTCGGCGACGGTCACCTCGCGTCCGCGGAAGATCCCCGGCGCGATCGAGCCGGTGTAGAGGACGACTCCGGGGACGTCGAGCCGCGCCATCGCCATCACGGCGGCCGGGTTCGTCTTGTCGCAGGCGACGAGGCAGACGAGGCCGTCGAAGAGGTGCCCGCGGCCGACGAGCTCGATCGAGTCGGCGATCACCTCGCGCGAGACGAGGCTTGCGCGCATCCCCTCGGTCCCCATCGAGACGCCGTCGGAGACGGCGATCGTGTTGAACTCCATCGGGGTCCCGCCGGCCTCCCGGATGCCGCGCTTGACGTCCTGCGCGAGCTCGCGCTGGTTCAGGTTGCACGGCATCGTCTCGATCCACGTCGTCGCGACGCCGATCAAGGGCTTCGCCAGGTCCTCGTCGGTGAAGCCGACGCCCTTCAGCATCGCGCGCGCGCCCGCGCGGTCGGGCCCGTCGGTGATTGCCGCGCTGTGACGCTTCGGCGAGTCCGCTCTCATCGCGCCGATCCTACGCTCGAACCGATGTCGCCCGTCCCGCGAAGATGCCCTGTCCCCCTTCGAAAGGAGCTTCACATGGCCGCTGCCGCGCAGGTTGTGCAGGACTGGGCTGCGAGACTCGACGCCGGCGATCTCGACGGCTCGAGCGCATACGTCGCCGAGGACGTCGAGTGGTCGAATCCCGTCGCCACCGTCCACGGTCGCGACGAGCTTCGTGGGCTGCTCGGCGTCTTCTGGACCGCGATTCCGGACTTCCAGCACGACGTCACCGACGCGATCGAGTCGGGCGACCTCGTCGCCCTGCGCGGCGTCGCGTCCGGTACGCACACCGGACCGCTGGCCGGCCCGGCCGGCGAGATCCCCGCCAGCGGGAAGGACGTCACGTTCCCCTTCGCGGCCTGGGCGCGCGTCGAGGACGGGCTGATCCGCGAGTTCCGCGGCTACTGGGACGTGATGGGCTTCATGCAGCAGATCGGCGCGATCCCGGAGCCGGCAGCCGCCGCGACGGCGTAGCCCTTCTTACGCGGGCTCCGCCTCGGTCTGCGGCACCTGGCGGTGCATGAGACTGCGGAGCTCGCGTCCCACCTGCTCGATCCGCTGGTCCGTCGCGTTCGCGCGCAACTCCTTCAGCCGCGGCTCGCCCGTCTTCATCTGCTCGATCCACTCGTGGGCGAACGTCCCCTCGCGGATGTCGGAGAGCAGCTTGCGCATGTTCTCGCGGACGCTGTCGTCGATCACCTGCGGCCCGCGCGTGAGGTCGCCGTACTCGGCCGTGTCCGAGATCGAGAAGCGCATCCCGGAGAAGCCGCCCTCGTAGATCAGGTCGACGATCAGCTTCAGCTCGTGCAGGCACTCGTAGTAGGCGATCTCCGGCTGGTAGCCCGCCTCGACCAGCGTCTCGAAGCCGAGCCGGATCAACTCGGTGACGCCGCCGCAGAGCACCGCCTGCTCGCCGAACAGGTCGCTCTCGGTCTCCTCCATGAACGTCGTCTCGATCATCCCGGCCCGGCCGGCGCCGATCCCGGCGCCGTAGGCGAGCGCGAGATCGAGCGCGCCGCCGCTCGCGTCCTGCGCGACCGCGACGAGCGCGGGCGTGCCGTAGCCCTCGGTGAAGAGTCGCCGCACGACGTGGCCCGGCCCCTTCGGCGCGACCATGATCACGTCGTGGCCGGCGGGCGGCGCGATCCGCCCGTAGTGGACGTTGAAGCCGTGGGCGAAGAGGAGTGCCGCGCCGGAAGCGAGGTTCGGCGCAACGTCCGCGTCGTACACCGCCGGCTGCACCTGGTCCGGGAGGAGCATGGACACGACCTGCGCGTCGCGGACCGCGTCGCCGACGGTCGCCACCGAGAGCCCCGCCTCCTCGACGGCCGCCCAGGTCGGGCTGCCGGCCCGGAGGCCGACCTCGACCTCGACGCCCGCGTCGTGGAGGTTGAGCGCGTGGGCGTGGCCCTGGCTGCCGTAGCCGACCACCGCCACCTTGCCTTTGAGGAGGCCGAGGTCGCCTTCGCGGTGCACTGTCGCCATGAGAGTCCTTTCGCTCGTTAGTTCAGAACGCGTTGAGGGCGGGGCCGGCGGACGGACGCGCGGCGCAGGCCGACGCGGCCGGTGCGGGTGAGCTCGCGGATGCCGTGCGGGCGGACGAGCTCCTCGAACGAGTCGATCTCCTCCGGCTCGCCGACCACCTCGAACACGATCGCGTCCGACCCGACGTCCGCGACACGGGCCTGGAACACGTCGGCGAGCCGCATCAGCTCGGCGCGCTTCTCCGGCGGGCTCGCGACGACGATCAGGGCCAGCTCGCGCTCGACCGACTCGCCGGGCTCGAGCTCGCGGACGCGGAGCACGTTGACCAGCTTGTGCATCTGCTTCTCGATCTGCTCCAGTGGCTGGCGCTCGCAGTTGACCCGGAGCGTGATGCAGGAGACGTCGTGCCGTTCGGTCGGGCCGACCGCCAGGCTCTCGATGTTGTAGCCTCGCCGCGCGAACAGCTGGCAGACGCGGACGAGCGCGCCGGGCTTGTTCTCGACGAGGACCGACAGCGTGTGAGTCATGCGGCGGGGAGCTCGGCCGCTTCGGGCTCCTGGTACTCGAGCATGTCGAGCGCGGCCGCTCCGGCCGGGATCATCGGGAAGCACTGCTCGACGGGGTCGACCCGCGCGTCGACGACCGCGGTCCGGCCGCACGAGAGCGCCTCGTCGAGCGCCTCCTCGAGTCCGTCCTCGTCGTCGACGGTGAAGCCCTCGGCGCCGTACGCCCGCGCGAGGGCCGCGTAGTCCGGCACGGCATTGGTCAGATGGACGTGCGAGTGGCGCTCGTCGAAGAACATCGTCTGCCACTGCTGCACCATCCCGAGGTAGCCGTTGTTGACGACCACGGTCACGATCGGCAGCTCTTCGAGCACTGCCGTCGCCAGCTCCTGCGAGGTCATCTGGAAGCAGCCGTCGCCGTCGACGCAGACGACGGTCGCATCAGGGCGAGCGGCCTTCGCGCCGACCGCTGCGGGCACGCCGTAGCCCATCGTGCCGAGCCCGCCCGACGTGATGAAGGTGCGCGGCCGGTCGCAGAGCAGGTACTGCATCGCCCACATCTGATGCTGGCCGACCCCGGTCGTCCAGATCATGTCGTCGCGGCCGGCGGTCAGCCGCTGCAGGGTCTCGAGCACACGTTGCGGTTTGAGGAGGCCGCCGTTGCCGTAGCGGAGCGGGAACTCCTCGCGCCACGCCTCGAGCTGGCGGAGCCAGCGCTCGGTCCGCGGGGCCGGCAGCGTCTGCAGCTGCGCGGTCAGCTCCCCGAGCACCTGCTTCAGCGGCCCGACGACGGGGATGTCGGCGCGGCGCAGCTTGCTGATCTCGGCCGCGTCGACGTCGAGGTGGACGACGGTCGCACCCGGCGCGAACGCGGACAGCTTCCCGGTCACGCGATCGTCGAAGCGCGCGCCGACGGCGACGAGGAGGTCGCACGTGTTCATCGCCAGGTTCGACCACTTCGGGCCGTGCATTCCCGGCCAGCCGTAGTGGAGCTCGTGCGTCTCCGGGAACGCGCTCTTCGCCATCAGGGTCGTGATCACCGGCAGCTGTCCGGCCTCGGCGAGCGCGCGCAGCTCGTCGCATGCATCCGCGTTCAGGGTCCCGCCGCCGACGTAGAGAACCGGCTTCTCCGCTGCGGCGATCCTGCGGGCGGCCTCTGCGATCTGGCGGGGATGGCCGCGCGTCGGCGGCTTCCACCCGGGAAGGTCGACGGTCTCCGGGTAGCGGAAGTTGAGCTCCGACTCCTGGAGGTCGCGCGGGATGTCGACGAGGACGGGTCCGCAGCGCCCGGTGCGCGCGACGTGGAAGGCGGCCTTCAGCACGTGCGGGATCTCCTCGACGTTCTGGACGAGCCAGGAGTGCTTGACGATCGGCGTCGTCACGCCCGTGATGTCGCACTCCTGGAACGCGTCGGTGCCGATCAGGTGGCTGCGCACCTGGCCGGTGATGCAGACGAGCGGCGTCGAGTCCATCCACGCGTCGGCGATCGGCGTGACGAGGTTCGTCGCGCCCGGTCCGGAGGTGGCGATCGCGACTCCTGTGCGGCCGGAGGCGCGCGCGTAGCCCTCGGCCATGTGCCCGGCGCCCTGCTCGTGGCGGGCGAGGACGTGGCGGACCGTCGTCCCGCGCGCGAACGCGTCGTAGACCGGGAGGATCGCGCCGCCGGGGATGCCGAAGACGGTGTCCACGCCCTCGGCCTCGAGCGAGCGGAGGACGGCGTCGGCGCCGAGCATGCGGTTCATAGAGCGACCACTCCAGTCGTAGAGGATCCCGCCGCCGCGACCGACATGGCGGGCGCGGCCGACAACGGCAACAGAGATCTGCGCATGGTTGGGGAGGGGGGTTCATGGGGGGAACCGGCACTCCCGCCGAAGGCGGGATAGCTGACAGAGCCCGTTGGGCCGCGCCAGCGGCCCCCCATGGGAGCGAGCCGAAGGCGAGCGGTCATGCGGCCGAGAACTCCACGTCGGTGCGGGCGGTCGGCATCAGGCCGAGCACCGCGTCCATGAAGTCGCGTGTCGTCGCCGCGAGGCCGCTGCCGGCCACGTCCGGCGTCCGCCACCCCTCGGCAAGCGCGTCGGAGATCGCCCGCTCGAGCGTGCGTGCGGCAGCGCGCTCGCCGAGGCCCTCACCGAGCATCAGCGCCGCGGCGAGCAGCATCCCGCTCGGATTGGCGACGCCCTGGCCGGCGATGTCCGGCGCCGAGCCGTGGGTCGGTCCGAAGATGCCGGGGCCGGTCTGCGACAGGCGTCCGGACGCGACAATGCGCGCGCCGTTCCGGCTCGCCGCCGCGAGGTCGGAGACGAGCTCCGCGTGCCCGCGCTGCGTGACGACGACGCAGAACCGCTCGGGCTCGTTCATCAGCAGCGGCAGCGCCTCAGCGAGCGTCAGCCGCTCCACCTCGGTCCCTGGGTGCTGCTCGGCTTCCCAGGAGACGAAGGTGTGCCACTCGGTCCCGTCACCGACGGCTGTCACGCGGGCGCGCCGCGAGCGCGCGAGCTCGAAGGCGCGGCGGACGACGAACGGCTCCATCTCGTCGTCGAGCGGGCTGACGACCGCGAGGTCGCCGTCGGACAGGCGCACCCGCTGGACGCGCCAGCTCAGATCGAGCTCCGCCTTGACGCCCTCCAGCGCCGGCTCCCTCGTCAGCGCGACGAGGACGGCGTCCGCCGCCTTGCAGGCGGTGCGCGTCGAAGCCGGCAGCGGATGTCCGTGCCGGCTGACCGCCTCGCCGGCGAACGGCACGTGCACCTCGTCGACCCGGAACCCGTGCAGACGTCCGGCCTCGGCCAGCGCCCGGCTCGCCTCGGCCATCAGCTCCGGCCCGATGCCGTCACCGCTGAGACAGGCGACGGCGTACCGGTCCTTTCGTTTGGTCATGCTGGTACCTCCTCGAAGACGTCGTAGAGCGTCACGGCCTTCCGCTCGTCGGCGAGCCGCTTGAACCTGGCGAACGCTGCGCGCAGCTCGTCGGGGCCGAGCTGAACCCCCGCCTCGGCGCACGCGCGCGCGAACGCGTGACGGCCGGAGTGCTTCCCGAGCGGCAGCGTCATCGTCAGCCCCAGCTGCTCGGGATCCATGATCTGGTAGGTCGAGACGTCCTTCAGCATCCCGTCCTGGTGGATGCCGGCCTCGTGGGCGAACGCGTTCGCGCCGACGATCGCCTTGTTGCGCTGGACCGTGTACCCCGTCACCCGCGACACGAGTGCGGACGCGGGGCCGATCTCCTGCGTTCGGATGCCGGTCTCGGCCGGCAGCTGGTCGAATCGGACGCGCAGCGCCATCACGATCTCCTCGAGCGCCGCATTGCCCGCGCGCTCGCCGATGCCGTTGACGGTGCACTCGACCTGGTTCGCGCCGGCGCGAATGCCGGCGAGCGTGTTCGCGACGGCGAGGCCGAGGTCGTTGTGGCAGTGGACCGAGAGGGTGACCGAGCGCAGCTCGGGGCAGAGCTCCTGCATGCGCCGCAGAAACGCGTCGTGCTCCTCGGGCAGGCAGTAGCCGACCGTGTCCGGCAGGTTGACGGTCGTCGCGCCGGCGGCGATCACCTCGCGGCAGACCTGGGCGAGGAACTCCGGCTCCGACCTCGTGGCGTCCTCGGCCGAGAACTGCACTTCGTCGGCGTGCTCCACGGCAGCGGCAACACTCCGGCGCGCCCGCTCGAGCACCTCGGTCGGCTCGAGCTGGAGCTTCTTCGCCATGTGGAGGGCGCTCGTCGCGATGAAGACGTGGATACGCGTGCGGCCGCGCGCGCCGGAGAGGGCCTCGGCACACGCCTCGAGATCGGCGGGCTCGGCCCGAGCAAGGGCGGTGACGGTCGGCGTCTCGACCGCTCTCGCGACCGCGCGCACGCCCTCGAAGTCGCCCGGCGACGAGATCGGGAAGCCCGCCTCGATCACGTCCACCCCCAGGCGCTCGAGCTGCTCGGCGATCTCCGCTTTCTCGTGCGGCTGGAGCGCGATGCCCGGCGACTGCTCGCCGTCGCGAAGTGTGGTGTCGAAGATCGTGATCCTGCGGGTTGGCACAGTGGTTTTCCTCCTCGTCGGGCCTCCGGTCTGGAGACGCACCTGTCGTGTGGAGCGGTCGACGTGTGCGCTCGAAGCGCGTGTTCGCGTTCTCCCCCTAGCGGGGGAGAATCGAGACGAGAAGAATCGAGAGGCCGCTCGAGGCGGGAACTACGCGGGTGTCGAAAGCGGCCTTCATCGTCCGGGGGTTCCAGTGTTGCCCGCGCAGGCTCCGCCTGTCAAGGGGGAACCACTTTTTCACCCATTCAGTGACGCTTTCTCCTTGACCTCGTCCGTCCGGTTCCCTACTCTGGCGGCAATGGCTTTCGGCGCCGCGACGAAGCTCTTCTTTATTGTCGCGCGCAAGCCTGCGTGCTAGTCGGCGTTCCGTCCCTCCCGCCTCCGCCGGCTAGCTAGCAACAAAGAGGCGGAGTTCAGCTCGAGACGAGAGGTGCGGCTTGCCGCTTCACGACCCAACCCAGGAACGCGACGCGTGCGGAATCGGCTTCGTCGCCGATGCCCGCGGCGGTGCCTCGCGCGAGGTCGTCGACGCTCTCCTCGAGGGGCTCCACAACGTGCGGCATCGCGGTGCGATCGCCGCCGATCGGAAGACCGGCGACGGCGCGGGCGTGCTGCTGCCGCTCCCCGAGCGCAGTCCGGGCCTGGCGATGGTCTTCCTGCGGGACGAGGCCGCGCGCGACGCGATCGAGCGCGCCTGTCGCGACGAGGGGCTCGTGCCGCTCGAGTGGCGCCGCGTGCCCGTCGAGTCGGACGCGCTCGGCGCCGAGGCGCTGGCGAGCACGCCGCGCATCGAGCAGCTCGCACTCGGGCGGCCGAAGGGGCTATCGGAGGACGAGCTCGAGCGCCGGGCCTACCGAGCGCGGCGGCGCGCGGAGGGCGCGGGCGGCGCCTACATCGCGTCGCTCTCCTTCCGCACCGTGACCTACAAGGCGCTCTGCGCCGCCGACCAGCTCGCGCACTTCTATCCCGACCTGCGCGATCCAGGGCTGGCCGTCCCGTTCGGGATCTTCCACCAGCGGTTCTCGACGAACACCACGCCCTCCTGGGAGCGAGCGCAGCCCTTCCGGCTCCTCTGCCACAACGGCGAGATCAACGCGATCCAGGGCAACGTCAACTGGATGCGCGCCCGGGAGGGCAACTTCGGCTCGGACGACGACGAGCTCCTCCACCCCGTGATCGACGAGTCGGGGTCGGACTCGGCGATGCTGGACAACGCGCTGGAGCTGCTCGTCCGCGGGGGTCGCGACGTCCGGCACGCGCTGACGATGCTCGTCCCGGAGGCCTGGGAGGGGAACGACGAGCTCGACCCGGCGGTTCGGGACTACTACCGGTACCACTCGCTGCTCGTCGAGCCGTGGGACGGCCCGGCCGGTCTCGTCTTCACCGACGGCCGGGTGGTCGGCGCCGCGCTCGACCGCAACGGCTTGCGCCCGCTCCGCTACGCCGTCTGCGCCGACGGCCTCGTCGTCTGCTGCTCCGAGGCGGGCGCCGTCGACCTCGCCGGCCGGGGCGTCGTTCGACGTGAGCGCCTCGGTCCCGGACAGATCGTGGCGGTCGATCCGGAGCGGGGCCTGGAGGAGAACGCCGCGCTCAAGCAGCGGCTCGCACAGCGCCGGCCTTACGGCGAGTGGCTCGCCGCCGGCCTGCGCAGCGGCTCGATCGGCGAGCCCGTCGAGCCGCCGGCCGAGGACCTGACGCTGCGCCAGGCGCTCTTCGGCTACACGCGCGAGGAGCTGAACGTGATCCTGCGGCCGATCGCCGGCCGCGGCCACGAGCCGACCTCGTCGATGGGCGACGACACAGCGCTCCCGCTGCTCGCGGGCCGCGCCCGCCCGCTCTACTCGTACTTCCGCCAGCGCTTCGCGCAGGTGACGAACCCGCCGATCGACCACCTGCGGGAGCGGCACGCCTTCTCCCTCCGGAGCATCCTCGGCGGCCGGGCCCCTCTGCTCACGGAGGGGCCCGGTTCCGCCCGGGGACTCGAGCTCGAGAGCTTCCTTCTCTACCCCGATGCGCTGGCCGCGTTCGGATGCGACGTCCTCGACGCCAGCTTCGAACGTGATCTCGAGGCGGCGTGCGTTCGGCTCGGAGACGAGGCGGAGGAGCTCGTCCGGTCCGGGAAGACGACACTGCTCATCTCCGACGCCGCCGCGGGCGGCGAGCGCGCCCCGATTCCGGCGCTGCTCGCGCTCGGCGCCGTCCACCACCGGCTCGTCGCGACCGGCCTGCGCACGCTCGCGACGCTGATCGTCGAGAGCGACGAGCCGCGCGAGGTCCACCACTTCGCGTGCCTGCTCGGCTACGGGGCCGAGGCGATCTGTCCACGGCTTGCGCTCCGGACAATCGCCGCGCTGGCCGCCGCGGACAAGATCGGCGGCGACCGGCCGTCACCCGCCGAGGCCCAGCGCCGCTTCCGCGCCGCGATCGAGGAAGGCGTCCTGAAGGTGATGTCCAAGATGGGCATCTCCGACGTTGCGAGCTACTGCGGTGCGCAGATCTTCGAGGCGGTCGGCCTGGCGCCGGAGGTGATCGAGCGCTGCTTCTCGGGCACGCCGTCGCCGGTCGGCGGGATCGGCTTCGCCGAGCTCGACCGCGAGTTGCGCGCACGCGTCGGGCAGACCCGGCTCGAGAACCCCGGATACGTGAAGTTCCGCAAGGGCGGCGAGCCGCACGAGACCGACGCCGAGGTGGTCGCGGCCGCGCATGCGCTACGGCAGGCGCTCAACGGCAAGGGCTGGGACGCCTACGAGCGGTTCGCGGGGCTCGTCAACGGCCGGACGGCGATGGAGCTTCGCGACCTGCTCGAGCTCGTTCCGGCGGCGGAGTCGGTGCCGCTCGAGGAGGTCGAGCCCGCGGAGGCGATCGTCCGCCGCTTCTCCGCCGGCGGGATGTCGCACGGCGCGCTGTCGGCGGAGGCGCACGAGACGATCGCGATCGCGTTCAACCGGCTCGGGGCCCGGTCGAACTGCGGCGAGGGGGGCGAGGACCCGGCTCGCTTCCGCACCGAGCGGAACTCCCGGATCAAGCAGGTCGCGTCGGGCCGCTTCGGCGTGACGCCCGAGTACGCGGCGTTCGCCGACGAGCTGCAGATCAAGATCGCGCAGGGCTCGAAGCCGGGCGAGGGCGGCCAGCTGCCGGGCCACAAGGTCAGCGCCGAGATCGCGCGGCTGCGTCACACGACCCCGGGCGTGGCGCTGATCTCGCCGCCGCCGCACCACGACATCTACTCGATCGAGGACCTCGCCCAGCTGATCTTCGACCTCCGGCAGGTCAACCCGGAGGCGGCGATCTCGGTCAAGCTCGTCTCCGAGAGCGGCGTCGGCCTGATCGCCGCGGGCGTCGTCAAGGCGCTGGCGGACGTCGTCCACATCGCCGGCAGCGACGGCGGCACCGGCGCGAGCCCGCTCTCGTCGATCAAGAACGCCGGTCTGCCGTGGGAGCTCGGGCTCGCCGAGACCCAGCAGGCCCTCGTCGCCAGCGGTCTGCGTGGGCGCGCGCGCCTGCGCGCCGACGGCGGTCTGAAGACCGGGCGTGACATCGTCGTCGCCGCGCTGCTCGGCGCGGACGAGTTCAGCTTCGGCACCGCGCTCCTCCTCGCCGAGGGGTGCCTGATGGTCCGCTCGTGCCACCTCGATACCTGCCCCGTCGGGATCGCGACGCAGCGGCCCGAGCTGCGCGCCAAGTACGCGGCCACGCCGGAGCAGGTCGAGGCCTATCTCCTCTACGTCGCCGAGGAGGCCCGCCGAGCCCTCGCTTCGGTCGGGCTGCGCTCGCTCGGGGATGCCGTCGGCCGGACGGATCTGCTCCGCCGGCGAGAGACCGGCGACCCGCGCGCGGACGCGCTCGAGGTCGAGGTGCTGCTCGACGAGCCGGCCGCAGTCCGGCGCTACGAAGCCGAGCGGCTGCCGGTCGCGAGCGGAGGCGAGCTCGGCGAGCGGCTCGCCGACGAGGCGCGGCCCGCGCTCGAAGGGCCGGCACTCGTCGAGCCGTCGTACGCGATCGGCACGCGCGACCGCGCGGTCGGCGCCCGGCTCGAGATC
>DATENZ010000058.1:0-15287 GCA_035274625.1 Gaiellaceae bacterium
CGTGCGCGCCCGGGCGTTCCCCGTCACAATCGAGCAGCGACATGAGCGGCCAGGGAACCTCCCTCAAGTCCTATCTGCTGACGCGCCTCGGGCTCGTCCTGCCGATGGTCGTGATCCTGCTCACCCTGGTGTTCCTGCTGATGCGGGTCGCGCCCGGAAACCCGATCTCCGCCGCGCTCGGCGGCCGCGTCCCGGCCAACGTCGTCCAGGAGATCACGAAGAGCCTGGGCTACGACAAGCCTCTGTACGAGCAGTACGGCGACTACCTCTGGGACATCCTCCGCGGGGACTTCGGGACGACGATCACCGACCGCCGCCCGGTGCGCGACATCATCGCCGAGAACGGCGCCGCCACCCTGGAGCTGACGGTGGCGGCGATGTTCGTCGCGATCTTCGCCGGCATGGCGATCGGGCTGCTCGCCGGCCGGTTCCGGGACACGCCGCTGGACGTCGGCGGCCGCCTGTTCGGGATCGTCATCTACGCGATGCCGGTTTTCTTCCTCGGCTTCCTCGCCCAGCTCTTCTTCGGCTCGTACCTCGGCGTCTTACCGACGTCGGACCAGGCCAGCCCGCTGACCCAGGCGACCCTCGAGACGCACACGAACATCTTCCTGCTCGACGCGCTGATCGACGGCGACTGGAGCGCGTTCTGGGACGTCTTCCGGCACCTGATCCTCCCGGCGACGACGCTCGGCCTGGTCACCAGCGGCATCTTCATCCGCCTGATCCGCGTCAACGTGATCAGGACGCTGAAGGACGACTACATCGAGGCCGCCCGGGCGCGCGGGATCCCCGAGCGCTCGGTCGTCTTCCGGCACGCGTTCAGGAACGCGCTCGTCCCGGTGATCACGGTGGTTGGCCTGCAGATGGCGCTGCTCCTCTCGGGGGCGGTGCTCACGGAGACGACCTTCAACTGGCCGGGAATCGGCCATGAGCTGATCCTCTACCTCCAGAACCGCGATTACGCCGCGGTGCAGGGGATCATCGTCGTCTTCGCGCTGGTCGTCGTGTTCGTCAGCGTGCTGATCGACTTCGTGAACGCGTTCATCGACCCGAGGATCCGGTACTGATGGCCTCCGTCACCGCCGCCCAGCCGCGCCGCCTCTTCCCGAGCGTGCGCCGCGCGCTGCTTCCGATCGCCGAGGCGCGCGGGCTCGCGCGCGTGATGCTCTGGACCGGCGGCCTCGTCACTCTCTTCTTCGCGGTGCTGGCGATCTTCGCGCCCCTGATCGCGCCGTACGCTTTCGACCAGTACCAGTCCCACGGAGAGCGGTTCGGGCAGCTGGCGGGCCCTGAGGCGGGACACATCATGGGCACGACCGTACAGTCGACGGATGTGCTCTCGCGCGTGATCTGGGGGGCACAGACGGAGCTCGAGGTGGTCGCGCTCGCGCTCGCGTTCAGCCTCGCGATCGGCGTGCCCCTCGGGCTCATCTCGGGCTACTTCGCCGGCCCGCTCGACCGCGTCCTCGTCCTGTTCATGGACGCGCTCTTCGCCTTCCCCTACCTGCTGCTCGCGATCGTGATCGCCTTCCTGCTCGGCGACAGCGTCGGCAAGGGCGTCTTCACGGCGGCGATCGCGATCACGGTCGTCTACATCCCGCAGTACTTCCGCGTCGTCCGCAATCACGTGATCAGCGTCCGCGAGGAGCCGTACGTCGAGGCTGCGCGGGCGCTCGGCGCGAAGCCGTTCACGATCATGCGCCGCTACGTGTTCTTCAACGTGGTCCAGAACGTGCCCGTGATCGCGACGCTGAACGCGGCCGACGCGATCCTGACCCTCGCCGGCCTCGGCTTCCTCGGCTACGGCATCCAGCCGACGGAGGCGGCGGAGTGGGGCTACGACATCCAGCGCGCCGTTTCCGACTCCACGTCCGGGATCTGGTGGACGGGGCTCTTCCCCGGCCTCGCGATCGTCCTGCTCGTCACCGCGCTGACCCTCCTCGGTGAGGGTCTGAACGAGACGATCAACCCGGTGCTGCGCCGGCGACGGATCCAGAAGGTCTCCCTCGAGCAGGAGCCCACGCTCGTCGAGGCCGAGGTCGACCTGGGCAAGTGACGACCCCCGTCCTCTCCGTTCGCGACCTCCGCGTCTACTACGGCACGGCACGGGGCCCCGTGCGCGCCGTCGATCGCGTCTCGCTCGACATCGGCGCGGGCGAGGTGCTCGGCCTCGTCGGCGAGTCCGGCTGCGGAAAGTCGACGCTCGGGCGCGGCATCCTCGGGCTGCTCCCGGAAGGCGCGGCCGCAGGCGGTCAGGTGCACTACGCCGGCCGGAACCTGCTCGCCCTCTCGAAGAAGGACCTGTCGAGCCTCCGCGGCCCCGACCTCGGGCTGATCTTCCAGGAGCCGATGACGCGCCTGAACCCGCTGCTCCGGATCGAAGATCACTTCAGCGAGACGATCAAGCGCCACGAGCCCGGCCTGAGCAAGGACGAGATCCGGCGCCGGTCGCTCGAGACGCTCGGGCGGATGGGCATCCCCCCGACCCGCTTCCGGCAGTACCCGCACGAGTTCTCGGGCGGGATGCGGCAGCGGATCATGATCGCGCTCGCCCTCGTCCTGCGGCCGAAACTGCTCGTCGCCGACGAGCCGACCACGGCGCTCGACGTGATCGTCGAGGCCCAGATCCTCGGCATCCTCGCCGACCTGAAGCGGAACTTCGGGACGGCGCTGCTGCTGATCACGCACAACCTCGGGATCGTCGCGGAGGCGTGCGACCGCGTCGCCGTCATGTACGCGGGGAAGATCGTCGAGGAGGGGCCGGCGCGCGACGTGTTCGCCGAGCCCGCGCATCCGTACACGAGGGAGCTCCTGCGCTCGACGATCTCGCTGGAGACGACCGAGCTGCACTCGATCCCCGGCGCGCCGCCGAACCTGATCGACCCGCCGCCGGGCTGCCGCTTCCACCCGCGCTGCCCGAACGCGATGCAGGTCTGCACCTGGAAGGTTCCGATCGAAGTTGCACCCGACCCCGGCCGGCGCGTCGAATGCTGGCTCCACGGCCCCGAGGAGGAGATCCCGCCCGGCCAGACGGCCGAGCTCGAGCGCGAGGAGATTGCGGTTGCAGAGGAAGCCTGACGACGGCACGCTCGTCTCCGTCCGCGAGCTGAAGACCTACTACTCGATCCGCGGCTCTTTCCTCGACCGGCTGATCGGGCGCGAGGCGGGCTCCGTGAAGGCGGTCGACGACATCTCCTTCGACCTCCAGCGGGGCGAGGTGCTCGGCCTCGTCGGCGAGTCGGGGAGCGGGAAGACGACGCTCGGGCGGACGCTGCTCGGCCTCGTTCGCGCGACCGGCGGCAGCGTGATGTTCGAGGGGCGGGACATCACCAAGCTGAGCGAGAGCGAGCTGCGCGCGCACCGTCGCCGCATGCAGCTCGTCTTCCAGGACCCCCACGCGTCGCTCAACCCGGCGATGACGATCGGGCAGGCGGTGGGGCACCCGTTGACGATCCACGGGATCACGACGGAGCGCGACCAGATCCGCCGCCGCGTCGCCGATGCCCTGGAGGTCGTGGGGCTCGCACCGGCGGAGCAGTTCATCGACAAGTATCCCTCGGATCTCTCCGGCGGGCAGAAGCAGCGGGCCGTGATCGCGCGTGCGATCATCCTCAACCCGGTGCTGCTCGTCGCGGACGAGCCGGTCTCGATGCTCGACATGAGCGTCCGGGCCAAGATCCTCGACCTGATGCTCGCGCTCAAGCGGGACTTCGACCTGACCTACCTCTACATCACGCACGACCTCGCGACGGCGAAGTTCTTCTGCGACCGGATCGCGATCATGTACCTCGGCCGGATCGTCGAGATCGGCCCGTCCGCGGCGATCTACGACGACCCCAAGCACCCGTATACGAAGGCGCTGCTGCGCGCGATTCCTGAGCCGGACCCGCGCCGCGCGATCCCGCGCGACCTGCCGCGGGGCGAGGTGCCCGACGCGGCCCGCCCGCCGCTCGGCTGCTCCTTCCACCCGCGCTGCCCGCATGCCTTCGAGGTCTGCGGCTGGGAGCCGCGCGATCTGCGCGACCTGCTCGAGGTGCGCTGGGCGCGGATGGAGCCGGCGGAGTACGAGGCCGAGCGCGCCGTCGCCGGCGATCTCGCGGCGCTGGGAGAACCGGGGCCGCACGTGCGCGTGCCGGCGGCGCGCGGGTCCGGCGCCGACCTGCTCGAGGTGCTGGAGCGCTTCCGGGCCGAAGATCCGGACGAGCCGTTCTGGAGCGGCGTCAAGGGGATGAGCGCCGCCGACGGCTACGTCGACATCGAGCTCCACGAGCCCGTCGATCCGCGGCTGTTGCCGGCCGGCGAGGTCGAGGTGGAGTGCCACCTCTACGACGAGGAGGCGCTGCGCGAGGCCGAGCGCCGCCGCGCGGAGCGCGCCGTCCTCAGCCGCTGATCGAGACGCGGTTCAGGAGCTCCGGGCCGAAGGAGCTCGCCACGTAGCCCTGCACGTTCGAGCGCAGGGCCAGGAACTCGGGAGTGTGCACGAGCGGCACCGCGGGCAGCAGCTTTTGCACCCGCGCGTTCGCCTGCCGGTAGAGGAGCGCCCGCTCGTTCCGCTCCGGCTCCCGTTCCGCACGCTGCAGGAGGGAGAAGAGCGTCGGGTCCGAGAAGCCGAACTGCTGCGTCGGCCTGGAGAAGAGCGTGCCGAGGAAGTCGTCCGGGTCGGCGAAGTCGCCGGTCCAGCCGACCAGGTTCAGGTGCCCGGCCTCGCCCTTGTCGACCCGGACGAGGTAGCCGTCGTTCCAGGCGGCGCTCCGCGCGCTGACCTTGAAGCCGGCCCGCTCGAGGCCGCCGGCGAGGATCGAGAAGGCCCCGGACGGATCCGGTAGGTACGCGCGCGAGACGCTCGTCGGGTACCACAGCTCGATCGGGACGGGCAGGGTCAGACCGGCCTCGCGAAGGAGCTTCCGGGACTCGGCCGGCTTGTACGGGTAGGTCGCGACCGTGCGCGGCGTCCCGAAGACCTGCGCCGGCTGGAAGGTCGACGCGACGACGGCGGAGCCGTGCGGCTGGATCGTCCCTGCGAGGCGCCGCCGGTCGAGGCCGAAGGCGACCGCCTTCCGGACGAGCGGATTGTCCATCGGGGGGCGCGCCTCGTTGATCGTCAGGTACCCGACGTTGTACGGCGGCCGCTCGAGGAGCTGGAGATCGAGCTCGCGGACGACCTCGGGGACGTCCTGGCCGGCCACGTCCGTCACGTCGATCTCGCCCCGCTCGAGGGCGGCGAGCCGGACGGCGTCGGCCCGCAGCACGCGGAAGACGACCTTCGAGAGCTTGGGGCGGTCGCCCCAGTAGTCGGTGTTACGGCCGAGGACGAGCCGGTCGCCGCGGACCCAGCTCTCGAGGCGGAACGGGCCGGTGCCGACCGGGTGGTCGAGGCGCAGCGACCGCGGGCTGGCGATCGAGAACGCCGGGAGCGGGAGCGCGCTCAGGAAGGCGGCGTTCGGGCGCGTGAGGTGGAGGGTGACGGTGAGGGCCTGCCAGGTGCAGCTCCCGTACAGGCCGGGCTGTCCGCTGAAGCCGCCGAAGACGCGCTGCCAGTAGTAGCTGGCGCTCAGGTCGCGCTCGGCGCCGCTGAAGCCGTGCCAGCGGTCGAAGTTCGCGCAGACGGCGGCGCCGGTAAGCGGGGTACCGTCCTGGAAGCGGACGCCCTCGCGCAGGTGGAAGGTCCAGTCGCGACCGGTGCGGTCCGGACTCCACGTCGCCGCCAGCTTGGGGACGAGCTTCGTCGTCCCGGGCTGAAGCGCGACGAGCCCCTCGAAGAGCTGTGCGATCACGCGCCGCGACTCGACGTCCGGCGCCAGCGCGCCGTCCAGGGAGGTGGGCTCGGCGGAGATCCCGACCGTGAGCGTCGACTCGCCGCCGCCGCCGAAGCAGCCGGCGGCGAGCAAGGCAAGAGGCACGAGCACGAGAAGCCGTCTCACCCGCAACGAATCGGCCTCCAGCCGACGAAGCTTGAGCAAGCGCCGCCGCGTCCCCGGGCGCCCGCGTCACACCCGCGTTACAGGGACTGTCCCCGGGACACGGCCCGCACAGCCGTGGCCGGATCTGCCGACCGGCCGGAACCCGCCCGCCTCGACGTCACACCCGCGTCACAGGGACTGTCCCCTGGGCACGGCCCGAACGGCCGCGGCCGGATCTGCCGACCGGCCGGAACCCGTGCCCTTCGACGTCACACCCGCATCACAGGGACTGTCCCCTGGGCACCGCCGGAAGGGCCGTGCCCAGCGCCGCCGTGGCCGACAGGCGAGGCCACGGCACACTGCCGCGCTCGGTCAGCCGGCCCTACCGCGGCTCGAAGTCGTCGGGCACGGCGCAGCCGTGGCCGGACTTCGAGACGTTGTTAAGCAGCGACGGACTGCAGGTCGCGCAGCGCGGCCAGACGGGCGAGCGCCTGGCCCTCGAGCTGCCGGACGCGTTCGCGCGTCAGGTCGAGCTCGTGGCCGATCGCCTCGAGCGTCCACGGCTCGCCCTCGAAGCCGAACCGCAGCTCGAGGATCCGCCGCTCGCGCTCGGGCAGCGCGTCGAGGGCCTTGCGGATGCCCTGGCGGCGAAGCGACTCCTCCGCCTCGTCGAACGGATCCGGCGCCTCGCGGTCGGCGAACAGGTCGCCGAGCTCGCCCTCGTCGTCCGCCCCGACCGTCTGATTGAGCGAGACGGATGCGTGTGCGGCCGACAGCGCCTCGTCGACGTGCTGGATCGGGAGCCCGGTCGCCTCCGCCAGCTCGGCCTTCGTCGCCTCGCGCCCGAGCTCGACCTCGAGCCGCCGCGCGGCCCGGCCGAGCTTCTGCTGGCGCTCGACGACGTGCACGGGCACGCGGATCGTGCGCGCGTGGTTCGCGACCGCGCGCTGCACCGACTGCCGGATCCACCAGGTCGCGTAGGTCGAGAACTTGTAGCCGCGCCGCCAGTCGAACTTCTCGACCGCGCGGTTCAGGCCGAGCGTCCCCTCCTGGATCAGGTCGAGGAACGGTACACCGAGCCCGCGGTAGCCCTTCGCGATCGACACGACGAGGCGCAGGTTCGACTCGATCATCCGGCGCTTCGCCGTCGGGTCGCCGCGCTCGATCGCCTTCGCGAGGTAGACCTCCTCGGCCGCCGTCAGGAGCTTGTGACGCCCGACGTCGGCGAGGAACAGCTGCAGGCTGTCGGCGGCACCGCTGACCGGCTCCGCCTCGTAGGCGGCCACTGCGGCAGCCTCGACCTCGTCGACCGGCTTCCCGACCTCGAGCCCGATCGTCTCGAGCTCGCGCGCGAGCAGCTCGACCTCGTCCTCGGCGAGGTCGTGCTCCAGCGCGAACGCCTCGAGCTCCGCCGGCTCGACGAACCCGCGCTCCTCGGCGCCCTCGATCAGGAGGCGAGCCTGATCGCTCTCAAGCAACTCGTGCAACTGGTTCTGTGTCAAGTGACTCTCGATTCCCTTTCGTCTGCACTCGGATCCGGTCGGCCAAACTTTCTCACCCTAACGGGAATCTCCTCGGGCTACCAGCGTAAGGCGCTGTGGTTAGGGCTCTGTGAAGAAACGAACGCGGGGGCGTGAAGATGTATTCCGGTGACGAGGATTCCGCTATTTCAAGACGTCCTTCGTTGGAAAAGGTTTGCAGGTTCGTGAACAGCCGCGGGTGACTACTTCCGCCCCCGGGGGCGACGCTTGGTCGCGGGCCCCTTGGCCCTCCGCTCGGCAAGCAGCTCGACCGCCCGGTCAAGGGTGAGGGACTCGACCGCGTCTCCCGCTCGCAGGCTGGCGTTCGTCTCACCGTCTGTCACGTACGGACCAAATCGACCCTCCTTGACGACCACTGGACGTCCGGATGAGGGGTCTTGCCCCACCTCGCGCAGCGGCGCCTTCGGTGCACCGCCGCCGCCGCGCCGCGTCTTCGGCGCCGCGAGCAGCGCGAGCGCGTGATCGAGATCGATCGTGAAGATCTGCTCCTCGCCGTCCAGCGACCGGGTCTCCTTGCCCTTCTTGATGAACGGCCCGTAGCGCCCGTTCATCGCCAGCACCTCTTCGCCGTCGGCCTCGCCGACGACGCGCGGCAGCGAGAGGAGCCGGAGCCCCTCCTCGAGCGTGACCGTCTCCGGCGACATCGACTCGAACAGCGATGCGGTGCGCGGCTTGTCGGCACCGTCGGCCGGCAGCTCCTCCGTCACGTACGGGCCGTACCGCCCGCTCCGCACGACAACAGCGCGCCCCGTCTCCGGATCCTGCCCGAGGACCCGGTCGCCGCTCGGCCGCGCGAGCAGCTCCTCCGCGCGCTCCGGCGTCAGCTCGTCGGGGGCGACGTCGTCCGGCAGCGACGCGCGCTGCTCGCCGCGCTCGAGGTAGGGCCCGTACCGGCCGACCCGCACGACGATCTCGCTCCCCGGGAGTGGGATCGAGTTGACCGCGCGGGCGTCGATCTCGTCCAGCTGCTCGGTGACGAGCGTGTGCAGCCCGGGCCGGCCGTTGTCGCCGCGGTAGAACCGCCGTAGCCACTCGACGCGCTCCTCCTCGCCGGCCGCGATCCGGTCGAGGTCGTCCTCCATTCGCGCGGTGAAGTCGTAGTCGACGAGCTGCTGGTAGTGACCCTCGAGCAACTGGACGACGGCGAATGCGAGGAACGTCGGCACGAGCGCCGTCCCCTTCTTCATCACGTACCCGCGGTCGAGGATCGTCCCGAGGATCGAGGCGTACGTGGACGGGCGGCCAATCCCGCGGTCCTCGAGCGCCTTGACGAGCGTGGCCTCCGTGTAGCGCGGCGGGGGCGTCGTCTCGTGACCCTCCGGCTCGAGCCGGAGCGGCTCGACCTGGTCGCCGGGCGCCAGCGGCGGCAGCCGCCGCTCCTCGTCGTCGCCGGCGGAGGCCTCCTCGTCGCGTCCCTCCTCGTAGGCGGCGAGGAAGCCGCGGAAGGTGATCACCGTGCCCGAGACGCCGAATTCGGCGTCCTCGCCGGCGGAGGACGTCGCCCCGACGCGCAGCGACACCGTCTGCCCGCGCGCATCCGCCATCTGCGAGGCGACCGTTCGCATCCAGATCAGCTCGTACAGCGCCTGCTCGTCGCGGTCGAGCTCGCCGCGCACCTCGTCGGGGAGCCGGAAGCGGTCGCCGGCCGGCCTGATCGCCTCGTGCGCCTCCTGCGCGTTCTTCACCTTCCGGTCGTAGCGGCGCGGCGCCTCCGGCACGTAGTCGGCGCCGTAGAGCTCGCGAGCCTGGGTTCGCGCCGCGGTGAGCGCCGTCTCCGACAGCGTCGTCGAGTCGGTGCGCATGTACGTGATGTAGCCGCGCTCGTACAGGCGCTGGGCGACCCGCATCGTCGTCTGCGCCGTGAACCGGAGCTTCCGGCTCGCCTCCTGCTGGAGGGTCGACGTCATGAACGGCGCCGCCGGCCTGCGCGTGTACGGCTTCTCGTCGACCGAGCGCACGGCGAAGGACGCGCCGTCCAGCCGTTCGACCAGCCCGCGCGCTTCGGCCTCGTCGAGCTGCCGCACCTCCGTCTTGAGCCGACCGTCCGGCCCGAAGTCGCGGCCCTGCGCGATCCGCCGCCCGTCGAGCGCCACCAGCCGCGCCGTGAAGCGTCCTGGGTCGAACAGCCCCTCGACGTCCCAGTAGGACGCCGAGACGAAGACCATCCGCTCCCGCTCGCGCTCGACGACGAGCCGGGTCGCGACCGACTGGACACGGCCTGCGGAGAGCCGCGGCATCACCTTCTTCCAGAGCACGGGCGAAACTTCGTAGCCGTACAGCCGGTCGAGGATCCGGCGCGTCTCCTGCGAGTCGACGAGCCGCTCGTCCACTGGGCGCGGCCGCTCGAGCGCCTCCTGGATCGCATGCTTGGTGATCTCGTGGAAGACCATCCGCCTCGTCGGCACCTTCGGCTTCAGCTCTTGCATCAGGTGCCACGCGATCGCCTCGCCCTCGCGATCCTCGTCCGTCGCGAGCAGAAGCTCGTCCGCGTCCTTCAGCTTCCGTTTCAGCTCCGTGACGACGCGCTTCTTGTCCGGGTCGACGATGTAGTACGGCTCGAACCCCTCGTCGATCGCAACGCCGAGCGCGCCGAAGCGCTTCCGATCCTCCTTCGGGATGTCGGACGCGCGCTCGGGCAGGTCGCGGATGTGTCCGATGCTGGACTCCACGACGAACTCGGGCCCGAGGTAGCGGGCGATGGTCTTCGCCTTCGCAGGCGACTCGACGATGACGAGCTTCTTCGGCACGCGCGACACGTTAGCGCCGCCGGACAACGTCGCCGACCGCCGGCACCCTCCTCTGACGCCGGAGTTGCATAGCTGATACTGCGTTGGCCGATGCCGTCGCCGCTCTACAACACGATCGCCGTGCTCTCGCTGCCGATCGTGTCCGGGCTCTACCGCCTCGAGGTCGAGGGCCGCGACCGGCTGCCGCCCCGGGGAGGCTTCGTCCTGGCCGCGAACCACACCTCGAACTTCGACCCGTGGCCGCTCGGGCTGCCGCTGTGGCCGCAGCGGCAACTCTTCTTCATGGCGAAGGTCGAGCTGTTCAACCCGGTGCTGGCGCCGATCCTGCGCGGCGCAGGCGCCTTCCCGATCCGGCGCGGCCAGGGCGACATCGAGTCGATCGAGACTGCGGCACGCATCTGCCGCGAAGGAGGGATCGTCGCAATGTTCCCGGAAGGGACGCGGCGAGAGAAAGGCCTCCGCAAGAAGTTCGAGCCGCGGCCGCGCACAGGGTCCGCGCGGATCGCGCTCGCCGCGCAGGTGCCGCTCGTTCCCGCGGCGATCAAGGGCAGCGACCGCCTCAGCCGGCTCGCGAAGCTGCGCATCGCGTACGGCGAGCCGGTGCCGGTCGAGGATCTCGAGGGCTTGACGCCGCGGGAGGCGCACCACCAGGCGACGGCGCGGCTGATGGAGCGGATCGACGCGCTGTACGCCGCCCTGTGAAGCCACTGCTCGTCATCGACGGCGACTCGCTCGCGCACCGCGCCTACCACGCGCTGCCGAAGACGATCACGCGGGCCGAAGGCAGGCCGGCCGGCGCCATCCTCGGCTTCGCGAACTCGCTGCTGCGGCTCTGGGACGCCGAGTCGCCGCGGGCCGTTCTGGTCGGCTGGGACAGCCTGGGCGAGCCGACCTACCGGCTCGAGGCGCTCCCGACCTATCAGAGCGGGCGCGTATTCGACGACGCCCTCGTCGAGCAGCTCGACCTGATCCCCCAGCTCGTGGAGGCACTCGGCTTCGCGTTCGCGAAGGCGCCCGGCTACGAGGCGGACGACTTCCTCGCCGCAGCGGTCGCCGCCGAGGAGGCGCGCGGCGGCGAGGCGGTCGTCCTCACCTCCGACCGCGATGCCTTCCAGCTCGCGAGCGACCGGACGACGGTGCTCCAGCCGGTCAAGGGCGTCTCGGAGCTCGCGCGCATCGGGCCGGCCGAGGTTCGCGAGCGGTACGGCGTCGAACCGGCCCAGGTCCCGGACTTCATCGCGCTGCGCGGCGACCCCTCCGACAAGATTCCGGGCGCTACCGGGGTCGGGCCGAAGACGGCTGCGGCGGTCCTGGCGGAGTACGGCTCGCTGGACGCCGCGCTCGCGGCCGGAAGATTCTCCGCGCAGCGGGAGGAGTTGCTGCTCTACCGGCGAATCGCCACGCTAGACGCCTCCGCCCCTCTCCCCTCCCTAGCCGACCAAACGCCCAAGTGGGCGGAGGCGTCCGTCCTCAGTGCGTCGTGGGGCCTCGGCGCCCTCGCGGGGCGGCTCGAAGCGCTTGCCTGACGCATGGAGGTCGTCAGCCACGAGGCGCTCGCCAGGCTCCACCCGACGGGGCACCACCCGGAGCGGCCGGACCGGCTCGCGGTCCTGCTCGAAGCGCTCGGCACCTGGCAGGAGGCGCCAGCGGCGACCGAGGAGCAGATCGAGCGCTGCCACACCGCCGAGCACGTCTCGCGCATCCGCGGGATCACCGCTCCGACCTGGCTCGACGGCGATACGCCGGCGTCAGAGACGAGCTACGACGCGGCGCTGCTCGCGGCGGGGGGTGCCGTTCACGCTGCGGCGACGGGCGGCTTCGCGCTCGTCCGCCCGCCCGGGCACCACGCGCTCCGCGAGCGAGCGATGGGCTTCTGCCTCTTCAACAACGTCGCCGTGGCGGCGCGGGCGGCGCAGGCCGAGCGCGGCGTCGGCCGTGTCGCGATCCTCGACTGGGACGTGCACCACGGGAACGGAACGGAGGCGATCTTCTGGGACGACCCGAGCGTGCTCTACGTCTCCCTCCACCAGTGGCCGTTCTACCCCGGCACCGGCGGGCCCGACGACGGAAACGAGACGACCGTCAACGTCCCACTTCCGGCCGGCTGCGGCGACGACCGCTACGTGACGGCCTTCGAGGAGGTGGTCGAGCCGGCGGTGCGGGCCTTCGAGCCCGAGCTGCTGCTCGTCTCCGCCGGCTTCGACGCTCACCTCGACGATCCGCTGGCCTCGATGGAGGTGACCGCAAGCGGCTTCACGGAGCTTGCGCGCCGCTGCCGCGGGCTCGCGCCGCAGCTCGCGGCGGTGCTCGAGGGCGGCTACAACCTGGCGACGCTGCCCGGCCTCGTCGGCGCCGCGCTCGAGGGGTTCCGCGCGTAGAGCGAGGCCGCCGAACGTCCCGCGGGGACCTTCGGCGGCCGCCCTGCACCTGAGGAACTACGCCACCGCTTCACGAGAAAGCGTCGTTGCAAGCGGAGGATCGGCGACCGCCCACGCTGCCGCATCACCCGCGGCATCCCCCAGCCTGGGTGATTCGGCCCGAGTCGCTAGCCGCGCGCGGCCGCCAGCGCCTCGAGTGCCTCCCGGCGCGATGGGACGTTCAGCTTCCGGAGGAGGCTCTTGACGTGGGAGCGGACGGTGTGCTCCGAGATGAACAGGCGCCTGGCGATCTGGTCGGTGCCGAGATGCTCGTCGAGCAGCAGGAGGACCTCGACCTCGCGCGCGCTCAGCTCGCGTGCGATCGACTCCGGGACTCCGGAATCGAGGCGCCCGCCGTCGCGGACTCGGTCGAGCAGGCGCTTCGCCACCTGCCCCGACAGCGCCGCCTCGCCGTTCGCGACGCCCTCCAGGAACTCGGCGAGCCGCTCCGGCGGCTCGGTCTTCAGGAGGTATCCGGCGGCCCCGGCGCGGATGGCGGCCAGGAGGTTCTCCTCTGTCCCCGAGGCGGTGAGGACGACGACGTCGCACTCCGGCGCGGCTGCGCGGATCCGCGGCAGCGCCGCGAGGCCTCCGCCACCGGGCATCGCGAGATCGAGCAGGACGATGTCCGGCTGAAGCTGCCGCGCGAGCTCGAGCGCCTCCTCGCCGTCGCCGGCCTCGGCGACGACGCGGAAGTCGTGCTGCTCGAGCAGCCCTGTCAGAGCCGCCCGCGTCAGGGGATGGTCGTCGACCACGAGCGTACGCCGGCCCATGGAAGCCTTATCGGCAGCGACCCAGGTGCCGACAAGGGTGCTATGCGGTCGCCGCGCGCTGCCTACCTGGCCTGGGTCCGGGACGAGCTTCTCCTCGTCGCGCTGCTCGGCGGCGCGCTCGCGCTCTTCCTCGCCAGCCCCGGGCTGCGCGATCCGTACGCGCTGCCGAGCCTGCGCCTGTTCCTCGACACGACCGTCTTCCTCGTCTCGCTGATCGTGTTCGTGCTCGCATACGTCCGCTTCACGGTGGAGCGGCGCCGGTTCGACCTGCTGCTCCTGTCCGGGTTTCTCGTCACCGCGGCGACGACGCTCGCATTCGCCGTCGCCCCCGCGCTCGACGGGGGCCCGATCGGCCGCGCCGAGACCTGGACGGCGATCGGAGGCCGCCTGCTCGCGGCCGGCCTGATCACGGCCGCGCCGTTCACCCGCGGCCACGCCGCGACGCGATTCCAGGCCGTCGTCTGCGCGGCGGTGCTCCTCGCAGTCCTCGTCGCCCTCTGGGCCGCCTGCCGCGCGCTCGACGGGTCACTCCCGGTGCTCTCCCCGGACCACGGCCAGTCCGACCTGCTCACCGGCGCTCTGGCGCTGCAGGCGCTGCTCGGCCTCGCGGCCCTCGTCGGGTTCGGGCTGCGCTACCGGACTCAGGGCGAGGACCTCGACCGCTGGCTCGCCTTCGGGGCGACGATGTGGCTCTTCGCCGAGCTGCACGCCGTCTTCACGCCGCCGCTCTCGAGCGACTACGTCTCGCAGGGCGACTTCCTCCGCGTGGTCTCGTACGGCGTCCTGCTCGCGGGCGTCTGGCGCGCGATCCGCGCCGCCGAGTTCGGACGGGCGGTGGCCGAGGAGCGGGCGCGCGTCGCGCGCGACATCCACGACGGGCTCGCGCAGTACCTCTTCGCGATCTCGACCCAGACGAACATCCTCGCGCACGGAGCCGAGCTCGAGCAGGTGCTCCCGCGACTCCGGGAGGCGGCCTCGGCCGCCCAGCAGGAGGCGCGCTTCGCCGTGCTCGCGCTCTCGTCGGCGGCCGGCTCGGCTCCGTTCGACTCGGCGCTGAACCGGTACGTGGAGTTCCTGACGGCGGACGGACAGCTCGACGTCGATCTCGAGATCGACCGCAACGTCGAGCTCGGCCCCGACGAGCAGATCGAGGTCTTCCGGATCGTCCAGGAGGGCCTCGCGAACGTGCATCGCCACGCGGGCGCCCGCCATGCCACCGTACTCGTCGGCGTCCGCGACGGACACCGCGTCGTTCGCATCGTCGACGACGGCCGCGGCCTGAACGAGGAGGCGGAGACGCGCGGCCAGGGACTGCGCAACATGCGCGCCCGCGCCTCGGCGATCGGCGGAAGCTTCCGCCTGACCGCGGCGCCGGACGGCGGCACGTCGCTCGAAGTCGTCCTCCGCGCCTGAGGGGCCGGACACAGGGGCTGGGCCTTACTCGACCAAGGCCGAGTCTTACTGGCGAAACGGTAAGTGAATTCTTAGAAGAGTTGGCGGAAACTGCGTCTGTCCAGCCGCGGGCCTGGCCCGCCGTGGACGGGGAGACATTCCAACTTGGGGAGGTTGGATTGCACGTTCAGGAGCTGTCGTTCGAGGTAGTCGACCTCCCTTTCCTGCTCGCGTTTCCACCGGGCCAGCCGGTGGAGCCGAGCTGCCCTGGGGGGAGAGAGGGAGGTAATCGATGAGACGGCTTGTTGTTGGACTGGCCGCGCTGGTGACGGTCGGTCTGGTCGCGGTGCTCGTGACCGCTGTCGGTGCATCCGCGAATACGGGGAGCGCGACGGTTGATTGTTCGGGTGCCGTGTTTTCGTACTCGCAGTTCGCGAATGAGCCTTTGCCGATCGTGGTGCATGAGCAGGTGTTGATCGATGGGCAGATCGTGGCTGCGAAGGATGTGACGGTC
>DATENZ010000059.1:0-24617 GCA_035274625.1 Gaiellaceae bacterium
CAGGCACCGTGGGCGCAGGAACTGTGGGCGGTGCGACGGTCGGCGGTTCTACGGTCGGCGGCGCGACCGTGGGCGGTGCGACGGTCGGCGGTGCGACGGTCGGCGGCTCGACCGTCGTCGGCAGCGGGACGGTCGTGGGCAGCGAAACGCTCGTCGGGGGCGAAGGGGTCGTGACGGTCGTCACCGGGAGGGTCACCGTCACGTGCGGCTTCACGGCGGGACCGGAAGACGTCGCGAGGCTCGCGGCAGCCGACCACCCGGCCGCGCCGACCAGCACCAACCCCACCAACGATCTGACGCCCATCCCCACGGCGGGCATGCCCGGATCTCGGCGGCCTCAATCTTCGTGTGGACCAGGCCCGATCGGGGCATACGGGCGATAGCGGTGCCAGTGGTGGGGAGAGTTGCCCGGGAGGGAAAGATCGCGCGGAGGCTGAAACTCCTGTCCGCGGCGCTCGCCGTCCTCGTCGGGCTCGCTGCGGTCAGTCTGTCCGCGACCTGGCTCGCGGAGGCCGGGTCGAGCAGTGCGCGCGACCGGTTCGACTTCAGCGGCGACTGGCGCCTCGCCCGCGGGCCCGGCGACCTCACCAGCGCGACGGCGTTCGACTACACGTCGCTGCTCGCAGAGTCGCGAGACCGGATGCAGCTCGTCCGCGCGCCGAGCCGGCGCGGAACGCTGTCTCTCGAGCTCACCGTGCGCCAGGGCGACTACGACCACAACGGGACCTCTGAACGGTGCGAGCTCGCCGCGAACGGAGTCGTGTACCGGCCCGGCGACGAGTTCTGGGTCGCGCTGTCCATCTACCTGCCGCCGACGTTCCCGCTTCCGCGGCCCGGCTCCTGGGCCCTCATCCACCAGTTCTACGGCGAGACGGGGGGCGAGCAGACGGGCTCGCCGCCGATTGCGCTCGAGGTGACACCCGGCGGCGAGTTCGCCCTCACTGTGCGCGGCGGGGCGAAGGAGAGCTCCGGCTCACCGGCGCCGGAGGAAGCGACCCACCCGGTGGCGCGGGTGACCCGGGCGCAGTGGCACGACTTCCTGCTGCACGTGCGGCTGGCGAAGGACGCGACCGGTCTCGTGGAGGTCTGGCACCGCCTCGCCGGGACGCGCTTCTCGGCGGCTTCCAGCGTCCGGGCCTCGGGCGTCAACGTCCTGACGGTGGGCGGGGTCGACCAGGACGTCTACCCCGAGACCGGCTACTACAGATCGACGGATCCGCGGCCGGCGACGCTCTACACGAATGGGCTATGGATCCGGTCGAACCGGCAGGCCGCCGAGGCGTTCTGGCCTCGGGCGCGCTGAGGGGCGCTTCGTGCCTCCGCTGAGCGAGGTCGTCTGCCGGGTGATCCGAACGCTGCGCGTCGACACCGTCGTCCGCGCCACGATCGCCCGAAGACGCGTCTCGATCCTCATGTACCACCGACCGAGCCCGGCGTGCCTCGAGGAGCACCTCCGCTATCTCAGCTCTTGCTACAACCTGATTCGCCTCGACTCGTTCGTCGACGCGCTCCGGAGCGGCGACTGGCATCGCGTCCCGGACCGCGCCCTCGTCCTCACCTTCGACGACGGAGCAGCCGGCGTTGCCGCTCTCGCCGACGTGCTGCGGAGGCACCGAGCGCCGGCGACCATGTACCTCTGCAGCTCGATCACCGGCACGAACCGCCGGTTCTGGTTCGAAGCGGTTCCGGATCCGTACGCGTTGCTGCCGCTCCCGAACGCACGCCGGCTCGAAGTTCTCAGCAGTGCCGGCTTCAGACCCGATGTTGAGGCGCCGGAGCGAACGACGCTGAGCCCCGAGGAGCTCGAGCGGATGGCGGACGTCGTCGACTTCCAGTCGCACACACGGTTCCATCCGCCGCTCACCACCTGCACCGACGACGAGGCGGACGACGAGATCCAGGTCTCGCGGAGCGAGGTCGAGAGCCTGACGAGACGCCCGTGCCGGCACCTCTGCTACCCGCACGGCGACTACGGCGATCGTGAGGAGGAGCTCGCCCGACGCGCGGGCTACCGCTCGGCGCGGACGATCGACATCGGCTGGAACGGGCCGCGAACCAATCCCTACCGGCTCCGGATCCTCGGGACGCTCGACGACGCATCGGTGGCGCGGCTGGCCGGCGAGCTGAGTGGGATCGGCTTCCTCTTTCGCTGGCGCGAGACGCGCCGCCTGGACGGACGCGCAGCGCCCCTGAGCGCGTTTCCAAAAACCGCTGGAAGGGCAGGGAGTATAGCGGGGGAGATGACGACCGGACTGGATTTCTGAGGCGGATGAAGCGCAGCGCACAACCCGCGGCTGCGGTGCCGCCCCGGTCCGGCACTCGGTGAGCGCAGACCGCTTGAGCGTCCTCGCGGCCGTACGAAAGCACCCGTTCGCCGTCGCCGGAACGACGGCGGCCTGTCTCCTCGTCGGGCTCATCCTCGGTCTCGTTCGGGCACCGACCTACACGGCGAAGACTCAGCTCTACGTCCAGATCCACGCGGACGACGCGGCAGCCGTCGCCAACGTCGCCGAGGCCTCGGCTGCGCTCGCGCCCGCCTACAGCCGCCTCGTGCACGCGCGCGCGGTCGTCGCTCCGGTAGCCGCGCGGCTCGGGATGGCCGAGCGCGACGTCGTTTCGAGCGTCTCCGCCTCGCCGATTCCGGTCAGCCCCGTCGTGCGGGTCCGCGGCACCTCCCGCTCGAGGGAGCGCGCGGTCGCCCTCGCGAACCTGACGGCGGGGTCGCTGACGCGGCACGTCCAGGAGATCAACCGCGTCAGCGGCAGCGCGCAGACGCTGCTCCGCTCCTTCGAGAACGCGACTCGGGAGTACACGGCCGCGAATCAGGCTCGGCTGCGCGCGGAGACGCTGTACGCCGCGAATCCGACCGCCGCCCTGCGCGTAAAGCTGAACCGCGCCGGCGCGGCCGCCCAGGCGGCGCAACTCAGGCTCGAGACAGCCCGGGCGCGCTACGCCGCCGCGCAGGCTGCACCGGTCGTCGGACTGACCTCGCTCGGCGACGCGCAGTCGGCGAGCAGCGACAAGCTCTCGAAGCTCGAGCTCCTCCTGTTCATCTGCCTCCTCGGCGGGCTCGCGATCGGGATCGGCGCCGCCGTCCTGCTCGAGTTCCTGGCGGCGCGCGTGCACACGTCGGAGGAGATGACCGACACGCTCGGTCTCGAGCTGCTCGCCGCCGTGCCCCTGCCGCGCAAGGGGTCGTTCGGCGAGCAGGGCCTCGTGATGCTCCAGAGCCCGGAGAGCCTCGACGCGGAGGCGTTCCGGATCCTGCGCATGAACCTGGAGCTCGCCAATGTCGACGCGGGTGCGCGGGCCTTCCTCTTCGTCAGCGCGCTGAAGGGCGAGGGAAAGACGACGACGGCGTGCAACGTCGGCGCGGCGCTCGCGCTGGCGGGCCGCAGGGTCGTCGTCGTCGACTGCGACGTGCGGCAGGCAGCGGTCGCCCGTGCGTTCGGGCTGGAGGGCGAGCCGGGACTCGGAGACCTCGTGCTCCATCCTCGCCGTTACGAGCTCCCCGACGTCCTCGCGCGCATCCACGTGGCGAGCGCCGCGCCGCGGGTGAACGGGTTTCACCGGCAGGCCGAGGAGGACGTCCGGCTCGCCGGGCTGGACGTGCTGCCCGTCGGCGAGCGGCCCGAGCACCCGGGCGAGTTCGTCGTCGACCCGCGGTTCGGCCAGGTGCTGGCGGAGTTGAAGCTGCGCTACGAGTTCGTCGTGATCGACTCGCCGCCGCTCCTCGTCGTCGGTGACGCGATGGCGACGGCGAAGCATGCCGACACTGTGGTCGCGGTCGCCCGGCGCGACTACGTGTCCTCGCGCGACCTGCGCGAGTTCCGCCGGATGCTGGACACGCTGCCGTGCCGGCCGCTCGGGTTCGTCCTGACGCGAGCCCCGGCGCGGAAGAGCCGATACAGCGGCTATGAGCCGGTTCAGTACCGCTCGCCGGCGCTCGGCGCGCGGGAACCGGTGGCGTGACCGGGGCCGCCCGGGCGCACCACGCCGGCGGGCGCTACCCGGGTTGGACGAAGGTCGCGCCGCCGGCGCTCGCGGCCATCGTCGTCGGAGCCGTTGCGGCCGCCGCCGGGCAGGGCGTCGACCCGTTTCTGCCGTTCGCCGCGGCGGTCGCCGCGCTCGCCGGGCTCTCGGTTCTGTGGATCGCCGCGTACGTCCGCCCTGCGGTGCTCCTGTCGATTGCGCTCCTGCTCGCGCCCTTCTCCGGCAGCTGGGAGCAGCTGGGCATCCCGGGGGCGCTCGCACCGGATCGTCTCGTGCTCGCCGGTGCAATCGTGGCGGTCGCGGTTCGCACTCCCGGCGCCCGTGACCGGTCGCGGTTCCGTGCAGAACCGGTGCACTACCTGCTCGGCATTGCGGCCGTCTGGGCGGTCGCGTCGGCGATCCTCTCGGGAACCATCTTCGAGCGCGAGGCGTTCTTCGGCCTGCTCGAGTCGTACGGCATCCTCCCGTACGCCGCCTTCGCCGTCGCGCCGCTCGTCTTTCGAACCGAGCGCGAGCGCGCCGTGCTGCTCCGGGCGCTCGTGCTGCTCGGCGCCTACCTGGGGCTGACGGCGCTCTTCGAGACGATCGGCCTCCGTGCGCTGGTCTTCCCGAGGTACATCTCCGACCCCACCTACGGCATCCAGAACAGCTCCTGGGGGCGCGCGCGCGGCCCGTTCACCGAGGCGGTGACGAACGGCGTCGCCCTCTACGCGTGCGCCGTCGCCGCGGTCGTCGCCTGCGTCACCTGGCGCGGCCGCGCGGCTCGAGCCTCCGCCGCGGCGGTTGCCGTGCTCTGCGGGCTCGGGGCCCTGTTCACCCTGCAGCGCGCGATCTGGATCGGCACGGCGCTCGCATCCGTCTTCACGCTCCTCGCGCTGCGCCGGCTCCGGCGGTACGTGCTGCCGACGTTCGCGGCCGGGATCGCGCTCGTGATCGGCTCGCTCGCGCTCGTGCCCGGTCTCGAGGCGAAGGTCGTCGGCCGGGGTACCGACCGCCAGCCCATCTACGACCGCCTGAACCTGAACGAGGCGGCATTCGGCGCGGTGGGGGCGCATCCGCTGACCGGCCTCGGCTGGCACCGCTTCCTCGACCGCAACGTCGACTTCTTCCAGCAGGCCGCCGACCGGCCGCTGATCCAGACGGCCACCGTCACCCAGGTGCTGAAGGTGGACATCGCGCGCGAGCCAGTGCACAACGTCTTCCTCGGCTACGCGGCCGAGCTCGGACTCGTGGGGCTCTCGCTGTGGCTGCTCGCGCTGGCGTTCGGTGTCGGGGGGGCGCTGCGGACGCGGCCTCCGCCTCCGCTCGCGTACTGGCGGGCCGGGCTCGTCGCGCTCACGATCGCCGTTCTCTTCGCGTCGGCGACCGTGCCGCCCGCGAACTTCCCGATGCTGATCCTGTGGCTGTGGGCCGGCGTCGTCTGGGCCGGCCGAGCGCCCGAGGCGGGCACCCGGTGAGCCGCCGCGCCACGACGGCGCGCGCGTCGTTTCGCGAGGGCTTCGCCTTCGCCGGCCTCAGCTCGGTCGCGGGCGCGTGCCTGAGCCTCGTCTCCGGGATCGTCGTCGCGCGCCTCTACGGCATCGACACGATCGGCGCCTTCGCCCTCGCCGCGGCGCCGTCCGGAGCCGTCTGGTTCCTCTCCTCCGTCCGCGAGCAGCCGGCGCTCGTGCGCGCGCTCGCACCGCTCGAGCCGCGAGACCCGCGCGTGACGGGGCTCTGGGTGGCCGTCTTCACGTTCTCGCAGGCGTTGACGACGGTTGCCGCGGGCGCGGCCGTCGGACTGACCTACGTCGTCTTCAACGGGCCCATCGACCATCCGGAGCTGTTCCTGCCGGCGGTCGTCGCGCTCGGGTCCACGGTCGTCCTGAGCAACCCGGCGTGGAACCTGGACACGGTGTTCGGCGCGTTCCGAGCCGGGCGGCAGCTCTTCTGGGTCCGCCTCAACCAGAGCGTCAGCTACCTCGTCTTCGCGATCCTCGCGAGCTTCGTCATGCCGACCGTCTGGGGTCTCGTTGCGGCGCTCGCCGCCTCGTGGGCGACGTCGCTCCTCCATCGCCTCGTGCGCATCGGGCGATGGATGCGGCTAGTCGTGCCGCGGGCCCAGGTCGGCGCCGGCTTCCGCGCGCTCCCCGGCGTCCTTCGCTTCGCGCTCAAGCTCGCGCCGGGGTTCGTCGCCTACGGCGCGAGCGCCGAGTCCGGGACGTGGATCCTCGGGATCACGGCCTCCGTGCCCGCCGTCGGCGCCTGGAACCGTGCCTGGATGTTCGCGCAGCGGCTCCAGGACGTGAACGGCCGCGTCTTCGACATGGTGCTCCCGACGCTCGTCGAGCGCCGCCGGAGCGGCGACCACGAAGGCTTCACGCGCGCGCTGACCGACTCGATGCGCTACCTGGCGACCGCGCTGCTCCTCCCCGCGGCCGTCGGCGGGGGCGCGGCGGCCGGCGTGATGGGCCTGTTCGGGCCCGGCTTCGCCCGCGCCGACAACGCGCTGCCGCTGCTTCTCCTCGTGCCGGCGCTGGTCGCGGTGGCGACACTCCAGGCGCACGCGCTGCTCGCGCTCGACCGGCCGGGCAGGATCTCCGTCCTGCAGGTCGCCCGGCTCGTGACGACCCTCGGCGCCGGTGTCGCCCTGACGGTGTGGATCGGGATCACCGGGATGGCGGTCGCGATGGTGGCGGGCTGCGTCCTGCAGGCGGGCCTCCAGGCGCGTGTCCTCGGCGGCGACCTCGTCGTGCCGATCCGGCGCCTGTGGACGCCGCGCTCCGTCTTCGCCCTCGTCGCCGCGTACGCGGCGGCATTCGCGTGCGCCCGCTTGCTCGACGCGATCCTGCCCGGCGTCGCGGGCGTGCTGGCGGCGGGAGGGGGCGGCACGCTGTGCTTCGTCGCGGTGCTCGTCAGCGCCGGCGGGCTCCTGCCTCGCGACCGCGAGCGGCTTGCCGACCTTCGGCTCCGCCGGGTGCGGACCGCGTCGCGCTACGCCGAGGAGCGCCGCCTCCTCGAGCCTCAGGGAGCCGGGCAGCAGTGACCCGGGTCGCGGTCATCCATCACGGCTTCGTCCCGCACTACCGCGTCCGCTTCTACGAGCTGCTGAACCGCGTCGGCGAGATCGAGTACGTCGTCGTCCACGGGCCACCGCCGCCAGGCCTGGGCTCGGTCGCCGCCGACGGGCCGTTCGCCTTCCCCAACATCGCGGTCCGGCACCACGAGCTGCGCCTGCCGCGCAGGACCGCGATCTACCAGTCGCTCGCCCCGGTGCTCAGGGAGGGGTTCGACGCGGTGGTGCTCGGCACACACCTCCTCTTCCTGTCGAACCACCTCGCCTTCGCCCACTTCAAGGCGCGCGGGCGGCCGGTGCTCTACTGGGGGCACGGCCGCGAGCTGGCCGAGCCCGGGCTGAAGTCCCGGCTCGCCCGGCTCGCCGACGGCTACCTCGCCTACACAGAGGGCGGAGCGGCGTGGCTGGCACGGCAGGGCGTTCCGGCCGAGCAGATCACGGTCGTCCGCAACACGCTCGACATGGACGAGCAGATCGAGCTGCATGCGCGCCTCGAACACCTGGACGACCTCGCGCTGCGGCGCGAGCTCGGGCTTCGGCCCGACACCACGGTGCTGCTTTTCCTCGGCCGGATGTACCCCGCGAAGGGAGTGCCGCAGCTCGTCGAGGCGTTCAGGCGCCTCCGCTCGCGAGGTGCGGCCGTCGAGCTGGCGCTGATCGGCGGCGGCCCGTCGCTCGCGGACGTGCGCGCAGCCGCGGACGGAGTCCCCGGCGTCCACGTGACGGGCGAGCTCCGGGATCAGGAACGGATCGCCCGCTGGCTGCGAGCTGCGGCGGCGGTCGTGATCCCCGGCAGCGTCGGCCTCGGCGTGAACCACGCCCTCGCCCACGGAACGCCCGTGATCACCCGCGCCGGCGCGCGTCATGCCCCCGAGATCGAGTACGTCGAGACCGGCGTGAACGGGCTCGTCGTCCAGGGCGGCCTCGAGGACTTCGTCTCGGCGCTGGCAGCGTTCGTCGAGTCGCCGGCGGAGCAGCGCCACCTCGCGGCCGGTGCGCTGGCGAGTCGCGCCGCGCTGGGGCTCGCGCCGATGGTCGAGGCGTTCGACCGCGGCGTCCGCGCTGCGCTCAGTGCAAGACGCGCGAGCGTGCCGCGTCGAGGAAGAGCCGCTCGAGCTCTGCGGCAGACCGCTCGATCCTGAACTCCGTCTCCACCCGGGCCCGCCCCGCCTGCGCGAGCCGGCGCCCGAGCTCCGGCTCCGAGACGAGCCGCTCGAGCGAGCTCGCCAGGCTGACCGCATCGCCGGGCCTGAAGAGCAGGCCGCTGCGCTCGTCGTCGACCAGCTCTCGCACGCCGTCCAACCGGGGTGCGACGACGGGCACTCGAGACGCCATCGCCTCCATCAGGACGACGGGGACGCCCTCGCTCGAGCTCGACAGGCAGAACACGTCGGCGCTGCGGTAGTAGCTCTGGAGCTGCTCGTGGCCGACGCCCCCGGCCAGGGTGACGGAACCGGTAAGGCCCAGCTCGCGGATGCGCCCCTCGACCTGGGCTCGCAGCGGCCCGTCCCCAACGAGGACCAGGTCGAGGTCCCGTCCGCGGCGGCGCAGCTCGGCGACCGCTTCGACGATCAGCGCCGGATCCTTCGGCGGCTCGAAGCGGGCGACCGAGAGCAGTCGCGCGCGTTCGCGAGCCGGGGCGGGCGGCCCGTCTTCGAACCAGGCGCCCTCGAGCCCGCAGCGGACGAGGTGGACCTTGTCCCGCTCGGCGGGGTCCACGAATGGCAGCACCCGGTCGCGTGCGAACTCGCCGACGCAGACCACGAACGTCGCCTCTCGCACCTTGGCTGCCAGGAGCCGGCGGTCGCCGAAGTTCACGTCTGTGCCGTGGAGCGTGAGGCTCCACGGCAGGCCGAGCAGCCGCGCCGCCAGCATCGCGACGTCCCCCGGCGGATAGCCGAAGTGCGCGTGGATGTGCCCGGCGCCGACCCGCGCGCAGTGGCGGGCGAGGAGCACGGCCTCCGAGAAGTAGAACGATTGCCACAGCCGCCCGCGTGCGCCGCGGCCGAGGGAGAGGGCGCCCGCGAGCGAGCGCGGATAACGGCTCCGGTGGGCGGCCAGAAGGCTCGCGTTCTCGGCGAGCAACCGCGGCGGCGACACCGGCCGGAGCGTCGTCGTCGTCCGGGCCGCCTCGGCGTCGCCTGCCGACAGGACGTCGTCACGCGTTCCGCGCCGGATTGCGAACGTCTCGATCTCCATCCCCCGCGCGCGGAGAGCCGCCACCTCGCGCGCGATGAAGGCGTGCGACGGGGACGGGTAGACCGTCGTCAGATACGCGATGCGGAGAGGGCGACCGTCCCCGTTCGCGCCGCCGTTCTCGTGCGCGCGGTTCCGGAGGAGCGGACGCGCTGCGAGCTTCATCCGGGCACTGGTGCCTGCCCATGGATGGCGCGGCGGACGGCTTCGTGCAAGGTGCCGCTCCGCCACTCGGTCGTCTCGCGCGGCGTTACTCGCCGGGGCACGGCCGAGACCGCTTCCGCCAGCCGCTCGACGTCCCAGACGACGATCGCCTCGCCGGCCTCCTCGAGCGCGGCGGCGAACTCGGCCTGATGGTCGTCGACGGTCTCGTCGTAGCGGGCGAGCCTGGGGACGAGGACCGGCGTGTGGCCGTTGCGCCGGGCGCAGATGACGCTGCCCGAACCGGCATGGCTGACGACGACGTCGGCGCGCTGCAGGTGATCGAGGACCTCCGCGAAGTCCATGAACGGGACCGCGTGCGCGACGCCGTCCGGGACGGCACTCGGCCCGTGCTGCACGACCAGCTCGTCGAGCGGGAGCGCGGAGAGAGCCTGCGTCAGTCGCGGAAACGGCCGGGTGCTGCCGCCGACGGTGACGAAGATCACAGGAGCCGCCCCGCGTAGCGGGCGCGCGCCCGGGCGGCCTGCGGCCACTGGACGAAGTACGCGTCCGCGAGCCAGTAGATGACGCGGCCCGCGAGCGAGAACCCGACACGGGAGACGCATTCGACGTAGACGAGCCTCCTGCCGAGCAGACGGCCGACCAGGAAGAACGGCACCGCCAGGCCGGCGCCGGTCGAGACGATCACGGCCGGGTCGTGCCGGCGGATCAGCCTCCAGGCGAGGGCCATGTTGCGCAGCACGTCCGCCGGTCGCCGGTTCCCGACCGCCGGCCCGTAGCCGAACGTGACCGATTCGCCCTTCAGCAGGTGGTCGACGTCGGGGCCGCGCGAGGTCACCCAGTGCCGCTCCAGGCCGCGCCAAGAGGGCTCCAGGGCGACGAGCTGGAGCAGATGCCCGCCCGGCGAGCAGACGAGCAGCGCCTTTCCGCCGTTGTCGCGTGCCTTATGCCGCACGGGTCGCCTCCCCGACACTGACAAGGTCCAGGCCGAGCTCGTGAGCCTGCTCCGCGATCAGCCGGACGGCGTCGGCCGTCGGGCGCGCTGTCCGCCGCGGGGCGTAGCGGGCGGAGTCGTGCAGCAGGACGATCGTCCCGTCCGCCAGCCGGCGCTGGACGTGCTCCGCGATGAGCGTGGCCGAGCGCGGCTCCCAGTCGATCCCCCAGCTCGACCAGTAGACGAACTGGAGGCCGTGGGCGGTACACGTCTCGAAGGCCGCCTCGGACGGCCGCCCGTACGGCGGGCGGAACCACTTCGGCCGGCAGCCGAGCGCCCCGAGCCGGTCGATCGTCCGGACGATGTCCCGCCGCGCCTCGTCCGGCTCGAGCTCGCTCATCGGAACGTGCCGGTACCCGTGGACGCCGATGTCGTGGCCGCGTTCGACGATCTCCAGGACGATCTGCGGATTGCGCTCGACCTGCTCGCCGAGGACGAAGAACGTCGCGCGCGCCCCGACGTCGTCGAGCGCGCGCAGGACGGGGAGCGTGTCGTCGTCGGGGCCGTCATCGAACGTGAGGACGGCGTGGCCTCCGGCGGCGACGACCTCGAGCCCGGGCCACTTGCGCCAGCGCCGCTTCCGCCGGGGGCCCCAGTCGTAGAGGCACTCCCGTACCGGCCGCGGCATGAAGCGCCGCGCGCCGGGATGCTCGGCCGTGACGAGGCTCACCGTGCTCCCAGCTGCCGCAGCCGGCCGGTGACGGCGCGCGACGCGGAGCTGCTCCCGAACACGAACCGCATCACGGGCCCGAACGTGTTCGCAGCCGCGCGACCGGCGAAGAACAGGCCCGGAACCGACGACTCGAGCTGGCGCGTCAACACGGGATCGCCGGCCACCGTCACGATCGAGCGCTCGAGCTCGTCATCGAGAAAGCCGAGCTTGCTCACGTCGCCTCGGTAGCCGGTCGCGGCGAGGACGTGGTCGACTTCGAGCCGCCGCGTGCTTCCGTCGGCGCTGCGGATGTCCAGCGCGACGCGGCCGCCCTCGTACGCGGCACCCGCGATCGGCGAGTTGAGGTCCATGTCGATCTTGTTCTCGACCCGTTCGCGCAGCCACCAGGCTCCGGCAGGTCCGAACGTCGTTCTGGCCAGACGGACCCGCTTCTCCCGCGGTAGCGCGGAGAACCCGCGCGGGCAGTTGGAGTACAGCCAGGTCGACCACCCGGCACCGAGCCCGCCGACGGGCTCGCGCAGGCGGGCCGGCAACGGCCGCTCCGCCGGGCGCGGCAACCGGTTCCAGAGGACGGTCGGGCCCCTGACGACGACGCGCGGGCGCGCTCCGCATTCCCGCAGCAGCGCCGCAGACTCCAGCGCAGACTGGCCGGCGCCCACGACCGCGACCACGCGACCGGCGAACTCGTCGAAGCCGTCGTGGTCGAACGTGTGGGTGCAGACGCCGGCCGGCAGCGCCGCCAGCTCCTGGGGTGTGTAGGAGCAGTGCGTCATCCCCGCTGCGATGACGACCTGGCGAGCCGAGAGTGTTGCGCCGTCGTCGAGGCCGAGCGAGAACGTGCCGTTTCGCGACAGCCGCGTGACCGCCTGCGTCACGACCCCGGGCACGACCTCCTCCTCGAACCACGTGCCGTACGCGACGAAGGTCTCCAGCGAGACCGGGACGCCGGTGTGCCCGTACTCGCGGCCGGTGAGCTTGCAGAACGCCGCCAGCGAGTGCGTGTTCCGGGGGCTCCCGATTGACGAGGCGAAGCCCTCGGACTTGAGGTACATCCCCTTCGGCATGTGCCGCCGCCAGGTATCCAGCGGCTGCCCGAGCACGACATGGGAGATCCTCGCCTCCCGCAGATAGGAGGCGAGCGAGAGGCCGTAGGGTCCGGCGCCGATCACCGCGACCTGGACGTCGGCGGTCACGGTGCGACGACCTCGAGACGACGATGGCGACGCTGCGGAAGGCGGCGGGCGAGGAAGGCGCCGGTCGCCGTGAGCGCCGGGCGCAGGTCGCGGCGGTCGAGGTAGTCGTAGCCCGCCGGACGCAGCGTGTCGTGCACGACCGCGGCGATCGCGCGCGACCGAGGGGAGACATCCGGCCGGCCCTGCGTCCGCAGGGTCTCGCGAAGCCACTGCAGCTCCCCGCCCAGCCAGCGCATGCGGTAGCCGACGCGGTAGCCGGCGACCGCGCGCAGCGGCTCCCCGGCCGCCCACGCGTACAGCAGCCGCGGGAAGTCGACGCCCGCGCGCACAGCGACCTCGACCGATGCCGACAGTCTCGGGTTCACCTCCATCAGCCTCCCTCTCCCGGCGCGGTCGCGCCTGAACTCGATCTCCGCGTACCCGTCCAGATCCATCGCGTCGAGCAGCTCCTCGGCCCACGTGCCGATGTCGCGCGGCACGGGGATGCTCTCTCGCAGCACCGAGACGCCGCCCAGCGGCGGCTGCATCCGGTGCGCGAGCTGGGCGAACCGCGCCCAGACGCGGCTCTCGGCGCGCAAGAGGCTCACGGCCTCGCGCTGCCCGTCCACCCATTCCTGGAGGAGCGCCCGCCCCCCTCGTTCGACGATGCGACGGACGGCGTCGACAGCTTCCCGGGGCGTCGTCACGCACGCGCAAACGAGCCGGCTTCCGGCGGCCGCCCACACCCATGAGGTGACGGGCTTGACGACGGCCGGCAGCCCGACCTCGCCGACGGCGGCCGCGACCTCCGACTCCGCTCCGATCTCGACCGAGCGGGGGACTCCGACTCCGAGGCGCTTTGCGAGCTCGAGCGTGCGCCGCTTGTCGACCGCCACCGTCAGGGCCGCTTCGGAGGCGAGCGCGAGCCTCGCGTGCCGCTCGACCTCGTCGCGCCGGGGCCGCAGAGCCTCGATCGAGCCGTCGTGCGAGGTGATGATCACCTTCGCGTCGTGGTCGGTCGCAAACGCGATCACGTCGTCGACGAAGGCGTCCCGCTCGCCCGACCGGTCGGAGACGACCCCGCCGGCCGTGCACCAGCGCGAGCGGAGCGCCGGCGCGTGCGGGTGCACCTCGACGACCCCGACCCTGAGCCCGGCCTGTCCGAGGGAGCGGGTGGTGACGAGGCTCTGGCGGAGATTACCGTCGAGCACCAGCGCGTCGATCTGCGCTCGGCTACTCACCGGCGCCTCGCGCGATCGTCGGGACGGTGCGCAGCAGCAGAAGGCAGTCGCGCCAGAGCGACCAGGTCGTCGCGTAGAGGTAGTCGAGGCGCACCATCTCGCCGAACGGGATCGTGCTGCGGCCGAGTACCTGCCACAGCCCGGTCATCCCCGGCTTGAGGCCGATCCGCTTCTCGGCCCAGTCGCGTACGTACTGCGCCTCGGTCTCGATCAGCGGCCGCGGCCCGACGAGGGACATCTCGCCCCTGAGAACGTTGAGGAACTGCGGCAGCTCGTCCAGCGAGAACCTGCGCAGCCAGCGGCCGACGCGCGTGACGCGCGGGTCGCCGTCGATCTTGAACATCCGGCTGTCGCCGCCCGGCAGCGCGTGACGGTTCATCGGCGCCAGCTCGCTCTTCCGCTCCTCCGCGTCGAGCGCCATCGTCCGGAGCTTGAACATCATGAAGAGCTCGCCCCGTTGCCCGACGCGGCGCTGGCGGAACAGGACCGGCCCCGGCGAGTCGAGCTTGATCAGCAGGGCGACGATCGGGAAGAGGGGGGCGAGGACCAGGACGGCCAGTCCCGCGACCGCGAGGTCGAGGACGCGCTTCGTCAGGCGGGCGCGGCGCCCGGGCCGGAGCGGCGGCAGTCCCACGAGCGGCACGCCGGCGACGGTGTGGATCACGGCCGCCGGGCCGATCAGCTCGAAGACCCGCGGGACGATGTCGATCTGGACGTCGAGCCCGTCCAGCGAGCGGACCAGCTCGACGACCCGTTCCGAGGCATCGCTCGAGAAGGCGAAGACGACGCGGTCGGCGTGGTGCTCGTCGACGATGCGGCGCAGGTCGTCCGGGGCTCCGAGCAGACGAAGCTCGGCGAGCCCGGGGAGCCGCTCCCGCGGCGCGGCGTCGACGAAACCGACGACCGTGACGCCGTACTCGCGATGGTGTCGCAGCTTCGCCGCCACCTGCTGGCCGACGGTGCCCGCGCCGACGATGACGACGTTCTGGACGTAGAGCGAGCTGCGCCGGCAGAGATAGCGTGCGCAGCTCCGCCAGGTCGCGATCAGCACGACGGCGAGGCCCCAGAAAAGCCCGAGCTTCGTCACCGAGGGCGCAGCGAGCTTCGTCACCGCCGCGCCGGTGAAGAAGAGCCACGTCCCCATCGTCACGAGCTGGATCAGGCCGACCAGCTCGTTCGCGGTGCAGTGGTCTGTTCGCTCCTCGTCGCAGCGGTAGAGGCCCGAGACGTCCGCGAGGAAGACCCACACGGGGAGGAAGCACGCGAACAGCAACGCCTCCAGCAGCGCGTCGACATGGTCATTAGGACCTCGCGCGTACAGGGCCTCCGTCAGCGCGAATGCGGTGACGAGGCCGCCGAGGTCCGCCGCCACGAGCATCCTGCGCACGAGCCAGCCGCGCCGTCTCCGGGGCGCGGCGGCGTCGGTCAGCGCCTCGGCATCGGCCCCGACCGCGCGGCGCGGAGGGCTGAGGGTGAGGCCGCTCAACGCGGCCCGTCGTCGACCGCTTGGGTCGCGGTCGAGGGCCAGTTCAGTCGGTTGTCAGTCACGATCTCCCCAGGTCGCAACGGGTTTCGATGTATCTCCCCGAAACGCGACCGGACGGAACTCGGACGACAGACGGCTCTGTTTAGGGTTTTCGACCTACGGAGAAAGCCGTAGTGGGGACCACTTCGGCCGAGGGGAGCCGAGACATGGTTGGGGGAGTATCGGACCTACGCCTGGCACTGGTGGCCGACGGCGACGCGTCCGCTCGTGCCGAGCTGGCGCGCGTCTTCGGCGCAGCGGGATTTCGCGTCGTCGAGGCGGCGACCGGTGAGGAGGCGCTGAGGCTCGCCCGGCAGTACCTGCCGACGCTCGTCGTCCTCGAGGTCGCGCTCGGGAGCATCTCCGGGTACGAGGTGTGTCGCGCGCTCCGTGAAGAGCTCGGTGAGGACCTCCTCATCGTCTTCCTGTCCGGCATCCGCACGGAGTCCTATGACCGGGTCGCGGGGCTGCTGGTCGGCGCGGACGACTACGTCGTGAAGCCGTACGCCGTCGATGAGCTGCTCGCCCGCGTGAGGCGCCTCGTCGATCGGGCGCGGCCCGCACCGGCAAGCCTCTCGCAGCTGACGCCGCGCGAGCTCGAGGTTCTCCGGCTTCTGGCAGAGGGCTACTCGGCCAAGGACATCGCGGGGCGCCTCTTCATCAGCGCGAAGACCGTCGGCACCCACATCGAGCACATCCGGCGCAAGCTCGGCGTCCGCACGCGCGTTCAGGCGGTCGCCCTCGCCTTCCGCGAAGGGCTGGCGGCGCGCGAGCCCGGGGTCGCCGCTACGGGGGGGCGAGGGGTTGGCGGGGTCAGCCTCGCCGGAGCGGAGCTCCGGCCGGCCGAAGGGCCGTCGGGCTAGGCACGGTCGGCGGTCACGCGACGAGGCGCAGCGTCGCCTGTCCGGGGCGCCAGTTCACGGGGCAGAGCTCGCCGGTGCGGAGCGCCTGCACGATCCGCAGCGTCTCCTCGGGGCTCCGGCCGACGCTCTGATCGACGACGCTCACGGAGCGAACGACCCCCTCCGGATCGATCACGAACGTGCCGCGGAGCGCCGATCCGTCCTCGAGCAGGACGCCGAACGCGTCGCTCAATGTGTGGGCGGTGTCGGCCAGGACCGGGTAGCGCACGTTCGCGAGTGCCGGGTGGGTCTCGAACCACGCCTTGTGGCTCCAGTAGCTGTCCGTGCTGGCGGCGACGACGACCGCGTCCTCGCGGGCGAACGACTCCTCCAGCCCTCCGAACGCCTCCAGCTCGGTCGGGCAGATGAAGGTGAAGTCGCGCGGGTAGAAGAAGAGCACGACCCACGAGCCGCGGTAGTCCGCGAGCGAAACCTGTTGCGCCTCGCGCTCCGACGGTACGTACGCCTCGAGCGGCGTGCCCGGGACCTGCTTGCCGATCATCCGAACTCCCTTCTGCTTCGGACCCCTGTCGATCCGGCCAGGCTACGGAGCGGCGAGCGCGAGGGCAGTGGGGCGGGCAGGCGTCCGGTGGTGCGGCTGGCCGTACAGTGCCCAGGCTCCGGCAGGCGCCGTCGCTAGACTCGGCGCCCGGTGGCTGCGACGGCCGACGTGATCCCAGAGAACACGATCCGCGTCCTCGACCACGGCTTCGTCAGGCTCGACGACGCGATGGCGAGCGACCTCTCGGTCGTCAACGGGGCGCGCGTCTCGTTCGCCCGCCGCAAGGAGGACATGGACGGGTCCGACGAGGGGCTGATCCGGTTCCTGATGCGCGATCGCCACGGCTGCTATGACGACGCGACCGAGGTTCTGACTGACACGGGCTGGAAGGCGTGGCCGGACGTGACGGGTAGCGAGTTGTTCGCCACCATGACCTGCCTCGGGAGCATCGTGTACCAGCCTGCGCTGCGGCTCGTGCGTAAGGAGCTGCGGGGACACATGATCGGGTTCAAGGGAATGAGCCTCGATCTACTCGTCACACCGGATCATCGCGTCCTCACCAGTGGAATGACGACGCTCGCCGGTCGGAGGAACGCCGTCTTTTCGCTCCGTCCGGCCCACAGCGTCTTATGGCAGTCCCACCGTCATGTGACGACGGGGATCTGGTCCGGTCGGACGAGTGAGTACATCCGCTTGGACGGGACCCGCATTCCGGCCAAGCCGCTTCTTCGCCTCATCGGCTTTTTCATCGGAGACGGAAACCTGCCCCCCCGAGCCAATCACATTGCGTTCAACCTGCGGAAAGCCCGAGAAATCACGTTCCTTTACGAAGTGGCGGCTGAAGCAGGTTTCACCGTCAAAAAGTGGCAAAGCGGCTTCGCCATCGCAATCGGCGGCGAGCTGCGTGAACTGATCGCCGCGTGTTACGAGCGACGCGAGAAGGTCATCCCACGCACATTGCTCGGACTAGGGCCTGACCTGCTCCTCGCCTTGTATGACGGTCTTCTCGAATCAGACGGCTCGCGCCACGCGCGGCCAGGTCGGGCCGAGCGCCACACCTACTACACGACGAGCAAGAGGCTCGCCGACGACGTACAGGAACTCGCCTTCAAGATTGGTCGCAGTGCCACGGTCCGTCCCCATCCGACCAGAGCTGCCGACGGGCATGACGGAAGGAAGCCACGGTGGCGAGTGACGATCTACAACGAACGGAACACACGTCCAGCCTTGTGCCGCACACGTGCCGATGCGGATAACCAAATGGGGATCGAGCGTTACAACGGCGTTATCCATTGCGTCGAGGTTCCGAATGGGACGCTCTACGTACGGCGCAATGGCTATCCCGTTTGGTGTGGGAACACGCCGTTCGAGCACAACTCGTTCCGCTTCCACGTCCGCTGCCCGATCTTCGTCGCCCGCGAGTGGATGCGCCATCGCGTCGGCTCCTTCAACGAGTTCAGCATGAGATACGCGAAGGCGACCGACGACTTCTACGTCCCCGAGCCGGAGGACGTCCGGACTCAGGTCGGGAAGCCGGGCGCGTACACGTTCGAACCGGTCGACCCGGAGATCGCCGAGCAGACTCGTGAGGAGCTGCGCGCGGTCTACGACGCGGCCTTCGAGACGTACGAGCGGCTCGTCGACCTCGGCGTCGCGCGCGAGCTTGCCCGCTGCGTGATGCCGGTCGGCGCCTACACCGAGTTCTACTGGACGCTCAACGCACGGTCGCTGATGAACTTCGTCTCACTGCGCGCCGCCGAGACCGCACAGCGCGAGATTCGACGCTACGCCGACGCGGTCGAGCAGTTCTTCGCCGAGAAGATGCCGGTCACGCACGCGGCCTTCGTCGCGAACGACCGGACGGCCCCCTAGCTAGGTCGTCATCACGAGCGGCACGTGCTTCTGGTTCGGCACGTGCTCTGTGATCACCCAGCCGTCGAACAGGTCCGGGAACTCGCTCAGGTCGTATGGAACGGAGAGCCGAACGGTGACCGCCCGCCCGGTGGTCGCAAAGGAGCCGCACGGGAGCGTCGGCCGGCCGTCCTTCGACAGCAGCAGCTCGTACCACCCGCCCTCCGCGACGCGCGGGAGCCCGTGCACGGTCATCTTCAGCGGGTAGTTCCCGCCGGCGTCCTGCGCGCCGACGGCGAGGGTCGCGCGGGCCGATGCCATCTGTCCGACCCCGTGCATCTCGACCGACCGCGCCTGCGAGAACCCGCCGGGCCCGGTGCCGACGAGGTAACCCACCCCGAACGCAGCGGCCGCCACCGCGGCGGCGAGGCCGAAGGCGATCTGGGTACGGCGTACGCGCCACCAGTCGAAGCGCTCCCGCGCCCGCGGCGCGGGCGCTTCCGCGAGCCGAGGCGAGAGCTCGGGTGGCGGTCCGGCCGCCAGGAGCAGCTCGTGAGCGCGGCGGAGCTTCGCCAGCTCATCCGGCGTCCCTTCGTCGCCGACCAGCTCGTGGAAGTCCGGGGGCTTGGTCATGTCAGCTCGTCCTCCAGCTCGTCCGCAAGGCGCCGAAGGCCGCTCCGGGTGCGCGTCTTGACTGTTCCGAGCGGGATCCCCAACGTCCCCGCAATCTCACTCTGAGAGAGGCCTCGCCAATACGCAAGCTCGATCACGGTTCGCTCGGACGCCGGTAGCTCCTCCAGCGCCCGGTGCACGCGCCAGGCGAGCCACGACTGCTCGGCGCGCACGTCCGGCTCCGGCGCGTCGGACGGCATGTCGATCGCCTCGGCGGGCGGCTCGACTCGTGCACGGCCGCGGTCGGCGATCGCGTTCCGTGCGACCGCGTACAGCCACGGCGCCACCGGCCCGCGGTCGCGCCGGTAGCTGCGGGCGGCGCGCCACACCGAGGCGAACGCCTCCTGGACGGCGTCCTCCGCGCGCCCGCGATCGCCGAGGCGCCGCATCGCAAGGCCGAGGACTGCGCGGGCGTACCGGCTGTAGAGGTCGCCGAACGCGTCGCGGTCGCCGTCGGCGACGCGGGCGAGCAGATCCTCGTCCGTCGGCTCGATCACGGACACACGGCGCATCGTCGCCGCTACGGGCGCACACGGCAAGGCGGAGCCGATGCTGAGGGCCACGGCCATCTCATCTCCTACGGCCGCCGCCGCCCATTCGGTTTCCGGGGGATATGCTCCCCGCGCCTTCGCCTCGAGAGGAAAGGAACCGATGACGACGCTTGCGTTCAACTTCCAGGAGATCGTCGCCCGCGAGCTGAAGCCGAGCCTCTACGAGCTCGACGGCATCTCGCGCGAGACGGTCGAGGCTCACTACAAGCTCTACCAGGGCTACGTCAACAAACGGAACGAGATCCTCGCGAAGCTTGCGGAGGTCGACCTCTCGAGCGCGAATCAGGTCTACTCCGACGTCAGGGCGCTGAAGGTCGACCTGACGTTCGCGATCGGCGGGATCAAGAACCACGAGCTCTACTTCGAGCACCTCGGCGGGACGGGCGGTGATCCGACGGACGCGGTCGGCGATCTGATCCGCCGCGACTTCGGCTCCGCCGCCGCCTGGCGGGCCGATCTGAAGGCGACCGGGATGGGCGGCCGGGGCTGGGCATGGACGGCCTACGACTGGGACGAGGGCCACCTCTTCAACTACATCGGCGACGCGCAGAACACGTTTCCGGTCTGGAACGCCACCCCGCTCGTCGCACTCGACGTGTACGAGCACGCGTACTTCCTCGACTACCAGACCGACCGCGCGTCCTACATCGAGGCGTTCTTGAACAACCTCGACTGGGGCGTGGTCAACGGCTGGGTCGCGGCGTACGGTATTCCGTTGCGCTGAGCTACGCGATCCTGATCGTCGCCGGCTACCTGGCCGGGAGCATCCCATCCGGCTACTGGCTCGTGCGCGCGCTGAAGGGCGTCGACATCCGGACGGTCGGCAGCGGCAACATCGGCGGCACGAACGTCTGGCGCGTGTACGGGCGCTGGTACGGATTGCCGGTCATCCTGATCGACGCCGCGAAGGGATTTGCGCCGGCGCTGGTCGCGACGCTCGTGGTCGGCCACCTGGCGGGCGTGCTGGCCGGTTCCGCCGCGATGCTCGGTCACTGGCGGCCGCTCTTCCTGGGCTTCCGACGCGGCGGGAAGATCGTCGCCACCACCGGTGGGGCGTTCCTCGGCGTTGCGCCGGCGGTCGGCGGGCTCGGCTCAGCCGTCTGGATCCTGGTCTTCCTCGCGACGCGCTATGCCTCGCTGGCGTCGATCGCCGCGGGGCTGTCGTTGCCGGCGCTGGCGGCTGTGCTCGGCTACCCCTGGCCGGTGATCGCGTTCGCGGGCGGCGCTGCCGCGGCGATCGTCGTTCTCCACCGCGCCAACATTCGCCGGCTGCTGGCCGGGACGGAGAACCGGTTCTCGCTGCGGCGCGCTAAATCTCCAGCGGGGCCATCGTCAACCCCCGCCGCTTGAGCCCGCCCCAGTAGTGCTCGGCCACCTCGCGGTGGCCCGACCAGACGACCGCGCTGCCGCTCGTGTGGATGCGCCAGGCGTAGGCCATGCCCTGCTCGTACGCGACTTCGGGCAGCACCGCGGCGAGCGCGTGGGCGACGCCGTCGAAGGTGTTGTGGTTGTCGTTCAGGACGACCACGTGCCACGGCGCCCCGAGGCCGGTGCCCGTCCCGCGGTCGACGCGTTCCTTCGTCTGCGTCACGCCGCCAGCCAGGCTCGCAGGTCGGTGTGGCGCGCGGGGCGCTCGCCTCGGTCGAGCTCCCCGCGGAGCTCGGCGACGGTGCCGTGGCGCTCGGCGAGCACGTCGTGGGTGTGGATCGTCTCGAGGTTCACCTGGCGGGACCAGAGGAAGTCGCGGTCGTCGAGCTCCGGATACGCGTCGAGCGTCTCCTTCAGCGCCACACGCACCGAGTCCTCGACGAAGCGCGGCTGAAGGTGCGCGTGCTCGACGACGAAGAGCTCGTCCGGCCGCTTCAGCAGCTCGTAGACGGGTGAGCTCATCGAGCGCTCGACGATCTCGACGAGGTTCTCCGCGTTGATCGGCTGGGTCGTGCCGACGTAGAGCGTCCCCCGGCCGCGCTGGTTGTGGGTCGCGAGCGGGACGAGCTCGAGGATCCGCTTGACGTCGTCGTCGCCGAAGCCCGCTTCGAGGAGGCGCTCCGCCGCCTTGCCGCGAACGAGCCCCTGGGCGCACGGACAGGCGTTGATCCCCGTCGCCTCGACGCCGACCACTCGCCGCGCAGTCGAGGCCGAGGCGGCGGCGATCCCGATCAGCGCGACCATCTCCTGCGTGCTCATCCGCGTCACCGGGGTCTGCCGCTGCAATGGGTAGTGCGCCGTGACCTCGACCTCGGCCCGCAGCGCGTGCTGCCGCCCGACGACCGTGCGCGCGATGTGCTCCGCGAGCTCCTCGACGAGCAGCGCCTCGCCGATCACGAGCTCGTCGATCGCCTGCTCGAAGAGCTCCGGGAAGCGCGACATGTGCACGCCGCGCTGCGCCGGGTCCAGGTCGACGGAGCAGGAGATCTCCGCGAAGACGAGCTTCTCGTGCGGCCCGCGGCGCAGTCGGATCGCCTTGTTGACGCCGCGTACGCCGGCGCGCGAGAGGCCGATGCGGACCTCGGGTACCGAGGACTGAAGATCTTGTGCGAGAAGCTCTGTTCGCTCCATTTATCCTCCACCACGGTAACAGGGGGATCCGTGTCGGAAGAAGCCGTTTTCGCCAAGCTCGTCAACCTCGCCTGCCACGACCTGCGGACCCCGCTGGCGACGATCTTCGGCTTCGCCAGGACGCTGACCCGGGGCGACGGGCTGAGTCCGACCCAGCTGAGCTACGCCGAGATGATCGAGGCCGCTTCCGGGCAGCTCGGCGAGCTGATCGACGAGCTCTCCCTCGCGGCGCGGATCGTCTCGGGGCGGTACGAGCCGAAGCGGGACGGCGTCGACACGGCCGACCTCGCCACGGCGGCAGCCGAGCGCCTCGGCGAGGAGCGCGTGGTCGTCTCGGGGAACGGCGGTCGCGTCTCGGTCGACGCGGAGCCGATGCGGCGCTCGGTCTCCGCGCTCGCGCAGTGCGCGTTGCGCCACGGTGGCCTCGACCGGGTCGAGGTGGTCGCGGACGGCGACACAGTGCGAATCTCGCCGATCACGCCGGCGTCGGCGCCGGTCGTCCTCGGCGAGGACCTGCGCGACCTGGGCGCGGCGGTCGCCGTGATGCACGTCCAGCAGCTCGGCGGCTCGGTCGCGATCGACGGCGAGACGCTGTCGGTCCGGCTACCGGCCTGAGTGCCGCTCGGCCGGTTTCCACACCTCACCTGAGCAGGCGCGAGAGCCGCCGGTCCTTGAGCACCCGCCCGCCGGTCTGGCAGCGCGGGCAGTAGTAGATCGTGTGCTCCTCGTAGTCGACTCGCGCGATCGGCGTGTCGCAGTCCGGGCACGGCTGCCCGAGCCGGTCGTGGATGCGGTAGACGCGCGCATCCTTGGCCCCCCGCTCGCGGAGCTCGAGCCCGCGCGCGAGCTCCTCGTCGATCGCCTCGGCGAGCCGCTCGACCTCCTCCGTCGCGAGCTCGGTCGAGAGCGCGAATGGCGACAGCCGCGCCCGCTGCAGGATCTCGTTCGCCCACGCGCGGCCGATTCCGGCGATCGCGCGCTGGTTGCGGAGCAGTGAGTGCAGCCGGCGCGAGTCTGCGCGGAGGATCTCGCCGAGGCGCTCGGCACCGAGCCCGAGCGCCTCCGGCCCGAGGTGGGCGAGCTCGCCGTCGGCGGCCTCGGGCGTCAGCAGCCACACGCCGGCGCGCTTCTTCGCGCCGGCCTCCGTCAGCACGAGCTCGCCACCGCCCTCGAAGCGCAGGCGGAACGCGGGCGTCTTCGGGCCCGCCTCTCCGGGCCGTAGGTACCGCAGCCGTCCGGCCGTCATCAGGTGGACGAGCAGGACGAGCTCCCCGTCCTCGGTCGGGAAGAGCAGCCGCTTGCCCCGCCGCTCCACGCCTGCGAGGCGCCGCCCCTCGAGCACCGCCAGCGCCGGGTCGAAAGTCTTCAGCGTCGCGATGTGGGCCGGCCCCGCGCGCTCGATCGGGAAGGCTCGAACGGGATCGTCGAGGGCGCGTCGCAACGCTTCGACCTCGGGCAGCTCAGGCACGTACGCTCCGGCACATGGACCCGATCAGGGTAACGGTGCGCCGGGGGGACACCGTCGAAGCCATCCATCGGGTGCACGCCGTCGCGGTCGAGGACGGCCGCGTGGTCGACCGCGCCGGCGACCCGCAGCTCGTCACCTTCTTTCGCTCCTCCGCGAAGCCGATCCAGGCGCTGCCGCTCGCCCGCGAGCGCGACGACGTGACGGAGCCGGAGCTCGCGATCGCCTGCGCGTCCCACCATGCGGAGCCCGCCCAGCTCGCGGCCGCGCGCAGCCTGCTCGAGCGAGCCCCGGCCACCGAAGCGGATCTCGAATGCGGTCCGGAGGAGAGGCAAGGCCGGAGCCGCCTCGCGCACAACTGCTCCGGAAAGCACGCAGGCTTCCTCGCCCTGTGCCGTTCCCGTGGCTGGGCGACCGAGGGCTACCGGCTTGCGGCGCACCCGCTCCAGCAGCTGCTGCTCGACGAGATCGCCGCCGCGGTCGAGCTCGACGCGCACGAAATACCGACCGCCGTCGACGGCTGCGGAGTGCTTACGTTCGCGCTGTCGCTCGAGCGGATGGCCCACGCGTTCAGCCGGATCGCAGCGCTGCCCGGCGGCGGCCGTGTAGTCGGAGCGATGACCGCGCATCCCCAGCTGGTCGGCTACGAGAGCGGCGCGACCGACACCGAGCTGATGCGCGCCCGGCCCGGGTGGATCGCCAAAGGCGGCGCCGAGGGCCTGCTCTGTGCGGCGTCACCTGACGGCGTCGGCTATGCGCTCAAGGTGGAGGACGGGAACATGCGCGGGATCCGCCCCGCGGTCGCGTCGTTCCTGGAGCTCGGCGACTTCGGCCGCGTGCCGGTGGAGAACAGCCGGGGCGAGGTGGTCGGGGAGCTGAGCGTCGAGTGATGTCCCTGCTCGTCGCCGCGGCGCTCGGCTGGGTCGGCGCCGCGCCGGTGCCCGAGGCTCGCACCGAGGTCGCCGCCGCAGTCGTCCGGGGAGAGATCGCGGTCGTCGGCGGCCTGGCCGAAGACGGCGCTCCCACGGCGCGCGTCGATGCGTACTCGCCGGAGCGGGACCGCTGGCGCCGCCTGCCCGACCTGCCGACCGCCGTCCACCACAC
>DATENZ010000060.1:0-25300 GCA_035274625.1 Gaiellaceae bacterium
GTCGCGATCACGATGTTCGCGGATCCCGTCCGCGGGTGGGTCGATCTCGTCCTGCCGGGGACGAGCTACCTCGAGCGGGACGGGACGATCGTCAATCTCGAAGGGCGGTCGCAGCGTCTTCGCCGCGCGGTGATCCCGCCCGCCCCGGACGAGATCGCCTGGATCGCGAAGCTCGCGGAGCGCTTCGGGGTGAGCATCGACCCGCACGCGCGCGCAGTCACCGCCGAGGAACACGCCCCGCTGCCGCCGAGAGCGGAGCTCGCCGGGCTGCCGGCGGTGTCGGAGACCGTCCTGGCGACGAGCCGCGGCGGCCCGCTGCGCCTGCTCCGGTACCGGCCGCTTTTCTCCGGCCCCGCGGTCGAGCGGATCGAGGAGCTCCAGTTCCAGCGTCCCGAGCCGGCGATCGAGCTCTCGCCGCACGACGCCGAGATCCGCGGCATCGCCTCCGGCGACACCGTCACGGTCTCCTCCAACGGCACCTCGCTGCAGCTCCGCGCCCGCGTGAACAGGCACCTCGTCGACGGCGCCGTGCGCGCGGCCGAGGAGCATGTCCGCCAGCTCGAGCAGGCGGTGGAGGTGAGCAGGACGTGAACCACGGCGAGCCCTGGTGGATCAGCGTGATCAAGGCGCTCGTGATCATCAACGTCCTGCTGATCTCGATGGCGTTCCTGACGCTGCTCGAGCGCAAGCTGCTCGCACGCATGCAGCGCAGGTACGGGCCGAACCGCGCCGGCCCGCGCGGCGTCCTCCAGCCGTTCGCCGACCTGGTCAAGATGGTGCGCAAGGAGGCATTCGCGCCGGTGGCCGCGATCGACGCGCTCTACATCATGGCGCCGGCCTTCTCCGCCTTCACGGCGCTGGCCGCCTTCAGCGTGATCCCCTTCGGCGAGGGCTGGCAGATCTGGCGCTACCACGTGAACGGCGAGGTGGCGGACGTCCCGATCTCGCTGATCCTGATCTTCGCGCTCGGGTCGCTCGGAATCTACGGCTTCATCATCGGCGGCTGGGCGTCCGAGTCGAAGTACTCACTGCTCGGCTCGATGCGAACCTGCGCGCAGATGGTCTCGTACGAGGTCTCGCTGGCGCTGTCGGTGCTCGGCGTCGTGCTGATGGCGCACTCGCTGTCGATCTCCGAGATCGTCGACAAGCAGGTCGCGAGCTGGTGGTACGCGGGGCCGCAGTTCGTCGGCCTCCTCTGCTTCTTCATCGCGGGGATCGCGGAGACGAACCGGCCGCCGTTCGACCTCCCGGAGGCGGACACCGAGCTCGTCGGCGGCTACCACACGGAGTACTCGGGGATGCGCTGGGGTCTTTTCCAAATGGCCGAGTACGTGAACGTCATCGTCCTGTCGGCGCTCGCGGTGACGCTGTACTTCGGCGGCTGGGAGGGTCCGTGGGCGCCGCTCGGGCCGCTCTGGTTCTTCATCAAGCTCTTCCTCGCGGTCTCGGTGTTCATCTGGCTGCGGGCGACGCTGCCGCGGCTGCGCTACGACCAGCTGATGCGCTTCGGCTGGAAGATCCTGCTGCCGGTAGCGACGATCAACGCGGTGATCACGGCGCTCCTCGTGGTGGTGTTCTGAGATGCCGCAGCCGCTCGACTCGCTGAAGGGCTTCGCGGTCACCTTCGGCCAGATCTTCAAGAAGCCGATCACGCAGCAGTACCCGGAGTACAAGCGGCCGGTCTACCCGCGCTTCCGCGGCCGGCACCGGCTGCACCGCCACACCAACGGCCTCGAGAAGTGCGTCGGCTGCTCGCTCTGCGCGGCCGCCTGCCCGGCCGACTGCATCCGCGTCGTCGCCGCGGAGAACACTCCGGGCAACCGCGTGTCTGCGGGTGAGCGCTACGCGCGGATCTACGAGATCAACATGAGCCGCTGCATCTTCTGCGGCTACTGCGAGCTCGCGTGCCCCTTCGACGCGATCACGCTCGGGAACGAGTTCGAGATCTCGGAGTACTCGCGCGACGACCTGATCTACACGAAGGACATGTTGCTCGCCGAGCCGATCAAGAAGATCCCGGTCGCCGACGCGGACCTCTACGACACGCCGATTCCCTACTACAAGACGCACTCATGATTCTTGCCTCGGCGGGGAACGTGCTGGTCTGGGTGGTCTGGGTGGCGGCGGCGTTCGCGTGTCTGGGGTCCGGCGTGGCGGTGGTCAGCTTCTCGAATCCCTTCTACTCCGCGCTCGCGCTGATCGGGAACCTCGGGTCGCTCGCAGTGCTCTACCTCCTCCTCTCGGCCGAGTTCGTCGCCGCGGCGCAGGTGCTCGTCTACGCGGGCGCGGTGATGGTCATGTTCCTCTTCGTGATCGCCTACCTGGGCGGGCGGGCGGACGCCCCGTGGGCGGGCGCGAGGAACTGGCAGGCGACGGCTGCCGTCGTCGCCGCGGGTGCGCTGCTGGTCGAGATCGTCGTCGTGATCGGATCCAAGGCGCAGGGACGCCTGTCGAGCAGTGCCGACATCGAGCGGGGGTTCGGCAGCCCCGGGGACATCGGCCGGTTGTTCCTCACCGACCACCTGCTCGCGTTCGAGATCACGTCGGTCGTCCTGCTCGTCGCCGCGGTCGGCGGTGTGATCCTGGGCAGCCAGGCGCGGGACGAAGCGTCGACGGGAGACGCGGATGCTCGGGCCTGACGTCGCCGGCTATCTGATCATCTCCGCTTTCCTATTCGCGACCGGGGCCCTCGGCGTGCTGATCCGGCGCAGCCCGCTGATCGTGCTGCTCTCGCTCGAGATCATGCTCAACGGCGGGAACCTGGCGCTGATCGCGTTCTCGCGTCACTTCGGGCGGGGCGACGGCCAGATCTTCGCGCTCGCCGTGATGGCGGTCGCGGCCTCCGAGGTCGTCGTCGGCCTCGGGCTGATCGTCGCCATGGCGCGGCGGCGGCTCGACCTCGACGTCGACAAGCTCTCGACGCTGCGCGGGTAGACGTGACCGCCGCCGCCTGGGTCTGCCTGTTCCTGCCGCTCGGGTCGGCGGTGGCGATCACGCTCCTCGGCACGACCATCTCGCGTCGGATGGCGGGGTGGATCGCGACGGCCTCGTGCGCGGGCGCGTTCGTCGCGGCGGTGGTCGCCTTCTTCGCGATGTGGGGGCGAGCACACGAGGATCGCAGCGAGCTCTCGACCGCGTGGACCTGGCTGCAGACCGGGGATTTCAAGGTCGGCCTCTCGATCCTGACCGACCCGCTCTCCGTGATGATGATGCTGATCGTCGCCGGCGTCGGATCGCTGATCGTCGCGTACTCGATCGGCTACATGGACGGCGACAACGAAGAGCGCCGGTACTTCGCGTACATGTCGCTCTTCGTCTTCTCGATGCTGATGCTCGTCCAGGGCGGGAATCTTCTGCTCCTGCTCGTCGGCTGGGGGCTCGTCGGCCTCTCGTCGTACCTGCTAATCGGGTTCTGGCACGAGCGGCCGTCGGCGGTCGCGGCGGCGAAGAAGGCGTTCGTGATGAACGCGTTCGGGGACGCGACGATGGCGCTCGGATTCTTCGTGCTGATCCAGAAGACCGGCACGCTCGAGTACGGGCTCGCCTTCCAGCGCTCGCACGGGCTGAGCTCGACGGTGCTCAACCTGGTCGCGCTCGGGCTCCTCGGCGGCGCCGTCGCGAAGTCGGCCCAGCTCCCGCTGCAGACGTGGCTCCCGGACGCGATGGAGGGGCCGACGCCGGTCAGCGCACTGATCCACGCGGCGACCATGGTCACGGCGGGCGTGTACCTGATCGTGCGGACGCATCCGCTGTTCGAGCTCGCGCCGCGGGTCGAGGATCTCGCCGCCGGGCTGGGGGCGGCGACGCTGCTGGTGGCGGGGCTGATCGCCCTTGTGCAGACGGACATCAAGCGCGTGATCGCCTACTCGACGATGTCGCAGATCGGCTACATGTTCCTCGGCGCGGGGCTCGGCGCGTACGCGAACTCGATGTTCCACCTGATGACCCACGCGTTCTTCAAGGCGCTGCTGTTCATGGCGGCCGGGATCGTCATCCACGCGCTCGCGGGCGAGCAGGACATCCGCAAGATGGGCGGGCTGCGGGCGCTGATGCCGTGGACGTGGTGGGCAATGCTGGTCGGAGGGCTTGCGCTCGCTGGGATCCCGCCGTTCTCCGGCTTCTTCTCGAAGGACTCGATCCTGGCGGCCGCCCTCGACCGCGGCTGGTACGGCGGGCTCCTGTTTGCGGCGGGGCTCGTCGGGGCGTTCCTGACCGGGCTCTACACCTTCCGGATGCTGTTCGTCGTCTTCGGCGGCGAGCCGTCGCCGTACGTTCGGGAGCACCCGCCTCACGCGCACGGTGACCGCGTGGCGCAGTGGTCGATGTATCTGACGGTCGGCGCGCTGACGGTGCTGGCCGCGATCGGCGGGTGGCTGCAGTTCGCGGGCGTCTGGACGCCGGTGACGGACTGGCTGCGGCCGGTCGCGGAGCCGCTCATCGAGGCGAGCGGCATGCAGGAGGCCGTCGCGAGCATCGCGGCGGTCGTGCTCGGTGCGGCCGGGATCGGGGTCGCGTGGTGGATCTACGCGGAGCGCCGCCACCCCGCGCCGCAGCCGTCCCGGCTTCTCGAGCGGAAGTTCTACTTCGACGAGCTCTACAACGCGCTCTTCTACTGGCCGGCGGTCGGGTTGTCGAGGGCGCTCTACTGGGTCGTGGAGGGCCCGCTCGTCGGCGGCTCGATCGCAGGCGTCACCGGTCTGGCGCGCTGGACCGGCCTGCGCGTTCGCGAGCTGCAGACGGGCCTCGTCCGGTCGTATGCGCTGGCCCTGACGGCCGGCCTCGCGGTCCTCGTCCTCGTCTTCGTGGCAGTGCGATGAAGACTCGTTGCAATCCGCACCCAATTGTTAAGGGGTCTGACCCCTGCCAGGTCCGAACCGGCCGAGTGCCGGCGCGTAACGACGCCGCTGGTTCGTTAAGGGGTCTGACCCCTTCATGAACGCGCACGGCTGGATCACCGACACGCTGATCCTGCTTCCGCTCGGTGGGGCGTTGCTCATCTGGCTCCTCCCGATGCCGCGCGTCTGGATCGCGCCCACGGCGCTCCTGCTCTCGCTGTTCGAGATCGGCTTCTGGATCGAGGCGCTCGTGCGGTTCGACTTCGACCGCGGCGGGCTGCAGGAGGCGAGCCGCCTGACCTGGTTCAAGGACCTCGGCGTCTCCTACCACGTCGGGATGTTCGAGGGGTTCTCCCTCTGGCTCGTCGGGCTGACGAGCGTCGTGATGGCGGCCGCGATCGCCTACGGGCTCTGGGCCGGACGGGACCGCCCACGCGCGTACTACGGCCTCCAGCTCTTCCTGACCGGCGCGATCGTCGGCGTCTTCACGGCGCAGGATCTCCTCCTCTTCTACGTCTTCTGGGAGGCGATGCTGATCCCGCTCTACGTGCTGGTCGGCGTGTGGGGCGGACCGCGCCGGATGGAGGCGACGATCAAGTTCGTCATCTACACGATGGCGGGCTCGCTGCTGATGCTCGCGGCCGTGATCGTCTACGGCCTCCAGCAAGGGACGTTCTCGATGATCGACGGCGGCCCGATTGCGAGCGACTGGCTCTTCCTCGGCTTCGCCGCCGCGTTCATCGTCAAGGCGCCGCTCTTCCCGTTCCACGGCTGGCTCCCAGACGCCTACCGGGAGTCCCCGGCCGAGGTGTCAGCGGTCCTCTCGGGCGTCGTCTCGAAGGCCGCGGCGTTCGGCTTCCTGCGGATCTGCTTCACGCTCTTCCCCGCCGGCGTCGAGAGCTACCGGACGCCGATCCTCGTCCTCGCGACGATCGGGCTCGTCTACGGATCGCTGCTCGCGTTCCGCGCACCCGACATCCGCGGCGTCGTCGCGTACTCGTCGCTGGCGCAGCTCGGCCTCGTCACGCTCGGACTGTTCGCGACGAACGACCTCGGGATCGACGGCGCGGTGCTGCAGATGATCAATCACGGGCTGATCTCGGCGGTGCTCTTCATGCTCGCCGGTGCCGTCGAGCGCCGCACGACGACGGGGCGCTTCGACGCGCTCGGCGGCATGGCCCGCGGACGTCCGGCACTCGCAACCGTGCTGATGACGACGGGCGTGATCGCGCTCGCGGTGCCGGGCTCGACCGCGTTCGCCGGCGAGTTCGCGATCCTCGCCGGCGTCTTCCGCCAGGGCTGGTTCTACGCGGTGATCGGCGCGGTCGCGATCGTGCTCGCCGCGATGTACGTCCTGCGGCTGATCTCCGCAGTGCTGCACGAGCGCCCCGGCCCCGCGGTGTCCGAGAGCGCGCTCGACCTCCGGCCCGCCGAGCTGGCGATCCTCGTCCCGCTCGTCGGCGTGCTCCTGTTCCTCTCCGCGTGGCCGGCGGCAATCAGCGACCGAGCCACCGCCGGCGTGCGGCAGTCCACGGCCACCACGGAGCCGATCATCCAGGCGGCGCGCAAGTGATCGCCGCCATCGCCCGCCCGCCCGTCGACTGGTTCGCGCTCTCGCCGTCGCTCGCGCCGCTCGCCGCCGCCGGCCTGTGCCTGATGGTGGCCGTGCTCGTCCCGCAGCACGCCAGGCGCGCGACCGCGGCAACCATCGCCGGCGGCGGGTTCGTCGGGACCTTCGTCGCCGCTGCACTCCTCTACAACCACAGCCCGACCGGCGAGAGCATCATCGCCGAGACGATCCGCCGCGATCGGTTCGCCGCGCTGGCGGCGCTGATCATCGCCGGCGCCGGGCTGGTCGCCGTCGCCGTCTCGTACGGCGAGCGCACCAGGGGCCACATCGCCGAGTACTACGCGCTCCTCAGCGCGGCCGGCGGCGGGATGATCTTCCTCGCCGCGGCGAACAACCTGATGACGCTCTTCCTCGGGCTCGAGTGGTTCTCGATCTCGCTGTACATCCTGTGCGCGATCGACAGCAACCGGGAGCGCTCACTCGAAGCCGGGCTGAAGTACCTGATCGTCGGCGGGTTCGGCTCGGCAGTGCTCCTCTTCGGCTCGGCCCTCGTCTACGGCGCGACGGGCCAGCTCGAGTTCTCGAGCATCGCCGCCTCCGTCCAGGCGAACGGCCTCTCCGACGACACGATCCTGCTGATCGGCCTGGCGATGATCATCGCCGGGCTCGGCTTCAAGGCGTCGGCGGCGCCGTTCCACATGTGGACGCCGGACGTCTACGAGGGCGCACCCACCTCGGTGACCGCCTTCATGTCCGCGGCGACCAAGGTCGCGGCGCTCGTCCTCACGCTCCGGGTCCTCTACACCGCGTTCCCGCAGGAGTCCGACCTCTGGACGATCGCGGTCGCCGTGATCGCGTGCGCCTCGCTCGCCATCGGCAACCTCGCCGCGCTCGTCCAGCGGAACATCAAGCGACTGCTCGCCTACTCGTCGATCTCGCACGCCGGCTTCATGCTGATCGGCGTCGCCTCGCACAACGCGCTCGGCGGACGGGCGCTCCTGTACTACCTGATCCCGTATTCGGCGATGTCGATCGGCTCGTTCGCGATCGTCGCGGCGCGCGAGCGGGAGCTGGCGAAGGAAGTGACGATCGACGACCTCGCCGGGATGGGCTGGGAGCGTCCCCTCCTCGGCGTGTCCCTGACCGCGTTCATGCTCGGCTTCGCCGGACTGCCGGTGGGCGGCGGGTTCCTCGGCAAGTTCTACGTCTTCTCGGCCGCCTACGACCACGGCTGGATCTGGCTCGTGATCGTCGGTGTCGCCGCGACGGCGGTCAGCCTCTACTACTACCTCGCCGTCGTGCGCGCGCTCTTCATGCGCTCGAGCCTGGAGCTGCAGCTCGCCGCCGGCGGCCAGCCGCCGCGGGATGCGTTGCTCCAGCTCGGCGTGGTCGCGTGTCTCGCCGTCTCGGTCGGCTCGTTCTTCGGCGTGCAGCCGCTGATCGACCTCGCACGGCACGCATTCGAGACGCTGCCGATCTAGGAAAGCGGCAGCTCGCGCGGCGCGGGCTGCGGGCGGAAGGTCCGCACGATCGACGGCATCCCGCTGATCAGCAGCTGGAGCCCGAACACGAAGAGGCACGCGATCGCCGCCGAGACCGCGGCGGTCGGAACCGAGCCCTCGGCCCGCATCGGCGCGCGCAAGGCCGCGGAGACGAGCACCAGCACCAGCGCGACGACGTAGAGAACCCCCGCGACGCGCCTGTTGGGCCGGCCCCCCTGCACGAGCTCTTCCAGCGTTGCCAGCCCCACGACGACGATCGCGGGCACCGACGCGAGCAGGAAGTAGAACGCGACGGTCGAGGCACCGGCGGCGTCGGCGATGGTCGCGAGGAGAACGAGCGCCATCGGGAGGAGCTCACGCCGCGTCACGGCTCCAAGCTTCGCCGCAGGGCCGGACGTTCCTTCGTTAGATTGCGCGGCCGATGGCCGTTCCGCTCACCTGGCTCGGACACGCTTCCTTCCGCCTCGACAGCCCGGGCGGCAAACGGGTCTACGTCGACCCGTGGCTGTCCGGCCCGACGTGCCCGGAGGCGGAGAAGGAGCCCGAGCGCGTCGACCTGATCGCGGTCACGCACGGTCACGGCGACCACGTCGGCGAGACGGTCGACCTCTGGAAGAAGTTCAAGCCGCCGGTGGTCGCACTCGTCGAGCTCCGCGGCTGGCTGGCAAGCCAGGGCGCCGAGGCCGAGGGCATGGCGCACGCGCCGAACAAGGGCGGCACCGTCGAGGTCGACGGGATCAAGCTCACGCTCACCGACGCGAACCACTCGAGCAGCACCGAGGACGGCACGTACGCGGGCGAGCCGGCGGGAATCGTGATCGAGCTCGAGGACGGCTTCAAGCTCTACTTCGCCGGCGACACGAACGTCTTCGGCGACATGCAGCTGATCGGCCGGATCTACGAGCCGGACGTCGCGGTGCTGCCGATCGGCGACCACTTCACGATGGGGCCGCGCGAGGCCGCCGTCGCGCTCGAGCTGCTCGGCGTGAAGCGCTGCGTGCCCTGTCACTACGGCACGTTCCCGCTCCTCCACGGGACGCCCGACGAGCTCCGGCGCCTCGCGCCCGGCGTCGAGGTGATCGCGCCACAACCCGGCGAGACGGTCGACCTTTGAGGGAACGCTGGCTCGGGGCGACAGGCAGGCAGGTCCCCGAGATCGCGGTCGAAGGAGAGCTCGAGCTGCCCGACGACGTGCTGTGGGCGGAGGGCGCGACTGATGAGGAGATCAGGGCGGCGCACTCAGCCGGTCGCCCGGTCGCCGCGCACGCCTCAACGCCTGAGGCGGTGAAGGGGGCGCTGGCGCGGCCCGAGGTCGCGTGCGTCCTCGTTCCGTCGGAGCATCGCGACCTGCTCGACCTCGACCTGACCGAGCTCACGTATGGCGACTGAGCCGGTCGCGACGTACTCGATCGTCGCCTGCGATCTCGAGGCGGGCCAGTGGGGCGTCGGCGTCCAGTCGAAGTTCCTCGCCGTCGGCTCGGTCGTGCCGTCGGCCGAGCCGCACGTCGGCGCGATCGCGACGCAGTCCTATGCGAATCCCCGCTACGGCCCCGACGGACTGGCGCTTCTGCGTGAGGGTCTCGCGGCCGAGGAGGTCGTCGCGCGCCTGACGAAGGCCGACGACGGCCGCGCGCAGCGCCAGCTCGGCGTCGTCGACGGCCACGGACAATCGGCGACGTACACCGGGAGCGACTGCCACGAGTGGGCCGGCGGGCGCACGGGCGCCGGCTACGCGGCGCAGGGGAACATCCTCGTCTCCGCTGCAACCGTCGACGCCCTCGCGGAGACATTCGAAGCGACCGCCGGCAAGCCCCTCGCGGTGCGACTGCTCGCCTGCCTCGACGCGGCCCAGGCGGCCGGCGGCGACAGCCGCGGGCAGCAGTCGGCCGCGTTGCTCGTCGTCGAGCGCGACGGCGGGTACGCGAAGCTGTCGGACGTTCTCGTCGACCTGCGAGTCGACGACCACGAGCGGCCGCTCGAGGAGCTCCGCCGGATCTACAGGCTGCACGACGCGCTCTTCGGCACGACGCCGAAGGAGGAGTGGATCGACGTCGACGAGGCGCTCGCGACGGAGTTGCGCGACCGTCTCCAGCGGCTGGGCTACGACGGGGAACTGGCCCAGACGTTCACGCGTTGGTCCGGGGAGCAGAACCTGGAGGACCGCGTAGAGGGCGTCGACCGGATCGATCCGGTCGTACTCGAGGCACTCAGGGAGGCGAAGGCATGAGCAAGGGCTACGAGGTGGCGCACATCGACGAGCTCGAGGAGCTGCCGGTCAACCAGGGCGAGTTCGTCTGGCGCCCGGTGCGGCGCCGGTTCGGGATCACCGCGTTCGGGACGAACGCATACACGGCGCGCGCGGGCCAGCGCGTCCTGGAGGAGCACTACGAGCGGGACGGCCACGAGGAGATGTACGTCGTCCTCCGCGGGCGGGTGACGTTCACGCTCGGCGACGACGAGGTCGAGGCAGGCCCCGGCACGCTCGTCTTCGCGCGGCCGGGGACCAAGCGCGGCGCGGTCGCGACCGAGGACGGCACCGCCGTCCTCGCCGTCGGCGCCAAGCCGGGCGTGGTGTTCGAGCCCTCGCCGTGGGAGAACATCTTCGCCGCGATGTCCTATGCCGATCAGGGTCAGATCGACAAGGCGCGCGAGCTGATTCAGGGTGCTGTCGCGGCGCGCCCGGACGAGTGGCAAGGGCATTACAACTTCGCGTGCTTCGAGGTCCTCCACGGCGACCGCGAGGCCGGAATCGCCGAGCTCCAGCGTGCACACGAGCTCGAGCCCGAACGGGTCGCGGAGTACGCGGCAGGCGACTCGGACTTCGATGCCGTCCGGGACGACCCGCGGGTGCTAGCGATCGCCGGGCAGCCGAACGGCGCCGGCAAGAGCGCGTAGCGCGGGAACCGGGTCGAACTCCGGGCGTGCGACCACGAGGAGCGCGCCGTGCTCCTCGCCGGCGAGGGCGGAGACGAGCAGCTCCAGCCCGACAGCGAGCGCGAACGCCTTGTAGGCGCGGTCGCCGCCGAAGGGGACGAGCTCCTCGGGCGGGGCGGTGCCGGCGAGGACGTCCCCGTGCGTGACCCGGCCCATCGACACGTCGGCAACCAGCGGGCGACCGTCCGAGCTCGGCACCGCGATCGCGATCGGATTGGTCCCAGTGAGCGGCGGGCCGCCGTCCGGCGACGCGAGCCGCCGCGGGGAGGTTGCGGTCAGCGCGGCGAGCAGTCCGCCGTCGGCGAGCCTGCGGACCCAGTAGCCGAGGGCGCCGGTCGGGAAGCAGCGTGACGCGACGACCACCCGCGCGTGCTCAGGCGGGTCGGCGAGCTGCGCAGCGCAGATCGCGGCCAGGGTGAGGTAGCCGAGCGCGCCGCGACCGTCCCAGCGCTCGTAACCGGGCTCGGCGAAGACGCGCACGGGCCGGGCCGTCGGGTCGACGTCCGGAAGCTGCTCGAGCCATTCCAGCCGCGCGAGCCCGTGGCCGGACTTGCCGCGGCGCTCGGCGTCGAGGAAGTGGTCGGCGATCGTGCTGGCGTCGCGCTCGGAGAAGCCGAGCGCCGCGAGCCGCTCGAGGACGTCGGTCAGCTCAGAACCGGCAGCGGCTTGAACGTGCGCCGCGCCGCGTGGATCGACTCGGCGATCGCGAGGATCGTCTGCGCCGTGTCCGAGTCGGGCTCGGCCCAGAGGAGCGGCTCGCCGTCGTCCCCGCACTCGCGCAGGCGCGGATCGAGCGGCACGTGACCCAGCAGCGGCACGCCGAGCTGCTCCGCGAGCCGCTCGCCCCCGCCTTCACCGAAAACCTCGGAGGTCATGTTCTCGATCACGCCGACGAGGCGCATCTCCGTCTTCTGGGCCATCACCGCAGCGCGGGCCGCGACCTCCTGCGCGAGCGGCTGCGGCGTCGTCACGATCACCGCCTCCGCGCGCGGGAGCAGCTGGCCCAGCGAGATCGAGACGTCTCCCGTACCCGGCGGCATGTCGACGAGCAGCAGGTCGAGCTCGCCCCAGTGGACGTCCGAGAGGAACTGCTCGAGCGCGCGGTGCAGCATCGGGCCGCGCCACATCACGGGCGAGTTGTCGTCGAGGAAGAAGCCGATCGACATCAGCTTCAGGTCGCCCTTCACGGGCGGCACGATCATCTTGTCGACGACCACCGGCTTCTGGGCGATCCCGAGCATGTGCGGAATCGAGTGGCCGTAGATGTCGGCGTCGAGGACGCCGGTGCGGTGGCCGAGCCGCGAGAACGCCGCCGCGAGGTTGACCGTCAGCGACGACTTGCCGACGCCGCCCTTGCCGCTCGCGACCGCGAGCACGCGCGTCGAGCGGTCGAGCGAGATGCCCTTCGACCGCTCGGCCACGCCGCCGCGCAGGCGCGACGCGAGCGCCGCCTTCTCCTCGGGGCTCATCACGTCGAACCCGAGCCGCACGCGCTCGACGCCGGCGACCTTGCCGACGTGCTCGACGACCTGGTCCTGGAAGCTCTGGCGGAGCGGGCAGCCGGCGACGGTGAGCGCGATCGTCACCGAGACGTCGCCGCCGTCGATCTCGACGTCGCGCACCATGTCGAGCTCGGTCACGGGACGCCGGAGCTCGGGGTCGATCACGTTCTCGAGCGCCTTCAGGATCTCGTCGCGATTGGGCTGCATCCTGGCTTGAGCGTAGCCAATGAGAGGATTTGCGCCGTGACCTGGCCGGGCTTGGTGCTCAAGAACCTCCTCCGGCGGAAGGTTCGGACCGCCCTCACGGTGGGCGGCGTCGCGATCGGCGTCGGGCTGATCGTCGCGCTGCTCTCGATCACCAACGGCGTCAAGCAGACCGCGAACGAGCTGATCCACGTCGGGCGCTCGGACTTCGGGCTCTTCCAGGAGGGAGCCTCCGACCTGACGCGCTCGCTGCTGCCGGAAGGGCTCGCGGACGGCGTGCGCTCGACGCCGGGCGTGGCGCGGGTCGCGCGGATCTTCCTCCTCGTCGGCGAGGTCGAGGGAAGCGAGTCGTCGCTGCTCTTCGGCTATGCACAGGGGGAGTTTCCGGAGCGGCGGCTGGTCGTCGTCTCGGGGCGAAGGCCGAACCGGGTCGAAGCGCTCGTCGGCGACGGAGCCGCGCGCATCTACCACCTCCGGGTCGGCGGCGACGTGCAGGTCGGGCGGCGCACGTTCCGCGTCGCGGGCGTCTTCCACAGCGGCAACCGCTTCGTCGACCGCGGCGTGGTCCTGCCGCTCGCGACGGTGCAGGCGCTCGCCCAGCGGCCGCACGAGGTGACGACGCTCGGTGTGATCGTCGAGCTCGGCGCAACGCCCAAGGCCGTCGCTGCGCGGCTGGAGCGGCAGTTCTCCGGCGTGACGGCGGTGATCGAGCCCGGGCAGGCGGTCAAGGTCGACACGTCGAGCCGCCTGATCGTCACGGCCGGCTGGATCTTCTCGCTGCTCGCGCTCATCATCGGCGGGATCGGCGTCACGAACACGATGGCGATGGCGGTCTTCGAGCGGACCCGCGAGATCGGGATCATGCGCGCCGTCGGGTGGAGCTCGGCGCGAATCGCGGCGCTGATCGTCAGCGAGTCGCTCGGGATCGGCTTGCTCGCGCTCGGGATCGGCCTCCTCGGTGGTTGGGGCGCCGCCGTCCTGTTCACCGAGCACAGCTCGCTCTCGAGCCTGACGGACGCGAGCTTCACCGGCGGTGTGTTCGCATGGGGCCTCGCGTTCGCGCTCGGCGTCGCGCTGCTAGGAGCGCTCTACCCCGCGTGGCGGGCGATCAGGCTGACGCCGATCGAGGCGCTGCGGCGCGAGTAGCGATTGTTAAGGGGTCTGACCCCTGCCATGTCCGTTCTGGACAGGGGCGTCCGCAACCCGGCCGTCGCGGATCGCCAGCGTCCGGTCGGCTCGCACGGCGACGTCCGGATCGTTCGTGACCAGCAGCACCGTCGTGCCGCGCTGCGCTCGCACGCTCTGGAGGAGCTCGACGATCTGTCCGCCCGTCGCCGTGTCGAGCGCGCCCGTCGGCTCGTCTGCGAGCAGCAGCCGCGGCTCGTTCGCGAGCGCCCGGGCGACCGCGACGCGCTGACGCTCGCCGCCGGAGAGCGTCGGCGGGTAGCTGCGCTCGCGCGCGGCGAGCCCAATCTCCGCGAGCAGGGCCCGGGCGCGCTCGACTCGTGCGCTGCGCGGGAGGCCCTGGCCCAGCATCGGCACCTGGACGTTCTCGAGCGCGGTCAGGGTCGGGATCAGGTTGTGAAACTGGAAGACGAAGCCGACGACGGTCGCCCGGTAGCGCGGGCCGTCGACCGCGCCGACCTCGCCGCCGGCGACGACGATCCGGCCGCCGCTCGGCCGGTCCAGCGCGCCGATCAGGTTGAGAAGCGTGCTCTTCCCGCAGCCGGACGGCCCCGTGACGGCGACAAACTCGCCCGGCTCGACGCGAAAGGAGACGTCCGCGAGGGCCGCGATCCGGCCGTCCTCGAAGGAGCGGGAGAGGTGCTCGACGACGACCTCGGCGCCGCCCTGGCGGCTCGTCACCGCGGATTGATCCGGTACGCCAAGACGCGCTTCGCGCCGAGCGCCGTCACGGTCAGGCGGAACACGAGCTTGACCCCCTGCGCCTCCGGCGGGAACTTGACGTAGTCGCCGAACACGCCGGTGAACATGTGCTTCGCGAGCGTTGCCTTGCAGCAGCCGAACTCGACCGCGTGGACTCCGCCGAACGGGTCGACGAGCTGGGCGGTCACGCTCGCCTTGACCAGCTTCCCCTTCGCGTCCGTGACGCTGAGGACGTAGAACCAGTTCGTATTCACCTTCGGCGTGTGCGTCGACGCGATCAGCGTCGCCTTGAAGATCGGCGCCGCCTCGACTGCGCCGGGAAGCGCCAGGCCGAGGATGCACAGCACGGCGAGCCCGACCCTCACCGCCGGAATGCTACGCCCCGAGCCGCTCCCGAAGCCACAGCCCGTTCTCGACCGCGAACCCGCCCCAGTCGTTGTTGAAGTACGCGTACACGTCGAGCTCGCGGCGCCACTCCTCGATCCGCCGCGCCCACACGCCGAGCTGCCGGTGCGAATAGTTCCCGTCGCCGCCGCCGTGGTGGAAGCGCAGAAACGTGAAGCCGGCGGTCACCTCACGGCTCTGGAACGGCCGCCGCGGGTCATCGCCGATCACCAGCGCGACCCCGTGTCGACGGAGCGAGGCATAGACCTCCTCGACGAACCAGCTCGGATGCCGGAACTCGAAGCAGTGCCGCCCGGGCGGCAAGTGCTCGAGCGCGAACGCGAGCCGCTCGTCGTTCCGCGGGAAGTTCGGCGGCAGCTGCCACAGCACCGGCCCGAGCTTCGGCGAGCGCGTCAGCGGCTCGATCCGCTCGTAGAACCGCCGCACCGGCTCGCCCATGTCCATGAGCCTCTTCAGGTGCGTGAGGTACCTGCTCGCCTTGACCGCGAACAGGAAGCCGGGCGGACTCTGCTCGACCCACCTCGCGACCGCCTTCACCGTCGGGAGCCGGTAGAAGGTGGTGTTCACCTCCACCGTGTCGAAGAGCGTCGCGTAGTGCTCCAGCCAGCGCGCCGGCGGGAGACCCTTGGGGTACACGACCTCGCGCCAGTGCTTGTAGTTCCAGCCGGAGCAGCCTATGCGGACAACGCCGCCGCTACCAGTGCGCACACGTCGCCGGTTCCCGCGGCGACGACGCGTGAACGTCCCACAGGTCGAGCGGCGCAGCACCGAACGGCGGCTTGTCCGGAAGCTCGATCGCGAGCCCACGTTCGCGCACGACGAGCTGCGCCGCGGCGATGTCGACCGAGCGTGCAGGCTTCAGCGAGCACACCGCGTCGACGCGGCCGTCGGCGAGGTGGCACAGCGAGAGCGCCAGCGATCCGAAGATGCGCAGCCGGTGGGCCAGCCCGACGAACGGCGGCGCGTGCCGTGCGACCAGGTCGGTGCGCGTCGCCTCGAGGGACAGGATCTCGATTCGCTCTTTCGGCCGGTCGCCGTCCAGCGGCACGCCGTTCAACCGCGCCCCGCCCCCACGCTGCGCCGTCCATTCCTCCGAGCTGCCGAAGTCGTAGACGTAGCCGAAGACGACGTCATCCATCGTTCCGCCCTCGGCAACCGCGACCGAGAGCGAGAAGAAAGGCAGCCCGCGCTTCGCGTTGATCGACCCGTCGATCGGGTCGAGGACGACCCACCTGCCGTCGGCCCCCCCACGGCGGCCGAGCTCCTCGGAGACGAGCGTGAAGTCGCCGGCCTCGGCGTCGAACCGGGCGACGACCGCACCTTCGACCGCGGCGTCGATCGCCGTCGTGTCGTCCCCGCCCTTCCCGGCACCGACGACGGGCTCGCGGTCGCCGCGGGTCGGAAGCTCGGCGAGCACGCCGCGCACGTCCTCCACCGCCGCGCGGCACGTCGCCAGCCAGTCGAGGCTAGTCAAGCGGGAGGAAGAGCAGCCCCGAGGTCAGCTTCGGATAGAAGAACGTCGTCTTCTGGGGCATCGTCTGCCCGGCGCGCGCCCGCGCCGCGATCTGCTGGACGCTCGGCGGACGAACCAGGAACGCAGCCTCCGCCTCGCCGGAGTCGACGGCTGCGCGGGCCTCGTCGGCCGACGGCGTGTACCGCACCTCCCCGGCGTAGCGCGCGACGAGCTCCGCGTCGAGCTCGCCAGGCTCGCCGTGCAGGTAGCCCGACCCGGAGCGTGTGTAGACCTCCGCGACCGCGCGCTCGTCGCCGTTCGGGTTCGGGTCGAGCGGCGGGAGAGGCTTCGTCCGTGCCGCGATCCGGTGCGTCGGGAAGATCGTCAGGCCCTTCTGCGCCGTCGGGACGAGGACCGCCAGCAGCCAGGCGCTCTCCTCGGTGCCGTCCTCCTCGTGGAACGCGAGAGCGGTCTCGTAACGGTGGTGGCCGTCCGCGATCAGCAGCTCTGCGTCCGCCAGCTCCGGCGGCGCGTCGCCCTCGAGCCGCCACAGCCGGCTGCGGACGCGGTCGAGCTCCGCCTCCAGGTCGGGCTCGCCGCGGGGCGCGTCGAGCGAGCCCTCGTAGAGCAGGAAGATCGGCTCGACGTGCGTGCGCAGGGCGCGGAGGAGACGCAGCCGTCCCTCCTTCGGTCCGGCGTGCGTCCGCTCGTGCGGCCGGACCGAGCCGGTCTCGTACGGCTCAACCCGCAGTGCGACGACGAGCCCGTCACGGCGTCGCGCCACCCCGTCGGGTCCAACGTAATCCTGGGCGAGCCACCAGAAGGCCGGCTCCTCGTCGCGGACGAGCACACCCGCCTCGCGCCACTCCGCCAGCTCCCGAGCAGCCTCCCCCTCGTCGTCCGGAAGGGAAAGGTGGACGACGTTGTACGGGCTGCGCGTCAGGTAGCGCTCGCGGTCCTCGTGCGAGATCACGTCGTACGGCGGAGCGACGAGAGAGGCAAGCGGCCCCGCCTTCCGCTCGTCGTAGCGCAGCGCCTGGAACGGCTTCACCGCTGCCACGGCCAGGGACCCTAGCAGCCGCTTTCGAGCCTAGACTGGCGCGGTGAGCACGATCGCCGAGCTTGCCGCCGATCGCGTCGTCGAGGGCGTGTACGCGGTGGCGCGCAAGCGCCGCCTGCGCACGAAGGCCGGCTCGCCGTACCTCGCGCTCGAGCTCGTCGATCCGAGCGGACGGATCGAGGGACGCGTCTGGAACGACGTCGACCTGCTCGACCAGCGCTTCGGCGAGGGGGACGCGGTGCGTGTGCTCGGGCGCGTCGAGCGCTACCGCGACCGCCTCCAGCTCGAGGTTCGCTCGATCGCGCCGGAGCCCACCGCGGATCCCGCTGGTCTCGCGCCGGCGATGCGCCGCGACCCGGACGAGCTCGACGGCTTCTTCGAGTTCCTCGCCGCGGAGATCGCGCATCCCGGCCTGCGGGCGGCGGTCGACCGCTTCGCCGGCGACGTCGAGCTTCGCCGCCGGCTCCGGCTCCTGCCCGCCGCGCCGGACGGACACCACGACTACGCCGGCGGCCTGCTCGAGCACACCGTCGGCGTGGCGTCGATCTGCCGCGAGCTCAGCCAGCTCCACCCGCGGCTGCGCGCGGATCTCCTGCTGGCGGCCGCGCTCCTCCACGACGTCGGCCGAACCGCCGAGCTCGAGCCGGGACCGGGCTTCCGCCCGACGCCCGAAGGCCGCCTCCTCGGTCACGTTCACCTCGGCCTCCGACTGATCGAGGAGCGCACCGAGGCGCTCGACGGCGTCGCGCGCGCCGAGCTGCTCCACGCCGTCGCCTCGCACCACGACGCCCGGGCGGCCAGGACCGCCGAGGCGGCCGTCCTCTATCACGCGAACCAGCTCGACGCAGTCGCCGCGACGCGGCCGGTCGAGACGAGCTAACCCGACCCCGATTGGCCGCCGTCCTTCTCGCGCTCGCCGCGAGCGCGTCCTGGGGAGTCTCCGACTTCTTCGGCGGCCTGAAGACGCGCCGCATCTCGGTGCTGACCGTCCTCGCCGTCTCGCAGCCCACCGGGCTCGCGCTGCTCGGGCTGATCGTCCTGATCCGCTGGGACGCGCCTCCCCACGGGCTCGCCGTGCTGTGGGCGATCCTCGGCGGCCTCGGCGGTGCGGTGGGGATCGGCGCGCTCTACCGCGGGCTGGCGGTCGGATCGATGGGGATCGTCGCGCCGATCACGGCCACGTCGCCGCTGATCCCGCTGACGGTGGGGCTCTCACGGGGCGAGCGCCCGGGGGCGATCCAGCTCGCCGGGATCGCGCTTGCACTCGTCGGCGTGGCGTTCGCGGGCTGGGAGCCCGGCGCAGAGGGTGCGCGCGGCCGCGCAGCGGTCGGTGCCGGGCTCGCGCTCCTCGCCGCCGTCACGTTCGGCAGCTCGCAGGTCGGCCTAGAGGCCGCGAGCAACGTCGACCCGTACTGGGCGACGTTCATCCTCCGCATCGCCTCGAGCGTGGTCGTGCTCGGGGCCGTGTTCGCCCGGCGCCCGGCCGCGCCCGGGACCGTGTGGCCGACGCTCGCGCTCGTCGGCCTGCTCGACAGCGGCGCGACGATCTTCTTCGCGATCGCGACGACCAAGGGCCTCTTCAGCGTCGTCGCCGTGCTCGGCGCGCTCTACCCCGTGCTGGTGGCGATCCTCGCCCGCGTGTTCCTGCACGAACGGCTGACGCTCGTCCAGCGGGGCGGCGCCGTGGTCGCGATCGCGGGTGCGGCGGCGATCTCGGCCGGCTAGACGTTGAAGCGGATGTTCAGCACGTCGCCGTCCTCGACGACGTAGTCCTTTCCCTCCAGCCGCTGGAGCCCGCGCTTGGCCGCCTCCGCGCGTGAGCCGCACTGGACGAAATCGTTCCAGCGGATCACTTCGCAGCGGATGAAGCCGCGGGCGATGTCGGTGTGGATCGTCCCGGCCGCGTCCAGCGCCGTCTGGCCGCGACGAAGCGTCCACGCGCGCGCCTCCGTGTCGCCTGCGGTGAAGAACGTGACGAGGTCGAGCGACTCCTTCAGCCGGAGCACGACCTCCTCGAGCGCGGATCGGCCGCCGTCGCGAAAGGCGGCCGCCTCCTCGGGGTCGAGCTCGGCGAGCTCTTCCTCGAGGTCGACGTCGATGCCGGCAGGCCCGTTCTCGACGACCACGCGCGGCTTCGTCGCCAGCGGCTCGAGCTCGGGCGGCATCGTCCCGCCGTAGTCGGCGATCGACCCGCCGGCGTCCACGTGGGCGAGAAGCGCCTCCAGGTCCTGCACCTCCTGGCGCAGCTTCGGGTCGCCTGACTTCGCCTGGGAACGGACACGTTCGAGCCGCTTCTCGACGTGGTCGCGATCGGCGACGAGCAGCTCGAGCTCCAGGTTCGCGCCGTCGTCCGGGTCGCGGACGACGACGAGCAGCGCGTCCGACCGGCGTAGGTTGCCGAGCAGCGCCGGCCCGGTGCCCGGCACGTCGACGACGCGGATCGTCGCCGGCGTCACCTTCGCCGACCGCTCGATCACCGCGACCTGCTCCAGCCGCTCGTCCGCGATCGGCGCCATCCCGACGTGCTCCTTCCGCTCGTGCTCCGACGCCCCTCCGCGCGTCAGCGCGTTGAACAGCGCGGTCTTGCCCGAGCCGGGCAGGCCGACGATGCCGACGTCGAGGGGCACCGACTGAAGCTAGCTCTTGGCGACGTGCCGCTGCAGCGAGGCGAGGGCCCGATGCTGGAGCGACTTCACCGCGCCCTCCGTCTTGTCGAGCACGGTCGCCGCTTCGACGTTCGAGAAGTCGAAGACGAACTTCAGGATCAGCACCTGCCGCTGCTCGTCGGAGAGCTGGTCGATCAGCTCGAGCATGCTCTCGCCGGACAGCACCCGCATGGCCTCGTCCTCGGCCGAGAGCTCGATCGCGTCGGGCGGCTCGGGCACCTCCTCCTCCGGCTGCCACCGACGCCGGGCCCGGAAGTGGTCCATCGCCAGGTTGTGCGCGATCCGGAAGAGCCAGGCGGAGAAGGGCGCCGTCCCCCACCGGAAGCGCCCGATCGACTCGAGCATCTTCAGGAACGTCTGCGTCGTCAGGTCCTCGGCGTCGTGCCGGTTGCCGACCGTCATGTGCAGGTAGCTGTAGATGCGGTCGAAGTGCTCGAGGTAGAGCTCCTCGAGCGCATCGCGGTCACCCTCCTGACCGCGTTTGACGAGCTGCTCCATCTCGAGTCGTTCAGCCACTAAAGAACCCACTCAACGGGCATGCCCGCCTCGCGCGAGCCCGTAACTCGATGGCTGACCGGGAAAGCTCGTCCGCCCCGGGGCGCGAGCTGACCACTCTGGGTGGTGCGCCGAGCCCGTTGCCGCTACCTGGAAGGTAACGGTGACGGGGTCGGCGCGCGAAGCGGACGCGCCGGTGGAGCGGCCTCCGGCCGCGCAGCCGGTGCGGCCCAGACGACCAGATCGCGCAGCCGGGCGCGCGAGATTTCCCGGTCAGTCATCTAGGCGCCGAAGCCGACGCGGCCCTCACGAGCGAACCGCTTGACGTAGACCACCCGCCGCAGCGAGACCGTGTAGCGACCGTCCTCGACGTCGAGCGCATACGCACCCTCCTGGCCGCCCCCGAGCGCCTGCTCCAGCCGGTCGACCTCCTCGGTCGGAGCGATGAGACTCAGCACCTGGCCGCCGTCGAAGCCGATCTCGATCCGGGTGCGGTCAGCCACGGGAAACGACCTCGGAGAGGACGCCGTGAACGGCGTCCGGATGGACGAACGCGACCTGCATCCCGAAGAGACCCGGACGCGGCGCGGTGTCGATCAGGTGCGCCCCCTCCCCCTCGAGCCGCGCGAGCTCGATCGGGAGGTCCTCCACCTCGTACGCGATGTGGTGCATCCCCGGGCCCCGCCTGGCGAGGAAGCGACCGACGGGGGTGTCCGGCGCGAGTGCGGCGAGCAGCTCGACGTGGCCGTCGCCGACGCGAAGCGACGCAGCCTCGACTCCCTGCTCGTCTTGAGTCTGGCGGCCGTCGACCTCGGCCTGGAAGAGCCGCCCGTAGCTCTCGATCGCCTCGTCGAGATCCTCGACCGCGACGCCGACATGGTGAACGCCGATCACCGGCGCGATGCTATCCGGCCGCTACGGGAGCGCGCGGACGGTGCCGATCGTCTCGGCGGCACGTGACTCCGGCTCGATGTCCGCCAGGAGCGCGTCGAGCTCGTCCTTGCCGAGCGTCTCCTTCTCCAGCAGCGTCGCCGCGAGCCGGTCGAGGTGCACCCGATGCTTGGTCAGCAGGCGGATCGCCTCGTCGAACGCCTCGTCCGTCAGCCGCGCCTGCTCGGCGTCGCGGAGGCGCTTCGTCTCCTCGGAGAGCGCGTAGTTGTCCGCGCGCATCGTGCGGGACGAGACCGCGTCGCCCATGCCGTACTCGAAGACCATCGACCGCGCGAGCCCCGTTGCCTTCTCGAGGTCGTTCGCCGCACCGTTCGTCACCCGCCCGAAGACGACCTGCTCCGCCGCGCGGCCTGCGAGGTAGACCTTGAGGATGTCGAGGAGCTCCTCCTTCGTGTGCAGGTAGCGGTCCTCGGTCGGCAGGTTCAGCGTGTAGCCGAGCGCCTGGCCCCGCGAGACGATCGTCACCTTCTGCACCGGCAGGGCGTCGCCCATCAGGTACGACATCAGCGCGTGTCCGGCCTCGTGGTAGGCGAGGATCCGCTTCTCCTTCTCGGTGACCACGCGCCGCTGCTGGAGGCCCGCGACGACGCGTTCCATCGCCGCCTCGAACTCGGGCTGGCCGATCCGGTCGAGGTTGTTCCGGCCGGCGAAGATCGCGGCCTCGTTGCAGATGTTCGCGAGGTCGGCGCCCGCGAGCCCCGCGGTCTGGCGCGCGACGGACGTCAGGTCGACGTTGTCCGCCAGCGGCTTGCCGCGCGTGTGGACCTGGAGAATCTTCTCGCGCCCTGCGAGGTCGGGCGGCGCGACGAGCAGCTGTCGGTCGAAACGACCGGGGCGGAGCAGCGCGGGGTCGAGGTCCTGGATGCGGTTCGACGCCCCCATCACGACGACCTGGTCGCCCGTGCCGAAGCCGTCCAGCTCGACGAGGAGCTGGTTCAGCGTCTGGTCCTGCTCGCGGTTGAAACCGTGCCCGGTACGCGCGGCGCCGACGGCGTCGAGTTCGTCGATGAAGATGATCGAAGGCGCGTGCTTCCGCGCCGTGTCGAAGAGCTTCCGGATGCGGGAGGCGCCGAGGCCGGCGAACATCTCCACGAACGCCGAGGCGCTCTGCGAGTAGAAGCTCGCCCCCGACTCGTGCGCCACGGCCTTGGCGAGCAGCGTCTTTCCGGTGCCCGGCGGGCCATAGAGGAGCAGGCCCTTCGGGACACGCGCGCCGAGGCGCTCGAAGCGCTTCGGATCGCGCAGGAAGTCGACCACCTCCTGAAGCTCCGCCTTCGCGTCCTCGACCCCGGCGACGTCGCCGAAGGTGACCGACCCCTTCGAGTTCGGCTCGACCAGGTTCGGCTTCACGCGCGGCATCAGCTGGATCGTCCGCCAGAGGATGGCGACGATCAGCGCGAAGAAGACGAGCGGCAGCCACGTGAGGACGCCCTGGCTGATCTCGTGACCGAGCGAGGCGAGAAGCATCGCTGGCTCCATCGGCACCCGGCCGGTGTTCCATTAGTACGCTGGACGCATGGAACTGCCACTCCCCCCGCACTGGGATCCGAGCCGCGTCGCCGAGGTGTGGCACGTGGCGTACGAGGAGCGCTCACTCGAGGCCGAGCTGTGGGCGCGGGAGCACAGGCTCCGGCCGGCGCGGGAGGATTCGACGCGAATCGGACTGCTCGCCGTCGATGCGCAGAACACGTTCTGCACGCCCGGGTTCGAGCTGGTCGTGCCGGGGGCGCCGGACGACAACCGGCGCCTGTGTGAATTCATCTACCGGAATCTCGGCTCGATCACGCAGATCGTGCCGACGCTCGACACACACCAGGCGATGCAGGTCTTCCACGCTGCGTGGCTCCTCGACGAGGACGACCTCCACCCGCCGCCGTACACGATCATCTCCGCGGACGACATTGCGCGCGGCGTGTGGCGCGCCGCGGACCCTGACGAGCAGCAGAGCCTCCTCGGCTACGCGCGCGCGCTCGAGGCGCGCGGCCGGTTCCAGCTGACCGTCTGGCCGTACCACGCGATGCTCGGCGGAATCGGCCACGCGCTCGTCTCGGCGGTCGAGGAGGCGATCTTCTTCCATGGCATCGCCCGCGACTCGGCGCCGGCGTTCCAGACGAAGGGTGACGATCCGCGGACCGAGCACTACTCCGCCCTGGGGACGGAGGTCGGCGAGTTCCGCAACGAACCGCTGCTCGACCTCCTGCGCAGCTTCGACAAGATCCTGATCGCCGGCCAGGCGAAGAGCCACTGCGTCTCGTGGACGCTCGGCGATCTCCTCGACGAGGTTCCGGCGGAGAGCGTGTACCTCCTCGAGGACTGCACCTCGCCGGTCGTCGTCCCGGGCACGGTGGACTACACCGAGGAGGCGGACGCGGCGGTCGAGCGCTTCGCCGCCCTCGGCGTCAACGTCGTCCGCTCAACCGACCCGCTCAGCACGTGGCCAGGTCTCGAAGAGACATGGCAGGGGTCAGACCCCTTAACAATCGACCCGCGTAACCATCCCGGCGGCCACGGCCGAAGCGGCCAGTAGCGAACGTTAAGGGGTCAGACCCCTTAATAAATCAGGCGACGGGCTCGAGGCGGTCGCTCGGCCGGAAGCGGCGCCCGAACTTCGCCGACGAGCGGCCGTCCGTGAGGACGATGTCGGCCGTGAAGTCGTTCTCGCCGCGGATCAGCGACGAGCCGATCCCGTAGGCGTCCACCGGCACGTCCGCCTCCTCGAAGGCGCTGATGCGGTCGACCGTGAACCCGCCGGATGCGACGATCTTCACCCGCTCGAACCCGTCGCGATCGAGGGCGTCCCGCACCTTGCGGACGAGCCGCTCGTTGACGCCGCGCGGGTCGAAGTCGCCCATCTCGTTCCAGAGCGACCGGTCGACCAGTTGCCCCGACGTGTCGAGCCGGACGCCCCACAGCCGATCCTTCAGTGCACGCGCAACCTCGAGCGACGTCCGCACGGAGTCGTTCTCGAAGTCGACGAGGACGACGATGTTGAACTCCGGAGGCGCCCACTCGGCGAACTTCGTCGCGGCGAGCACGGTGTTGCCGCCGTACGCGCCGACCAGCGCATGCGGGACCGTGCCGATCCCCTGCCCGCCCCACCAGGACGACTGCGCGTCCGTCGTCACGCCGATCTCCGCGCCCAGCAACGCCCCCGCGACGTACGCGGCGTAGCCGTCGCCGGTCTGGACGCGGTGGTGGTCGTGCCGAGCCGGCATGAAGATGATCGGCTTGCCGTTCGCCGCCTCGAGCACTCGCGTGACGTTCGTCGAGATCAGCGTCCGCCGGGAGAGCACTCCGAGGTACACGGTCTCCAGGTGGGCGAACAGCGTGTAATCGCCCTCGATCGTCATCACGGTCTCCCACGGCGCGATGCGATCGCCGTCGTAGAGCGCGTGGACGGTGAGCGCGTCCCAGTCGTCGGAGCAGAGCTTCAGGATCGCGATCGCCTCGTCCATCCCGCCGAGGACCGCGTGGTGCTTCTGGAAGACCTGCATCACGACGCGCGGCCGGTGCCCGTCGGCGAGCAGCGCGGAGCGCGTGTGGTTGAAGTATGCGTCGGTGTAGTACCCCTCCCGCATCTTCTCGACGGGAAGGTCGAAGATCTCGGGCGGGAGCCGCCTACCCTCGGTTCGCGTGTTGAGCGCCATGCTGCTCCTCGAGCTCGAGGCATGCCCGCAGCGCCGCCTCGGCAACCTCGAGCTGGGCCGCGTCGGGCTCGGCGGTGGCGAACCGCTCCTGGAGCTCCTGGCCCGGCCGTGCCAGCGCCCGAGCGGCCGGATGCTTCGGGTTCCGCACCATCCAGCCGAACAACTCGGTCGCCGCGGCCACCGCACCGA
>DATENZ010000061.1:0-7314 GCA_035274625.1 Gaiellaceae bacterium
CGGCAGGAGCGAGCCTTCCGTGGCAGTGACGCCGTAGTCGCCGAGCAGCCGGTGCGCCTCTCCGAGCGCCGCGAGCGGCACGACGACCGCCGCGCCGACAGCCACCGCGGCCGCAAGCACCCGGTGCCGATCGACCGCTCGGCGCGGTCGATCGACGAGCAGCGCGGCGAGCGGTAGGACCGCCGCGAGGAAGAGGAACTGCGGTCGCGTGAAGAACGCGAGCGCGAGCGCAGCGACGGCGACGGTGTCGCGCCGCGCGCTCGGATCCCTCAGCGCGACGTGGCACGCAAGCACCGCCCAGACGAACACGGGATAGGCGGCCGCCTCCGACATCACGAACGCGGCGTTCACGGTCCATGGGAGGCAGATCGAGAGGAACGCGACGACGTAGGCGCACTCCATGGGAACGACCCGCCGCGCGAGGAGGAACACCGGGACAGCCGCGCTCGCGAACAGCACCGCGTTGACGATGTGCGCGGCCTCGAATGCGCCGACGGGGTCGAGCGCCGCGTAGAACGGCGCGAGCACGATCGGGTAGACGACGCCCAGGAAGCCGATGTGCTCGCCGTGGATCGTCGGGAGCGGCGACCCCGACGCGGCGATGTGCCCGGCGAGCTTGGCGTAGAGCAGCTCGTCGGTCATCACGACCCACTCCTTCACCTGCGACGTCCCGACCGCCAGCAGCGCCGCGCACCCGGCGACGAGTCCGGCGAGGGCGAGCCAGGACCGCGCGACACCTGCCGAGGCTCGCCTCACGGCTGGATCGCTAGCGCTCGACGACCTCGACGCCCGGCTCGTTCGCCGGGTCGTCGCGGCTGAGCACGTCCCGCGCCCACTCGCGCGTCTTCCAGGCCGGGATCGGCGTCGCGCACTCGTCCCGCGGCACGAACCGGGAGCGCTGGACGAGCCGGTACTCGTGGATGTAGCGCGGGCAGTTCGGGAAGACCTCTGTCGCCTGGACGCGAACGACGAGCTGCGCGTCCGGATACTCGGCGAGCAGCGGGTCGTCGGCGGCGACGGACGCGACGCCGTTCAGCCGCAGCCGCCGCCGGCGCTCGAAGTCGATGAAGAGCAGGCCGACGTGCGGGTTGGCGAGGGCGTTTCCGGCGGTCAGGTACATGCCGTTCCCGTCGTACACCGGGAAGGCGATCGTCCGCTCGTCGACCACGCGGACGAAGCCCGGGTCGCCGCCCTTGTACGAGCACTGTGGGTGCCCGTCGGCGTCCGCGGTCGCGATGAAGAGCATGTCGCAGCCCTCGATGAAGGCTCGATCGTCGTCGTCGATCGTCGCGTGGACGAGGCGCTCGTCGATCCGGTCGGCGAGGCGCCGCGTGTCGAACTGATCCTGAAGGCGACGGCTGCCTTCGTGATACCGCACTTACGCGGCGTATTCGTCCGCGATCGCGAGCACGTCGTCGAGGATCTCCAGCCCCTCGTCGAGCTCCTCGCGCGTGATCGTCAGCGGCGGGACGATCGTGAAGACGTTCCAGTGCACGAACGGGTACAGGCCGCGCTCGAGCGAGGCCTTGATCATCCGCGAGACGGGCTCGAGCGCCTCTCCCCCGGCATTGAACGGGACGAGCGGCTCGCGCGTCTCGCGGCTGCGAACGAGCTCGACGCCCCAGAAGAGGCCGCGTCCACGGACCTCGCCGACCGACGGATGGCGCTCCATCAGCCCGGGCAGCTCCTCGGCCAGGTAGTCGCCCATCGCCGCCGCGTTCTCGACCACTCCCTCCTCGCGGAACGCCTCGACCGACGCGACTCCGACCGCACAGGCAAGCGGGTGCCCCGAGTACGTGAGGCCGCCCGCGAAGAAGCGGTCCTTGATCTGTTCGTAGACGGGGTCGCGCACGGTCATCGCGCCGAGCGGGATGTAGCCCGAGTTGATCCCCTTCGCGGTCGTGATGATGTCGGGGACGACGTCCCAGTGCTCGCACGCGAACCAGCGCCCGGTGCGGCCCCAGCCCGCCATCACCTCGTCGCAGATCAGGAGGATGCCGTGCCGGTCGCAGACCTCGCGGATCGATGCGAGATAGCCGTCGGGCGGGACGATGATCCCGTTCGTCCCCGTCACCGTCTCGAGGATCACGGCAGCGACGGTCTGCGGCCCCTCGTACATGAGGATCTCCTCGAGGTGCGGGCCGCCGGTACAGACCGGGCACGGGTCGGGGTGGCCTGCGGGGCACCGGTAGGTGTACGGGTCGAACATCCGCACGACTCCCGGAAGACCCGGCTCCGCGAACCAGCGGCGCGGGTCGCCGGTGAGCGTGATCGCCCCGGCTGTCGCGCCGTGGTAGGAGCGGTAGCGCGCGATCACCTTGTGCCGGCCGGTGACCCAGCGCGCGAGCTTGACCGCGTTCTCGTTCGCCTCCGCGCCTCCGTTCGTGAAGAACGTCCGGTTCAGGTCGCCCGGCATCACCTCGGCGATCAGGCGCGCGAGCTCCGAGCGCTTGTCGTTCGCCATCGGCGGCCCGATCGTGCAGAGCCGGTCGGCCTGCTCCTTGATCGCCGCGATCAGCTTCGGGTGCTGGTGCCCGATCGAGACGTTGACGAGCTGCGAGGCGAAGTCGAGGTACCGCTTGCCGGTGTAGTCCCAGAAGTAGCGACCCTCCGCCCCGGCGACCGGAAGCGGGTTCAGCGCCGACTGCACCGACCACGAGTGGATCAGGTACTGCCGATCCTCGGCGACGACCTGCTGGCCTTCCGCCTCCCGCGATTCCGTCACGGCCATCGCGCCAAATCCTACGCGCTCGACAAACCTGCCTCCAGGGACAGGATTTATCCTGTCCTGAGACCTTTTTTCAAGGAGGGCACGATGACCGAGACGATCGCGGCGCCGCCGAAGGCGAAGCCCATTCACCACTGGATCGGCGGTAAGAGCGTCCCCGGGAAGTCCGGGCGCAGCGGCCCGGTGTACAACCCGGCAACCGGCGAGCAGACCGGCGCCGTCGACTTCGCCACGGTCGAGGAGATCGACGCCGCCGTCGCGACGGCGAAGGAGACGTTCGCGACGTGGCGGACGGTCTCGCTCGCGCGTCGCGCGGAGGTCTTCTTCCGCATCCGCGAGCTGGTCCATCAGCACCGCGAGGACATCGCGCGCTTCCTCACCGCCGAGCACGGCAAGGTGCTCCCCGATGCCCTGGGCGAGGTCGCGCGCGGCCTCGAGGTGATCGAGTACGCCTGCGGGATCCCGACCCTGCTCAAGGGCGAGTACTCCGAGCAGGCCTCGACCGGGATCGACGTCTACTCGATCCGCCAGCCGCTCGGCGTCGTCGCCGGCATCACGCCGTTCAACTTCCCGGCGATGGTCCCGATGTGGATGTGGGCGCCGGCAATCGCCTGCGGGAACACGTTCGTGCTGAAGCCGTCCGAGAAGGACCCGTCGGCGTCCGTCTACGTCGCCGAGCTGCTGAAGGAGGCCGGGCTCCCGGACGGCGTCTTCAACGTCGTGCACGGGGACAAGGTCGCGGTCGACAGCCTGCTCGAGCACAAGGACGTCGCGGCGATCAGCTTCGTCGGCTCGACGCCGATCGCGCGGTACGTCTACGAGACGGCGACGAAGAACGGCAAGCGCACCCAGGCGCTCGGCGGCGCGAAGAACCACATGGTCGTGCTCCCCGACGCCGACATCGACATGGCCGCGGACGCGGCCGTCTCGGCGGCCTACGGCTCCGCCGGCGAGCGCTGCATGGCCGTCTCGGTCGTCGTCACCGTCGGCGACGTGGCCGACTCTCTGATTCGCGCGATCCAGGCGCGACTGCCGAAGGTGAAGGTCGGCCCGGGCCTCGAGCCGGAGAGCGAGATGGGGCCGCTGATCACGCGCGAGCACCGCGACCGGGTGGCGTCGTACCTCGACTCGGCGGCCGAGCAGGGCGCGAGCGTCGTCGCGGACGGGCGCGAGCTGGATGTTCCGGGCGACGGCTTCTTCCTCGGCGTGTCGCTGATCGACCAGGTCACCACCGAGATGGATGCCTACCGCGACGAGATCTTCGGCCCGGTGCTGTCGGTCGTCCGCGCCGAGACGTACGACGAGGCGGTGCGGCTCGTGAACGAGAACCCGTACGGGAACGGCGTCGCGCTCTTCACGCGCGACGGCGGCGTCGCGCGCCAGTTCCAGTTCGACGTGCAGGCCGGCATGGTCGGCGTGAACGTCCCGATCCCCGTCCCCGTCGCGTACTACTCGTTCGGCGGCTGGAAGGCGAGCCTCTTCGGCGACCGGCACATCTACGGGCCGGAGGGGATCGACTTCTACACGCGCGGCAAGGTCGTCACCGCACGCTGGCCGGACCCGGCGACCTCGAAGATCGACCTCGGGTTCCCGCAGACGCGCTAGCTCTCAACGGCGACAGGGTCGCCGACCGCGACCCAGCCCGCCTCGAGCACGCGGCAGTTCATGCCGCGCAGGCGACGGTCGCGGTGGTCGTTCACCCACAGCGTCGCCTCGAGGCCGAAGCGTTCGCGGAACGTCTTGCAGCCGGCGTGCGGGCTCTCGGAGACCTCGAGGAGCGCCTCGCCGAGGCGAAGGCGCGTTCCCGCCGGAAGCGACTCCTCGGAGAGATCGAGGTCGACCTGGAAGTTGTCGCCTGACGCGTAGAGCGGTTGGTCGTCGCGCGAGATCAGCTCCGTGACGCGGACGTTCATCAGCGTCACCTGGGTGTCAGGGTCGCGGCGCACCCGGCGGTTGATCCACCGGTCTCCCTCGACGCCCCGCTCGGGCGTGACCAGCACGCGTTCGGGCGACTCGTGCACGCCCGACTCCACTCGGATGCAGATCGCGCGCACGCTGCCGTGCCCCGCAGGTGCGGCGGGCGCGGCTTGCCAGGCCGCCTCCAGGTCGTCCCGCGTCGGGAGCGCTTCGGTCGCCATCGAGACCATCCTAGTCGCCGTTCCCGGCGGCACCCGGTTCCGGCGCCTGGTCGAGCGCCGCCAGGTACCGCTCGAAGGCCGCCTGATGGCGCCGGCTGTCGGCGATCTCCTCCTGCAGCCGGGCGAGCTCGGCCTCGGTGTCGTCCTCGGCGTCGGCCGGCTCGTCCTCGAGCGGTGCACCCAGCCACTCCTCGTCGACCTCGAACTCCGGCGGTTGGACGACGCCGCGGACGATCTCGACCTCCTCCGGCGCCATGGTCGCGAAGAGCTCGTGGTCGATTCGCGGCCCCTCGGCCTCGCCGACGATTGCTTCGATCTCCTCCTGGAGGCTGCGCTCGCGGTCGCGCTCGGCGTCGAGCGCGTCCTGGACCTGGCGCCGGCGCAGTGCCCGCCCGAGTGCGTCCCGGTCCACGGCGGAGACGATAACTGCCGTTGGCGGTCTGGATTGCATACTGTATTTTTGGCGCGGTGCCGAGGATTCTCGAGGATGGTGAGACGCTTGTACGGAATGCGAGCCTCGCCGCCACGGAGCTGATCCGCGAGGCGATCATCGACGGGCGGCTGGAGCCGGGGTCGCGTCTGAAAGAGGAGGAGCTCGCGCGTGAGCTCGGGATCAGCCGGACGCCCGTCCGCGAGGCGCTCCTCATGCTCCAGGCCGAGGGCCTCGTCGTCGCGACTCCGAACCGCGGCGCGATGGTGCGTGCGCATACGCCGGAGGATCTCGACGACCTGTACCAGCTGCGCGCGCTACTCGAAGGGCACGCGACCCGGCGCGCCGCGACGCGGATCTCGCCCGACGAGATCGAGCGGCTGGGGGAGAGCTGCGACCGCTTCGACGCGCTCGACCCGGACGAGGACCTCCGCGAGCTCGTTCGTGAGAACCTGCTCTTCCACGACGCGATCCTCGACGCGGCCGGCAGCGCGAGGCTGGCGAGCATGGTGCGGCGCGTGATCGAGCTCCCGCTCGTCTACAAGTCGTACATCTGGTACTCCCCGGACCAGAAGCGCATCTCGGCGCACTACCACCGTCAGCTCGTCAACGCGTTCGAGTCTCGCGACGCCGACCGCGCGGAGTTCATCATGAAGGAGCACATCTTCGAGGCGCGCGACCTGCTCGTCGCCCGCCTCCGCGACCTCGAGGGAGTCGCGTGACCGACGCGGTCGCCGTCGCCCGCGGGGCGGCGCGCGAGACGGATGGGCCGGGGCCGCTGGCGGGCGTTCGCGTCGTCGAGCTCGGGATGCTGCTCGCCGGACCGTTCACCGGCCGGCTGCTCGGCGACATGGGCGCCGAGATCATCAAGGTCGAGCCGCCGGGGCAGCCCGACCCGCTGCGCGAGTGGGGTCACGCGCGCTACGAGGGCCGGTCGCTCTGGTGGCCCGTGCAGTCGCGGAACAAGAAGTGCGTGACCCTCAATCTGCGCGAGCAGCAGGGGCAGGAGCTGCTGCTCCGGCTCGTCGAGTGCAGCGACGTCCTCGTCGAGAACTTCCGGCCGGGAACGCTCGAGAAGTGGAACCTGGCGCCGGAGCGGCTGTGGGAGGTGAATCCGAGGCTCGTGATCGCGCGGGTGTCCGGCTACGGGCAGACGGGCCCGTACTCGGCGCGCGCCGGGTTCGCGTCGGTCTCCGAGGCGATGGGCGGGATCCGGTACATCAACGGCTTCCCGGGCGAGCCGCCGCCACGAATTCACATCTCGCTCGGCGACTCGCTGGCGGGCATGTTCGCGGCGCAGGGGATCCTGGCCGCGCTGTACCGGCGCGACGCCCTCGGCGGCGAGCGCGGGCAGGTCGTCGACGTCTCGCTGATGGAGGCGTGCTTTGCCCTGCTCGAGAGCATGGTTCCGGAGTACGACCGCCTCGGGATCGTCCGCGGTCCCGGCGGCACGGGGCTGAAGGGGGTCGCGCCGTCGAACATCTTCAAGTCGAGCGACGACACGTGGATGGTGATCGCCGCGAACGCCGACGGGGTCTTCCGGCGCCTGTGCACGGCGATGGGGCAGCCGGAGCTGGCCGACGACGAGCGCTTCGTGACGCACTATGCGCGCGGCGAGAACCAGGAGGAGCTCGAGGGGATCGTCGCCGACTGGGCGAAGCAGCACACGGCGGCCGAGATCGACCGGATCCTCAACGACGCCGGTGTCATCTGCGGCCCGATCTACACCGTCGCGGACATGTTCGAGGACGAGCAGTACCGCGCCCGCGACATGCTCCTCGAGCACGAGGACCCGGAGTTCGGCACGTACATCGGGCCGGGGATCGTCCCCAAGTTCTCGGGCACGCCGTGCGAGGTGCGCTGGTCGGCGACCTGGGAGGAGGGCAGCCACAACCAGGAGGTGTACGGCGGCCTGCTCGGCCTCTCCGACGGTGAGCTTGCCCAGCTGAAGGAGGCGGGAGTCCTATGACGTCGCTCGCCTTCGGCTCGCTCCCGTGGGGGAAACCATGTTTCCCCCA
>DATENZ010000062.1:0-15533 GCA_035274625.1 Gaiellaceae bacterium
CGTCGCTGGAGCTGCCGCGACCGCGCCGGCGGCGACGGCGCCGAGCACCGCCAGAACAGTCGCCGCCGCGACGACGCGGCTCGTCACTGCAGGAGCTCGAACGTGGTGAAGCGGCAGGCCGTCTCGCCCGCGTTCTCGAAGTCGTGGATCCGCTCGGTCTCGAGCCGCTCGTCGTCCAAGAAGTCGACGTCGTTGCGGTCGAACTCGACTTGGAGCAGCCGGCCGTCCGGAAAGCGCTGGATCCCGCGACCCCGCTCGTGGCAGATCCAGAAATAGGGCGTGCGGTGGCAATGGAAGGGCACGCGCTCGCCGGGCTCGAGGTGCATCTCCCACACGCGGATGCGCTCGTTCTCGAACACCTGCCGGGTGGCGACCTCGAAGTTCGTCGCAGCCGCGGCGAGCTCGTCCTGGAAGTCCTCGACCGGAAACCGCCCCTCCGTGGACATGCCGCCCAGCATACGAGCTAGTAGGGTCGCGTCAAGCCAGCTTGGAGGTGCGACTCGTGGACGTACGCTCGATCGACCAGGTCCCGCCCCTGCCGATGCACCACGGGACGGTTCCCGTCTGGTGGCTCGTCGAGCCCCGGGCGATGAAGCAGGAGACGGCCGGCGGCTATCTCGAGCTCGTCGCCGAGTTCGAGGTCGCGGGGGGCGGGCACGTCGACCCGCACAGCCACCACACGCACGAGTACTACTACGTGCTCAACGGCCGCGGGATCATGACGGTCGACGGCGAGGACCGGGACGTCGTACCCGGCGACTTCATCTACATCCCGCCCGACAAGGTGCACAGCCTGCGGCCCGTCAGCGAGACGGCGCCGATCCGCGCGCTCGTGTTCGCCGTCGCGCTCGCCGACACGCCGGAGATCGACTACTCGGTGAACTAGCGCATCGCGGCGTACACTCGGCCGGGCGTAACCGACAAGAGAGGAGTCGCGATGAGCCTCACGGACGAAGTGAAAGGCCTGCTCGGCGGGCAGCTCGGCGAGGTCGTTCAGAAGTTCAGGGACAGCGACCTCGACGAGCAGGTGTCGAGCTGGATCTCCAAGGGCGAGAACCTGCCAATCGCGGGCGATCAGATCCGGAAGGCGCTCGGGAACGAGACGGTCGCCGCGGTCGCGGCGAAGCTCGGAATCGGACAGGACGAGGCCGCGGATCAGCTGGCCCAGGAGGTGCCGAAGGCGATCGACGAGCAGACGCCCGAAGGAACGGTGCCGGCCCAAGCTTCGGCGTAGCCGGACCGCGCGGTCACACCGGCGATCATGGTCACGGCCGACGAGATCGCCGGCGTCACCGCACTCGCCGCGCTCGGACCCGCCGAGCGCGAGCGCCTCTCGCGGGTCGCAGCCGACATCAGCCTCGTGCCGGGCGAGTACGCCGCCTACGAGGGCGGCGAGCGGGCCCTGTTCGCCGTGCTCGATGGTCGCATCGAGGCGGTCAAGCTCGTCGACGGGATCGAGCGCGTCGTCGGGGCGAGAAGCCCGGGGGACGTCTTCGGGGAGGTCCCGATCACGCTCGGCACGGTGTTCCCGGTCGGCTTTCGCGCGGCCGAGGAATCGCGGGTCATGCGGATCGAGCCGCACGACTACCACGCGGTCGCGGCCGTGGCGCCGGATGTGGCGAAGGAGATCGGCCGGCTGGCGGCCAACCGGATCGGCGGGCCGAGCGGGCTCCAGGGCCTCGCGGCCGAGCCGCCGCCTCCTCGCGCGATCGTGGTCGGAAACCGCTGGGACGCGACGTGCGGAGAGCTGCGGCGGTTCCTCGACCGCAACCAGATCAGCTTCCGGTGGATCACGCCGGACGCAGCGGATGCGGCCGAGCAGTGGGGCGGTCCCTTACCGCCCGCCGAGGATTGGCCGGTCCTGCGCGTGCTCGACGGGCAGACCCTCGCCCGGCCGCAGCTCCGCCGGGTTGCGGAGCTGCTCGGGCTCGCGACCGAGCCCGCGGCCGCGCAGTACGACGCGGTGATCATCGGCGCCGGACCCGCGGGGCTGGCCGCAGCCGTGTACGGAGCCTCGGAGGGGCTGCGCACGATCGTGATCGAGCGGGAGGCGCCCGGCGGCCAGGCCGGGACGTCGTCGCGGATCGAGAACTACCTCGGCTTTCCGTCGGGGGTCTCGGGCGACGAGCTGGCGAGCCGGGCACTCCAGCAGGCGCGCAGGCTCGGCGCCGAGATCCTCGTGACGCGGACGATCACGCGCATCGACACGGCCACTCGTCACGTGCATCTCGACGAGGGTGACGTGCTGGAGGCCCAAGCGATCATCCTCGCGTGCGGAGTCGCCTGGCGGCACCTCGCTGTCGACGGGTTCGACGGCCTCGTCGGGAAGGGCATCTCGTACGGCGCCGCCCGCAGCGATGCCCCGAGCACCCACGGCCTGGACGTTCACATCGTCGGCGCGGGAAACTCGGCGGGGCAGGCGGCGCTCTTCTTCTCGGCACACGCGCGGAGCGTGACGATCCTCTGCCGAGGCGACGGCCTCGAGAAGAGCATGTCGCGCTATCTGATCGACCAGCTCGCGTCCCGCTCGAACATCGACGTGCGCTCTCGGACGGAGGTGCACGCGGCGCACGGCGACATGTCGCTCGAGGCGATCGACGTCCACGACGCGGGCACCGGTGAGACGACGCGGCTCGCATCTGGCGGCCTCTTCCTCTTCATCGGCGCCGACGCGCAGACGGCATGGCTACCGGACGAGATCGCGCTCGACCGCAACGGCTACGTGCTCACGGGCGCCGATGTTCGGGCCGCCGGGCGCTGGGAGCTCGATCGCGACCCGTACCTGCTCGAGACGAGCGTGCCGGGGATCTTCGCGTGCGGGGATGTCCGCTTCAGCCCGGTGAAGCGCGTCGCCGCCGCAGTCGGCGAGGGCAGCATGGCGATCGCCTTCGTGCACCAGTACCTCAGGGACGTCGCTCAGCGGACGGCCTGATAGAGGTCGTACACCCGCTGCGCAACCGTCGTCCAGCTGAACTCGGCGACGGCGCGGGCGCGTCCGGCGGCACCCATGCGCCGGGCCTCGTCGGGGTCGGCGAGGAGCCGGTTCACCCGCTCCGCGATCTCCCGCGCGAACCGGTCGGGGTCGCGCGGCGTTCGTGAGACGTCGTCGACCGGGTCGAACGGCACGAGCAGGCCGGTCACTCCGTCCTCGACCACCTCGGGGATGCCGCCGGTTGCGGTCGCCACGACCGCCGTCTCGCACGCCATCGCCTCCAGGTTGACGATCCCGAGCGGCTCGTAGATCGAGGGGCAGACGAAGACCGTCGCGTGGGTCATCAGCTGGATCACCTCCGGCTTCGCCAGCATCCGCTCGATCCAGACGACGCCCTCGCGTGTGCTCTCGACGTTGCGGAGCTTGGCCTGGATCTCCGCTGCCAGCTCGGGCGTGTCGGCCGCGCCCGCACACAGGACGAGCTGCGCAGAGGGATCGATGTATTCGGCCGCGTCGAGCAGGTGGGTGAGGCCCTTCTGCCTCGTGATGCGGCCGACGAAGAGCACGGACGGCTTGCCGGGATCGATCCCGTTCTGCTCGACGAGATCGGCGGCCGGGTCGGGCCGGTACTCGTCGGTGTCGATTCCGTTCCCGATCACCCGCACACGGTCGGGATCGACGGCCGGGTAGCAGCCGAGCAGGTCGCGGCGGTGCTCGGCGGACACGGCGACGATCGCGTCGGCCGCTTCGAGCGCCGTCCGCTCGCACCAGCTCGACAGCGCGTACCCGCCGCCGAGCTGCTCGGCCTTCCACGGGCGCATCGGCTCGAGGCTGTGGACGGTGGCGACGTGGGGGATGCCGTGCACGAGCTTCGCCAGGTGGCCCCCGAGGTTCGCGTACCAGGTGTGGCTGTGGACCAGGTCCGCGTCTGCTGCCGCCGCCGCCATCTCCAGGTCGACCGAGACCGCGCCGAGCGCGGCCGCGTATGGCGCATCGCCGAGCAGGTTCTCCCAGGGCCTGTGCGCGACGACCCGCGGCCCGGCCCCCGGCGCCCGCTCGGCGCCGAAGCAGTGCACGGTCAGGTCGACCAGGCGCGAGAGCTCGCGCGCGAGGTACTCGACGTGCACGCCGGCGCCGCCGTAGACCTCGGGCGGGTACTCGCGGGTCAGGAGCGCGACCCGAAGGTCAGGCATCGACGGCGACGCCCTTGCCGACGACGACGACTCCTCCTTCGGAGACCGTGAAGCGCTCGCGGTCGCGATCGGGATCGACGCCGATCTGCGCTCCCTCGCCCACCCGGACGTTCTTGTCCAGGATCGCGTTGCGAACGACGGCGTGACGACCGATCTCGGCCCCGTGCAGGACGACCGAGTGGTCGACCTCCGCGTAGGAATGGACGTGCACGCCGGGCGACAGGATCGACCGCCGGACCTCGGCGCCGGAGATGATCACCCCGGCGCAGACCATCGAGCTGATCGCGTGGCCCAGGCGCCCCTCCTCTTCGGAGACGAACTTCGCGGGCGGCAGCGGGTCGGGCCAGCTGTGGATCGGCCACTGCTGGTTGTAGAGGTTGAACGCCGGCACCGTCCTGACGAGGTCCATGTGCGCGTCGTAGTAGGCGTCGAGCGTCCCGACGTCGCGCCAGTAGCCGCGCTCCTCCTCGGCCGCGCCGGGGACCTCGTTCGAGCGGAAGTCGTAGACGTGCGCCTCGCCGCGTGAGACGAGCATGGGGATCACGTTCCCGCCGAGGTCGTGTCGCGACCCGCTGTCGGCGGCGTCCTCGGTGACGGCGTCGACCAGCGCCTTCGTGGTGAACACGTAGATGCCCATCGACGCGTAGATCTGGTCGGGAGCGTCCGCCAGTCCGAGCGCGTCGGGCGGCTTCTCGCGGAAGCGGGTGATCGTGTGGCCGTCCGGGCCCGGCTCGATCACGCCGAGCTGGTGCGCGTCGGCCAGCGGGGCCCGGATCCCGGCGACCGTCACGCCCGCGCCCCACTCGATATGGGTCGCGACCATCTGCGCAGGATCGATCCGGTAGATGTGGTCGGCGCCGAAGACGCAGACGTAGTCGGGCCGGTCGTCGTGGATCAGGTTCAGGCTCTGGTAGATCGCGTCGGCAGAGCCCTGGAACCACTGCGGGCCGAGGCGTTGCTGCGCCGGCACCGGCGCGACGTAGTTCCCGAGCAGCGGTGAGAGCCGCCAGACCGTGGTCACGTGGCGGTCGAGGCTGTGGCTCTTGTACTGAGTCAGGACGACGATTCGCAGGTAGCCCGCGTTGACGAGGTTCGAGAGCGCGAAATCCACAAGCCGGTAGTGCCCGCCGAACGGCACGGCGGGCTTCGCCCGATCGGCGGTCAGCGGCAGTAGGCGCTTGCCCTCCCCGCCCGCGAGCACGAGCCCGAAGACGGATGAGCGTCTAGGACGTGGCATTCCAACGCGGACGTTGACGCTCCGAGCCGGATCGCGCAACCGGCGTCGTGGCGGCGTCCACCCTCGCGGTGACCGTCAGGGAGAGGTGACGACCAGCCGCCGGGTCGAGCTGCCCGTTCCGCCCTCGGTCGTGACGGCGATCCGGCCGGTCCCGGCGGAGGGCGGGATGCGGAAGGTCACGCGCGTGGGGCTGACGACGCGAAAGGCGGTGGACGCGCCGCCGACCCTCACGCGCGTCGCTCCGGAGAACCCTGCACCGGTCACGGTCACGCGGGCGCCGGGGCGGCCCTGGCCCGGTGCGAACGAGCGGATCGCCGGCCGAACCCGGAACAGCCCGGTCGCCGACTGCCCGAGCGGAGTCGAGACGACGATCGCATCCGTCTGGGCAGCGGCCGGCACCGTTGCCGTGATCTGGCCGTCCGAGTCGATGGTGAACGTCGCCGGGGTCGCACCGAACGCGACCGCGGTGGCATGCGTGAACCCGCCTCCGATGATCCTTACCCGCGTGCCGGCGATTCCGCGCACGGGCCGCATCCCGAGGACGTTGGGCCTTGTCTGCCAGAGCCCGTACCAGATCTCGGCGAAACGGCTGCCGAGGATCTTCTGGGCGTCGACGGTGAAGTGGTACCCGTCGTTCGCGAGGTCGGCCGTCGGGACGAGGGCGATCTCGGGATGACCGGCGACGGCCGCCGCCTGCGCGTCGCGGATCGCCTGCTGATACGGAGCCTTCTCCGGGTCGAGCACGCCGATCTGGCCGAGCACGAACGGCACCGGCCCGAGATCGCGCTCGAACGCGGCTTCCGTCGCCGCGAAGCCGCGCGCCCAGGTTCCGGCGCCGTCGGGAACGTGCGTCTCCTCCTCGCCCTGGAGGAAGAGGATTCCGTCGACCGTCCCTCCGGTCGCGCGAGCGGCCGCGATGCAGTTGTCGTAGAGCGCTTGCCCGGGCTGCCAGCGGTCGATTCCCGAGCTGCTCTTGGCGCACATGACCAGGCCGACCTGCGCGTCCGGCTCGCGGGCGAGGACCCCCTCTCCGAAGGTCATCCCCGGTCCCACGCCTCCTGCGTAGACGAGCGGGTCGGCCGCGGGTTGCCAGCCGCCCTGTCTCCACATCAGCAGGTTCGGGACCCCCGCGGTCCCGTCGCTGACCGGCAAGCCACGACCGCCCATGTTCGATTGGCCCGCGAGCACGAACACCCGGATCGCCGCGGCCGCCGGCGGTTGGCTCGCCGAAGCGGAAGCGACGACACCCGCAACGACGCACGCAGCGGCGACCGCCCTGAGCCACTTGTTGTCCATATGGACGAAATGTAAGCCGCCGCTTCCCGCCTTTCAACGGGGAGGCGTACCTCGATCGAGGGGATGGTGACAGGCGGCTGCGGCCGCGCCGGAGAGGAGGCGCGGCCGCAGCGGACGTGATCTACGGCTGCCCGGGTCCGGCTGCCGGAGGCTTGTCGGGCGCCGACGGCGGCGGCGGAGGCGGAACCTGGCCGGGGCCTTGCCGGAGCTCGTCGAGCTCGACGCGGCGCATGTCGCCGGCCGCGCGGGTGAGGTCGTCTCGCAGCCCTGTGTCGCCTCGCACGGTGACCATGTGCGCCATCCAGCCGACGATCGCCCCGGCCGGCGGAGCCAGCAGGTAGATCCAGATGTCCGACCATGCCGTCGCTCCCACGAGGTCCGGGCCGAAGGTCCGCGCCGGGTTGATCGACGAGCCGGTGAACGGGATCAAGCCGAGGTGGATCGCGAAGAGCGTCAGCGGGATCGCGAGCAGCGCGGTCGGTCCGTACCGGTCGCTGCGCGTCACCTGGAGGATGACGGCGACGAAGATCGCCGAGCAGATCAGCTCCAGGAAGAAGCCGCGGGCGTCCGACGAGGATCGCGTCGCCGTCGCCTTTACGGCGTCGCGGTCGGCATAGGTGGCGAGGATGACCAGCGACGCTGCGACCGCGCCGACGAACTGGGCGATCCAGTACCAGATCGTGTCGAGCGCGCTCAGGCGGCGGTCGAGGAACATCCCGAGCGAGACGATCGGGTTGAAGTGGCCGCCCGACACCTCTCCGAAGGCGTACAGGCCCGCCAGCAGCGCGATGCCGAAGCCGAACGCGATCGCGACGCGCGCGGCGGAGTCGCCGCCGCTGCCGAGAATCGCGAGCGACCCGACGAAGACGAGGATGAAGGTGCCGAGCAGCTCGGCGGCGTACTTCTGCCAGGGTCTCACGGTGTTGTGACCTCCGCTACGGGGTTATGTGACAGATGAGACGGCTCCATCTGTCGGCTCATTCGCGGCGGAGGCTGCGCTCCCTTTCGGGCCTAGTAGACGAGGATTACGCCGACGTCTCGCGTTCGTAGGCGGGATGGAAGCCGCTCGTCACCGAGACGACGACGCCGTTTTCGTCGATCCGGAGCGTTGTCGGCCACGCGTTCACGCCGAACGCGTCGGTGACCGTTCGATAGGGGTCGGGGACGACGAGCAGGTCGCGGGCGTCGAGGCCGACCGCTGCGGCGGCGTCGCCGTCCGTCAGGACGACCGCCGTGAGGGACGTGACGGCGGGCTGGTGCTGCAGGCGCCTCACCTGCTCGAGGGACGACTCGACGCCCGGAAGCGCGAAGCAGAGCGTCACCGATCTGCCGCGCAGGTGCGGAAGCGAGAGTCGCGCGGTGCCGACCGGGTCGAGGTACACGTCGGGCGCGGGGCGTCCGATTGCGGCCTGCGGCCGCAGGGGCAAGAACCTCGGCGCGGGTGCTGCAACGAGGTGTTCGCGGAGCGCGGCGCTCAACGCGCCCGGATCGAGCGGGCCGTCGTGCTTCCAGGCGAGCCGCCCATCGGCGGTGACGAGACGTAGCGTCTCGCCCCGCGGGGCATCGAGCGCGCGCGCCCATTCCCCGGAGGCGTCCTCGACGACGTGGACGGCGGCGTTGCCTCCCGCCGCGACGGCTTGTATTCGCGCTGCCGTCGCCTCGTCGAGCGCTCCTTCCGGAAGCAGCGTCAGGAGCACGAGTCCGGCATCGTCCCGCTCCGCGCCGGCAATGCCCCGGAGGACGGTGTCCAGGCTTCCGGGCTCCGCGTGGCCCGCGATGTAGACCAGCGTATTGCTCGGTTCCGTGCCGGCGCCGGCCCCTTCGACGACGACGTCCGCCGCAAAGTGCCAGGGCAGACGCGGGACGAGGAGTGTCGTCCACCACGGCGGAGGTGGCCGGAGCTGCACGCTGACGCAGTCGTTCGAGAAGGCGGAGACCGTCGTTCCGGTCAGGGGGTTCACGACCGTCGGGACTTCGGCCCCCGTTACCGGATCGATGACGAGCGCCTGGATCGTGAGGCAGACCCGGCCGCCCCGCGGAGGGCCGCCGCTGGGCGGCGGGAGGCCCGGCATCGGGATGTCGGGCTGGATCACGAATCGATCCGTGAGCGACTGCCGCACGGCGTCGGCCGACATCGGATCAGGCTGCCACAGCCAGTGATAGGCGACGATTCGTCCGCCCGGCCACCAGCTGAGGAACGCCCCGTAGCCGGTCTTGTCCGGGAGGGGATCGAACTGGACCGTCGGCAGCGTTCGCGGTGACAGCGCGACCGATCCACGGAGAACGACGCCGTCGTTCGTGAACTCGGCTGCGTCGACCGTCGACGCCGCCTGCGCGTCACTCAGCTGCAGCTGCTGGTCGAGGAAGGTCGCGAAGCCCGACGTGGCGCCGAGCTGCGTCGCCGCTGCGGTGAGCGCGTTGACGATCTGCGCGTTGTAGGCGTTCCGGATCTCGGTCGCGATCTTGCCGTCGATGATCCCGCTGAAGTGCGCGTCGACGGCGGCCTGGCCCTTCGGGTACAGGAAGAGCGACTTCGTCGCCGCGTTGAAGATGACGAGGATTCGGTGCCTGATCGTGAACGTCCCGTTCGGGAGGATGGACGACGTCTCGCCCTTGCCGTCAATCGCCAGATCCAGCGCGCCGTAGGTGATGGACGTCCCTCCAGAGGTGATCGTGTCCGTGCCCCACTGCGCTGTGGCCGCGGTGATCTTCACGTGGTACGTGGCGCTCACGCCGAACGGGCCCGAGACCGTGACGGTGATCGCGGTCGCCTTGAGCGTCTCGAGGTGCGGTGCGAGCAGGCTGAGGATGTACTCCCGGCCGGCCGCGACAGCCCAGTCTTTCCCTGCGGTGACGATGTTCGCGATCTGCCGCGGGTGCTCGGTCGCCGGCGTCCCCGGGAAGAGCTCGAACCCGATCGCGACCGCCTGGTTCCCTCCGAGCGACAGGCTGAGCACCCTCTTGTCGATCAGGTAGCTCAACATCGGGTGCCCCGTGGGCATCGAGAACGACGTCTTCAGCAGCGCCAGGATCTGCCGGGTGATCGCGGCGTCGTGTGAGGTGTCGCCTTCCGACCTGAACGAGACGCTGGCCGGGTCGACGCCGAAGCGGAAACGCGGCGGAACGTAGGCGCCCGTGACGAGCCTTCCATGAGGGCCGGGCGGCGTGCCGATGCCTGGAACCTCGATCAGGCCGTATTCGGCGCGGAGGACCCCGTAGATGAACTCCGGGAAGGGCGCAGAGCCGGAGCTGCGGATGAAGCGAGCCCGGACCCACACGTGCATCCCGATCCGGTCCTGCGCCAGATGGATGAGCTCGACCTGGGGGACGCCCAGCTGGACGCGAGCGGAGCCCTGAACCTTGTCGATCCGAGTGGCGGGGTCGTCCCCGACCCGGACGAACGCGCTGTGCGGCAACGTGGGCAGGACGTTGCCCGGCACGCTGTCGTTCTGGTGCATGCTCGCCAGCAGCCGGTTGAGCGTGGACGCGCTGACCTGGAGGACGGCGTCGTGCTCACCGGTGAGCGGGTTGGCCATCTTCAGGCTCCGTTGAAGTAGACCTCGAACCCGTTGTTGGCGGGCCGACGCGACTTGATCCGGAACTCGTGGACGCTGTCCTTCTTGAGCGTGGCGCGGTCGCCCGTGCCCTGCACCTGTGGGTGGTTGCCGTTCTCGAGGGTGACGACGCAGATGCACCGCACCCGGTCGCGGGCTCCGATCGTCGCGGACTCGATCGACTCAACGGCGCCGGGGTCGGTGAGAGGGTCGAGCGGCGGTTGCGCGGGCGGAGGAGGTTTCGCGGACTTGATCACGGCGGAAGCGGCAAGCGGAAGCGTGAGCGGCCCCGGGGTTCCTCCCGCCGCTTCGACCGACCAGCTCACGTCGATCTGGACCACGGGGCTGGGCAGCCCGCCGCCCTGAAGGTTGGCGTCCATCTCCAGCCGGAACGTCGTCTTCGGCGGCGGGAGAGGAGGCGGTGTCGGAGGAGTTGTGCCCGGGGTCGGCGGATCCTGTGGGGGCGGAGGTGGAGGTGCGGGGGGCTCTCCCGGGGTCGTACCGAATTTCGCGCAACCGACGAAGAGGAGCGGCAGCGCGACGACCAGCAGCACGACCGGGGTCAGGAGCACGAACCAGTCGATCGTCACGGTGTCGCCCTCACGTTCCGATCGCCGCCAGGGCGGCCGACGAGGAGACCACGAGCGCGAGCGAGATCAGCACCATCGCGTCGATGCGGGCGCCCTCGGCTCGCAGCGGCTGGAGCACCGTCCGAGCGGCGCCGTAGCCGGCGACAGTCACCAGGAAGAGCGCGCCCGGTCGGTCGAGAACCGGCCACAGGACGAGCGCCGCCACGAACAGGACCGCACCGACCGCGGCTTCCAGCAGCTGCGTCGGAGCCCGGCGCAGCCGGCCGGCGCAGCACCCGTTCAGCAGGCAACCGATCCGCGTGCACACCATCGCCGCGAGGAGCAGGAAGATCGTCACGTCCCAGTAGCGCCAGAACGGGACGTCGAGGGCCGCCAGCACCGGGACGGACGCAGGCACGATCGCGAGCAAGCCGCCGTACAGCGCCATCCCGCCCGAAGCTCGGTGAACGATCTGCCGCGGGTTGCCTCGGAACTCGTGCCGGTGGCCGAGCACGTACAGCACGCGCGTTCCGGCGATCCCGATCGGCAAGAGCACGAACGTGGCCGCGTAGACGCGGGGGGCGGAGAGTCCGGCTGCGTTCGCAGCGGCGTTCTGCGCGACGACCCCGAGCGTGACGCCCAGACAGAACATCGCCTGGTAGCTCGGGACGCGGATCCCGCGGAGGACGACCAGCGTCGGCCGCATCAGACCATGCCCCAGAGCGCCAGCGCGACGCCGCAGGTGATCGCGGCGTCGGCGGCGTTGAAGACGCGCCAGCCGCGGACGTGCATGAAGTCGACGATCGGGCGGCCGAGGTAGCGATCGAGTGCGTTTCCGGTCGCGCCGCCCGCCGCGAGTCCGAGCCCGGCCTGCGCGAGCAGCGACGTGTCGAAGCGAGTCAGCGCCAGGAGCGCGCTCCCGACGATCATCGGCAGCCAGCAGCCGAGGACGACGGCGCGGCTGTTGAGGAGTCCGGCGCTCGAAATGTGCCGCAGGCTCACCGGCGCCCTGCCCAGCTCGTCTCCCGGCGCGAGTCGCCGCACGACAACTGACTTCGTGAGGTAATCCGTCACGAACGCGGCCGCAAATGCGAGCGCGAACATCGCGGGGAGCCTACAACGCTTCGCCCGCGATGAACACTCGCTCGACCTCGAGGTTCGGCCCGAGGACGACGACGTCGGCTCGCTTGCCCGGCTCGAGGCTGCCGACCTCGTCGGCCGCACCCACGAGCTCCGCCGGCGTCAGGCTCGCCATCCGCACCGCATCCGGCACCGTGGCGCCCGTCGCCTCGACCATCGTCCGCAGCATGTGGTCCATGCCCGAGACCGAGCTCGCCAGGACCGGACCCTGCCGGCCCACGGTTCCGTCGCTCTCGAACGGTTCGCCGTCCGCCTGCGGGCCGAAGCGGTACTCGCCCGGCGGCATGTCGAGCGCGCGGCTCGAGTCGGTCACGAGGCAGAGCCGCTTTGCTCCCTTCATCCGGTAGGCGAACTCGAGCAGCTCCGGCGCGAGGTGCGCGCCGTCGGCGATCACCTCGGTGCTCATCTCCTCGTGCGCGAGCACGAACTGCTCCATGCTCCCCTGCATCGGCGTGCCGAGCCGGGCCGCGACGCTCGAGATCGAGCTCATCGCGCACCAGAAGTGGTCGACGTGGCGGACACCGGCCGCGAACGCGCGCTCCATCTCGCTCCAGCTCGCGTTCGAGTGCCCGCAGGTGACGAGGCAGCCGCGGGCAGCTGCGGAGCGGTAGTAGTCCTCGGCTCCGGGGAGCTCCGCGGCGGAGGTGGCGATTCGGACGAGGCCGGTGTCGAGATAGCGCTCGAACTCCCCAGGCTCGGGATCACGGCGTCCTTCGGCGCCGTGGCAGCCGAGCTTGTCCTCGGCGAAAAACGGGCCGTAGAGATGAACGCCGGCGACTCGAGCACCCGAGCCCGCCGGGACGGCGGCGCACGCGTCGAGCATCGCCTCGAGCTGCTCCGGCGACCCCGTTGTCGTCGTCGGGAAGATCGTCGTCGTGCCGTGGCGCGCGTGCGCGCGGGTCGCGGTCAGGACCGCGTCGACCGTCCCGTCCATGAAGTCCGCGCCGTCGCCGCCGTGGACGTGGATGTCGACGAGCCGGGCGAGATGAACGCGCCGTCGACCTCCGGCGAGCCGCGCGGGGCCTCGACGTCGCGCCCCACTGCAGCGATCCGTCCGTTCTCGCAGAGCACGGCCCCGCCCTCGAGCAGCCGGTCCGGGAGGACGACCGTGCCGCGAAAGACGACCGCGCTCACGGGAGCTCCTTGACAGCGGCTGGCACCGTTACGACAGCGCCAGGCTGTCCCAAAAGGCCTTGCCTCGCCGGGCCGCGTCCACGCAGGCCTGCCAGTCCGGCCACTCGTAGTTCGTGAACTCGATCTCCATGCTCACCGGGCCGGAGAAGCCCGAGTCGCGAATGTCCCGCAACATCGCGGGGATGTCGAGCTCGCCTTCGCCGAGCGGGGGGAAGTCGAGGACGCCCTTCCCGCCGCGCTTGTCCTTCAGATGGACGTGGCCGAGCCGCGGCAGCGCGTGCGTGAGGTCGTCCTCGGGCGAGACGCCCGCGTAGTAGACGACGTTGCCCGGGTCGTAGTTGATCCGGACCCAGTCGTGACCGATCTCGTCGAGAAGCTGCACGCCCGTCTCCGCGGTCGGCATCAGGTTCGAGTCGGTCTCGATGCAGAGCGCGATCCCGAGCTCCTGCGCCTCGTCGGCGATCGCTCGCACGTTCTCGACAAACGAGGCGCGCTCGGCGTCGCTCTCCGCGTCGCCGGTGAAGGTGTTGAGGACGACGATGCCCAGCTCTGCGCCCGCGTGCAGCACGCGGCGTAGGCGCTCCCGGCCGAGCTCGAGGTGGAGCGGAGCGTGCCCGCTCATGCTCACCACCCGCAGGCCGTTCGCCTCGAGCAGCGCGCGTGTCTCCGCGATCACGCCCGGGCCGAGGTCGTCCGGGTCGAGGTGCTCGAGGAAGTCCTTGACCGCGCCGATCTCGACGTTCTCGAACCCCGCGGCGGCGAGACCGCGAAGCGCCTCCTCGAGGCTGTACGGCTTGAAGCAGATGGACGAGCCGGTCTGGATCCAGGCCATGGAGCCTCCTCAGGCGGGGAGCGTCAGCCCCCAGACGTCGCGGTGGAAGTCGGTGAAGCCCTGCGGGTAGTCCCAGGGGTCGATCGCGCAGGAGAGGACCGCCGGCACGCCGTCGTCGTTCGCCTGCCGCGCGCGGTCGAGCGCGCCCGCCACCGCGCCCGGCTCCTCGACCCGCTCGCCGTGGACGCCGTAGGCCTCGGCGAGCCTGACGAAGTCGGGCTGGGCCTGGAAGTCGGTGGCGATGTACTTCTCGCCGGTCGCGCGCTGGATCCACTTGCACCAGCCGAGCGCCGCGTTGTCGAGCACGACCCAGACGACGGGAGCCTCGTACTGGAGCGCAGTCGCCATCTCCTGGAGGTACATCTGGAAGGCGCCGTCCCCCGTGACGCACACGACGAACGCCTCCGGCCGCGCGAGCTTCGCTCCGATCGCGCCGGCAACGCCGAAGCCCATGCACGTCTGCTCGGCCGGCGCGACGCAGCCGCGCGTCGCGGTGACCTTCACGTACGGGCAGTAGTACGACCAGAGGTCCTGGCCGCCGTTCTCGTTCACGAGCACGAAGTCGCCGAAGACCTGGTTCAGCGGGTGCAGGACCTGCTTCGACCTCAGCGGCGCGCCGTCGGGCCGGCACTCCTCGTCGACCCGCCACTCGCACTCCTCCTTGTAGCTCAGGTACTCGGCTGTGGAGGGGCGACCCTCGGTTGCGGGCACCGCCTCGCGGAGCTGGGCGAGCACGACCTTCGCGTCCCCGACGACCGCGGCGTCCGGGCGGATGTTGCGCGCGATCTCGAAGGCGTCGATGTCGACCTGGACGACCTTCGCGTTCTGCGGGACGAGCTTCCAGAGCCCGCTCTGGAACTCCTCCATCCGGGTGCCGACGAGGACGAGGCAGTCCGCCTCGTCGTACGGCTTCGCGCTCGACCACGTCCGGTAGAGGCCGACGACGCCGAAGGCGAGCCGGTGCGTCTCGCTGATCGAGCCCCGTCCGGACGGCGTCGTCACGACGGGCGCATCGAGCCGCTCGGCGAGCGCGCGCAGCTCCTCCGTGGCCTCCGACTGGATCACGCCGTTCCCGGCGAGGATCAGCGGCCGCCTGGCCCGCTCGAGCAGCCGCGCCGCGGCGAGGATCGCGTCGCGGTCGCCGTCGTAGGTGGGCGTGTAGCCGGGGACCTCGACGCGCACCTGCTCCCACTGCGGGATCGTGCGCGCCTGCTGCGCGTCCTTCGTGATGTCGATGAGCACCGGGCCCGGACGTCCGCTGCGCGCGACGTGGAACGCTTCGGCGATCGCGTGCGGGATGTCGTCCACGTCCGTCACGAGGTAGTTGTGCTTCGTGATCGGGATCGTGATCCCCGTGATGTCCGTCTCCTGGAACGCGTCGGTCCCCAGCAGCGCGCTCGACACCTGCCCGGTGATCGCGACGAGCGGCGTGCTGTCCATCCACGCGTCGGCGATCGGCGTGACGAGGTTGGTCGCGCCGGGCCCGCTCGTCGCCACGCAGACGCCGACGCGGCCGCTCGCGCGCGCGTAGCCCTCCGCGGCGTGGCCGGCGCCCTGCTCGTGGCGGCAGAGCACGTGGCGCAGCCGGTCGCGGTAGCCCCAGAGCGCGTGGTAGAACGGCATGATCGCGCCGCCGGGGATGCCGA
>DATENZ010000063.1:0-4041 GCA_035274625.1 Gaiellaceae bacterium
GCGCCACGATCGGCTTCGTCCCGATCGAGTCCATCGACGCCGCGAGGAACCGGTCGCCGTCGAGCGGGTACAGCCCCGCGAAGGCGCCGAAGCCCTCCGTACCGGTCGACTCGACCGCCGCCCGCAGCCGGTCGACGACCACCTCCGCCGCCGCGAGCGAGACTCCGGCCGCTTCGTAGGTCGGCTCCGCCCCCACGCGGCCCGAGTCTAAGGCTCGAGCAGGCCGACCTACACTGGCGACGTGGGCCCTTCACCGCTGACGAGCTGGACGTGGGACCCGGCACAGCTCCTGCTGATCGCCGCGGCCGCGTTCCTCTACTACCGCCGCGCGGCGACGCTCGCGCGCCGGGGCACGCCGGTACCCGAGTGGCGGCGCCGGCTGTTCGGGCTCGGGCTCGCCCTCGCGTTCCTGGCCGCCGCCTCCCCGATCCACGCATTCGGCGAGGAGCAGTTCTTCTTCGCCCACATGGTCCAGCACGTCCTGCTCGGCGATCTCGCGCCGCTATGCATGGTCGCGGGGCTCACGGGCCCGCTGCTCCGTCCCGTCCTGGCGATGCCGGCGATCATGCGGCTCCGCTTCCTGACCCACCCACTCGTGGCGTTCCCGATCTGGGCGGTGAACCTCGTACTCTGGCACGTGCCCTTCGCGTACGAGGGCGCGCTCCACCACGACGCCGTCCACGCCGTGCAGCACATCCTCTTCTTCACCTGCGGCTGCGTGATGTGGGCGCCCGTCCTCGAGGTGCTGCCGGGCCCGGAGTGGTTCGGCACCGGGATGAAGCTCGGCTACATCGTCGCCGTGCGCCTGGTCGAGACCATCCTCGGCAACGTCTTCATCTGGTCGGGCGGCGTCTTCTACCACTTCTACGAGCACCCGGAGGAGCGCTGGGGCATCTCCGCGCACGCCGACCAGGGAATCGCCGGGGGGCTGATGATGATCGAAGGCTCGCTCGTCACGCTCGGAGCGCTCGCCTGGCTCTTCCTGCGCCTGGGCAAGGAGAGCGAGCTGCGGCAGCAGCTCCTCGAGCAAGGGGTCGATCCGCGCGCCGCGACCCGCGCCGTCCGGTACGGCCGCGGGCAGGAACTATCCGGCCCGCCGTAGAACATTCGTGCCGCCAGGCACATGCGGTCCACCGGCCTCCATCACGTCGACCTCGTCGTCTCGTCGATCCTGCGCAGCCTGCCCTTCTACCGGGAGCTGCTCGCGCCGCTCGGCTGGCACCGCGTGGGCGACGTCGAAGGCGAGCGCGGCGAGACGATCTGGTACATCAGCGGCCCCGGCAGCTCGATCGGTCTGCGCGAGGCCCAGAGCCCGTCGGACGGGGCGTACGACCGGTACCAGGTCGGAATGCACCACCTCGCCCTCGAGGCCCCGTCGCGCTACGCGGTCGACGAGCGCGCCGAGTGGCTCCGGTCCCGCGGCATCGAGATCGAGAGCGGGCCGGAGGAGTACTCCTACATCCCCGGCTACTACGCCGTTTTCTTCTACGACCCCGACGGTATGAAGCTCGAGATCGTCCACGTCCCGGGCCACGCGGCCTAGCGAAAGGAGAGCGGAGACATGGCAGCGCCAGAGCAGCCGACTCATGAGAGTGCGCGCCCGGGCGGGTACGGCTTCACGCCCGTGGCGGGAGCACGCATGCCGATTCCCGGGAACGCGGAGTTCGCGGTCTTCTTCCTGATCTGGATCGTCCTGATCATCATCTGGGCCGCCAGCGACCAGGTCGACGCGGGGCTGTTCGCGACGCTGACGACGGTGCTGACGTTCGGCTACCTGCTCAGCCGCGGGATCGCGAAGGCGAGCCGAGTGCTGGAGCAGTAGCCGCTACGCCCGCGCGGGCTCGAACCTGAGCTTCGCGAGGCGGCGGCCTTCCGGGATGCGCGTCGGGTAGTCGCCGGTCAGGCACGCGCGGCACAGCGCCGAGGGCGGACGGCGCGTCGCGGCCTGCAGCCCGTCGAGCGACAGGTACGCGAGCGAGGTCGCCCCGATCGAGTCGCGGACCTCTTCGACCGTGCGGCTCGACGCGATCAGCTCCTCCTCGGCCGCGAGGTCGATGCCGTAGAAGCACGGGCCGATCACGGGCGGCGACGAGACCCGTACGTGCACCTCGGTCGCGCCGGCGTCGAAGAGCATCCGCACGATCTGCCGCGTCGTGTTCCCGCGCACGATCGAGTCGTCGACGATGACGACGCGCTTCCCGGCCACCTCGGCGAGTGGGTTGAATTTCAGCCGGATCCCCTGCTGGCGCAGCTCCTGGTCGGGCTGGATGAACGTCCGGCCGACGTAGCGGTTCTTGATCAGGCCCTCGCTGAAGGAGATCCCGGTCGCACGGGAGAAGCCGATCGCGGCGGGCGTCCCTGAATCGGGGATGGGGAGGACGAGGTCGGCGCCGACCGGCGCCTCGGCGGCCAGCTGCTCGCCCATGCGGACGCGGGCGCCGTGCACCTCGACACCCTCGAGCTGGGTGTCGGGCCGGGCGAGGTAGAAGAACTCGAAGATGCAGAGCGCGCCGGTCTCCGGCTCGACCGCCTGCTCGGCGCGGACGCCGTCCTCGTCGGCGATCACCAGCTCGCCCGGCGCGATCTCCCGCTCGAGCTCCGCGCCGACGAGGTCGAGCGCGCAGGTCTCGGACGCCACCACCCAGCCGTCGGAAAGTCGCCCGAGCACGAGCGGCCGGAAGCCGTGCGCGTCGCGGAAGGCGAGGAGCTTCCCCTCGGCGAGCGCGGTGACCGAGTAGGCGCCCTCGAGCCGGCGCATCGCGTTCGCCACCGCCTCGCCGAGCGGCTCGTCGTCGGTGGCGATGAGGGCGGCGATCAGCTCGGTGTCGGAGGTGGACGAGATCCGAACGCCCTCCTCCGCGAGCTCCTCGCGCAGCTCGGACGCGTTGACGAGGTTCCCGTTGTGCCCGAGCGCGACCGTCCGCACGCGGCCGTGGTGGATCAACGGCTGGGCGTTCGCCCACTGCGCCGAGCCCGTCGTCGAGTAGCGAGTGTGGCCGATCGCGAGCTGGCCGTGGAGGCCGCGCAGCTTCTGCTCGCTGAAGATCTGCGTGACGAGGCCCATGTCCCGGAGGACCGTCAGGCGGCCGCGGTCCGAGACCGCGATCCCCGCCGACTCCTGTCCCCGGTGCTGGAGCGCATGCAGTCCGAAGTGGGCGAGCCGCGCGACGTCGCGGTCGGGCGCGCAGATCCCGAGGACGCCGCACATCAGCGCCACGCCTCCTCGAGCTCACGCACGCGCACGCCGAGGACGCGGTTGCCGCCGACCACGCCGATCTCCCGGAGCGGGATCCCACCGAGGCGCGGTACGTCCTCGCGTGCGCAGGCGATCACTGCCTGGCCGCCGCCCTCGCCGAACACCGTGACTGGATCTTGCTCGAGGTCGACCTCCGCCCCGACGCCGCTCCAGATCGCCGCCTCCGCGAGCGCGACCGCGAGCCCGCCTGCCGAGGCGTCGTGCGCGAGCGAGAGCAGCGGTGCCGCGCGCCACAGGAACTCGACGAGCAGAGCCTCCGCGAGCAGGTTGGGTACCGGCGGGCGGCCGCCGAGCTCCCCGTACAGCGCCTGGTACTCCGACCCGGCGACCGAGAGCGGCGGCTCGCCGGCGAGGAGCACGACGTCGCCCTCCCGCCAGCGGCCCGGAACCGCGCGGACGTCCGGAACGAGGCCGACGCAGCCGACCACGGGCGTCGGCCGGATCGCGCGGCCGTCGGTCTCGTTGTAGAGCGAGACGTTGCCGGAGACGACGGGGATGCGGAGGGCCTCGGCGGCGAGCGCCATGCCTTCGATCGCCTCCGTCAGCTCCCACGCGATCTCCGGCTTCTCCGGGTTGCCGAAGTTCAGGCAGTCCGTCAGGCCGAGCGGCTCGCCGCCCGCGCAGGCGACGTTGCGCGCGGCCTCGAGAACGGCGAGCGCGCCGCCGGTGTGCGGGTCGAGGCGCGCGATGCGGCCCGTGCCGTCGAGGCTGACGGCCAGGCCGCGGTAGGAAGGACGGAGCCGAAGGACGGCGGCGTCGAGCCCTGGGCGGCGAACCGTTCGCGA
>DATENZ010000064.1:0-25698 GCA_035274625.1 Gaiellaceae bacterium
GCGCCGAGGCCCGCGCAGGGCGCGGCTCCCTGGCCGGCCCCGCCCGACCCTCTCCGCCTGACCCGCGCGGCGGGGCTGCAGCCGGAGCCGAAAGAGACCCTGATCCACCACGTCCACGCCCACCTCGACGTCTTCGTCAACGGCAAGCGCGTGCTCGTGCCGGCGGGGATCGGGATCAACATCCACGATCCCGGCGTCCACACCTTCGACGTTCCGGACGGATCGAAGGCCTACGGCGGGATTCAGCTCTGCGACCAGCCGTGCATCTCGCCGCTGCACACCCACGACAACACCGGCATCCTCCACACCGAGTCGGCGTCTCCCGTGCCCAACCGGCTCGGCCAGTTCTTCACGGAATGGAACGTGCGGCTGAGCCGCCAGTGTGTCGGCGGGTACTGCCGCCCGAAAAGCGTCCAGATCTTCGTGAACGGCAAGCGCTACGAGGGCGACCCGCGCGCAATCCTGCTCACCGACCGCAAGGAGACCGCGATCGTGATCGGGACGCCGCCGAAGAAGATCCCCAGCAAGGCCGACTTCTCCAACGCCTGACCTCTGCGCCTCGTCACGGGAAGTCGGCGAGGCGCTGCGCGACGGTTTCGGCATGCGGCAGCTGGGCCTCCGCGCCCTCGTGGAGGAGCCCGGAAACGGCTGCTGCGAGGGCTTCCCGGAGCGCCTCGGGACCGAGCGCGCCGACGTGGGCACCCTCGAATCCACCGAGCGTCTCGGCGGACAGGTCGTCGTAGCCGCGCGCGTGCCTCGCGGGCACGCCTTCGCGAAGGCAGGCGAGCGCGAGTCCGTGGTCGCGCACCGCGCCGATGTAGTGCTCGGCCTGCCAGACCCGCCCGCGCTCGATGCACGCGCGGGCGTGGAGCGCGTAGATCACGCCCCACCCGAAGAGGTCGCCCGGCACCGCGGGCGTCGGGATGAAGAGGTCCCCGGCAACCGCCGGCGTCGGAGGCTCGTCCTCGTCCGCCGCGATCTCACCGAACAGCAGCCGGAATCGCGGCCCGGCAGGACGAAACCGAGCCGCCGGCGTCATCGAGAGGTCGAACTGGAGCTCGTCCGGCAGCAGGAACACGCGGTAGGTCGTCGGACCGGCCGCGAGATCCGCGAGCTGCACCGCGTCGAGCTCGTCGACGAGCGTGCGAGTCCAGTCACCGAGCACGTCGGCGACCGGCACGCCGTCGGAGACGGCGAACGTCAGGTCGAGGTCGGCGAAGCGGTCGCCGCTCCCCACGGCGAGCGAGCCGACTGCGGCTCCCGCAACGACGCGCTCGTCCTCGTCCGCGAGGCGCACCACGCGCTCGCGGAGGGCGTCTCGCTGCTCGACGGTGAACATCAGGCGCGACCTCTGTGCCGCTGAGGCTCGGCGACGGACTGCACTAATCTCTTCGAGATGACCGACAGCGGGAGCGGCCGCGTGAGCGCCGACAGTCCAGCCACTCCCGAACGACTCGACTTCATCCGCGAGATTGTCGCCGCCGACGTGCGCGAGGGTCGGGTCTCGGAGGTCGTGACCCGCTTCCCGCCCGAGCCGAACGGATACCTGCACATCGGCCATCCCAAGTCGATCGCGCTCAACTTCGGGATCGCGGAGGAGTTCGGCGGCCGCTGCCACCTGCGCTTCGACGACACCAACCCGACCAAGGAAGAGCAGGAGTACATCGACTCGATCCAGGAAGACATCCGCTGGCTCGGCTTCGACTGGGGCGAGCATCTCTACTTCGCCTCCGACTACTTCCACCAGCTCTACGACTGGGCCGTCCACCTGATCCGGTCGGGCAACGCGTACGTCGACGACCTCTCCGCCGACGAGATTCGCGAGTACCGCGGCACTCTCACCGAGCCGGGCAGGAACAGTCCCTGGCGCGACCGCTCGATCGACGAGAACCTCGACCTGTTCGAGCGCATGCGCGCCGGCGAGTTTCCGGACGGCGCGCGAGTGCTCAGGGCCAAGATCGACATGGCCTCGCCGAACATCAACATGCGCGACCCGGTGCTCTACCGGATCCTGCATGCCACCCACCCGCGGACCGGCGACGAGTGGTGCATCTATCCGCTCTACGACTTCGCCCACGGCCAGTCGGACGCGATCGAGGGCGTCACGCACTCCCTCTGCACGCTCGAGTTCGAGGACCACCGCCCGCTGTACGACTGGCTGATCGAGAACCTCCCCGTGCCTTCGCGGCCGCACCAGTACGAGTTCGGCCGCCTCAACCTGACGTACACCGTGCTCTCGAAGCGGTTCCTGGGCCGGCTCGTGAGCGAGGGCTACGTGCGAGGCTGGGACGACCCGCGCATGCCCACCGTCTCGGCCCTGCGCCGGCGCGGATTCCCGTCGGAGGGCGTGCGCAGGTTCCTGGACGTCGTCGGCGTGGGCGGCAAGGCCCAGGGCGCGGCCGAGATCGAGATGCTCGAGCACGAGGCCAGGGACGTGCTGAACCGGACGGCACCGCGGCGCTTCGCCGTCCTGCGCCCGATCCGGCTCGTGATCGAGAACTATCCCGAGGGGCAGGTGGAGGAGATGGAGGCCGTCAACAACCCGGAGGATCCGTCGGCCGGAACTCGCGCGGTCCCCTTCTCGCGCGAGCTCTGGATCGAGCGCGACGACTTCATGGAGGACCCGCCGAGCAAGTTCTTCCGGCTCGCGCCGGGCCGCGAGGTGCGCCTCCGCTACGCCTACTTCGTCACCTGCACCGAAGTCGTCAAGGACGCGGCCGGCGAGATCGTCGAGCTCCGCTGCACGTACGACCCGGAGACGCGCGGCGGCGACGCCCCGGACGGACGCCGGCCGAAGGGGACGCTGCACTGGCTCTCGTCCGCGCACGCCGTGCCGGCCGAAGTCCGCCTCTACGACCGTCTCTTCACGCGTCCCGATCCCGGCGCCGACGGCGACCTCTTCGCCGACGTCAACCCGGACTCGGAGGCGGTCCTCCACGGGTGCGTCGTCGAGCCCGCGCTTGCTGAGCTGCCGGTCGGCGAGACCGTGCAGTTCGAGCGCCTCGGCTACTTCTGCCCGGATCCCGACTCGACGCGCGAGCGGCTCGTCTTCAACCGCACGCTCGGCCTCAGGGACACCTGGGCGAGGCTCGCACAGGGCGACGGGTCATAAGGCGCCGCCTGCCAGGGCGCCGTCGACCGATCTGCAGACGCGTGCGGCCGCCTCGCGGCCGGTGCGCTCGCGATACGACGCTGCCACCGCTCCCGCCAGGCCCGCTGCGCGGTGCGCGTCCACCAGGGCGACGATCGACCCGCCGAAACCGCCGCCGGTCATCCGCGCCGCCGCGGCGCCGTGCTCGTACGCGAGGTCGACGAGCAGGTCGAGCTCGGGCGTAGAGACCTCGAAGTCGTCGCGGAGACTGTCGTGGCCGGCGCGGAAGAGCGCGCCCATCCTCTCCAGGTCCGGCGGACCGTCCCCCTCGAGCGCGGCCACGCACTGCCGCACGCGCGCGTTCTCCGCGACGACGTGACGGAGGCGCCGTGCGGACGTGGCGTCGACTCGAGCAGCGCTCGTCAGGCCGTCGGCCTCGCCGGGATCAACTTCGGCCGGCCGTCTCGATCCGAGCGCGGGTAGCGCCCGCTCGAGCTCGGCGCGGCGGTCCGCGTAGCCGGAGTGCTCGAGCGAGTGGCGCACGCCCGAGTCGACGACCAGGATTGCGATTCCCGGGGGCAGCGGGACGTGGCGGTGGTCCTCGGTGCCGCAGTCGAGCAGCAGCGCATGGTCGCGGCGCGCGAGCAGCGACGTCGCCGGGTCCATCAGTCCGCACGGCACGCCGACGGCGACGCGCTCGGCCGTCTGCGCGACGCGCGCGAGCTCGAGCGGGGCGAGCTCGAACGAGGCCGCGCGGCACAGCGCGAGCGAGAACGAGACCGTGAGCGCCGCCGACGAGGAGAGATCGGGACGGTCGAGGCGATCGTCGCGTCGATGCCGACCGCGGGCCGGCCGTGCTCGTGGAGCAGCTGCGTCACCGCTGCGACGTACCGGCCCCACCCCTGCAGCGGCTCCGCGACGGCGCCGTCGGCGCCGAACTCGACTGTCTCGCCGAACGCGAGCGACTGCGCACGCACCGTCCTGCTGCGAGGCACCCACGAGACGCTCGTGCCGAGGTCGACGGCGACCGGGAGGACGAGCCCGCCCGAGTAGTCGGTGTGCTCGCCGATCAGGTTGACGCGCGCAGGGGCGAAGACGCTGTCTGCGCTCGTCAGAGCGCCCACTCCAGCGGCGCCGGCAGCTCGAACGAGGAGCGGACGTCGACCGGACCGCCGTCGCGCCCCGACGTCTCGATCGCGTTCAGAACCTCGACGACGTGGGCGGCGTGCTCCGCGCTCATCCGGTGCGGGCGGCCCTCCTCGATCGCCTCGGCCAGGTCGTCGACCGGTCGGGCCCAGTCGACTCCCTGGTGAGGCTCCCGCGCGAGCCGCACCGGCTCGTACTTGCCGCCGTGCGGCTTCAGCTCGAGACGCGCGTCGGCCGCGTCCCACGTCACCAGGTGGATTGCCCCGCGCTCGCCGTGGAACTCGATCCCGCGCTGCTTGCTGGGCTCGACCCAGAACGTGGCCGTCAGCCGGACGACGGCGCCGCTCTGCAACTCGACCATCCCGACCAGGAAGTCGGGCGTCTCGATTCGGAAGCGAGCGCCGTCGACCGTCACCCGCTCCGGCTCGATCACCGCGCTGTAGCCGACGGCGCGGCGCGCGGGGCCGAAAATGCCCGTCAGGATCGTCAGCGGGTAGATCCCGACGTCGAACAGCGGCCCCGAGGCATAGAGCCCCACGGGCTCCGGGTGCCACCGCTCGATGTGGCCCCAGTTCGCCTCCGCGTAGGCGACGCAGACCGGCCCGACGGCGCCCTCGCGGATCAGCTTCCAGGCGGTCTGCTGCGCCTCGCCGAGCAGGGTGGCCGGCGCGCAGCTCAGCCGCAGCCCGCGGCGCACGGCCAGGTGCGCCAGCTCGCTCGCCTCGTCGTGGCGGAGGGCGACGGGCTTCTCCGTGTGCACGTGCTTCCCGGCTTCGAGGGCCGCGGCCGTCACCTCCGCGTGCCTCGCCGGGACGGTCAGGTTGACGATCGTGTCGACGGCGTCGTCCGCGAGGAGCGCCTCGAGCGACGGGTATGCGGTGCCGCCGAACTCCGCGACGATCTCCTCTGCCCGCTCGGGGACGAGGTCCGTGGCGCCGGCGAGCTCGAGGCGCTCGTACGCCGCCACCGACAACGCGTAGCGGCGGGCGATGTTCCCGCAGCCCACCAGCGCAACCCTCACGCCAACCAGCCTCGCAGGCGCTCGTGCATCTCGCCGACGTTGTCCGTCGGGTCGTACGTCTCCGGCTCGTGCTCGATGCTGAGCACGCCGGCGTATCCACGGCGGCGGAGCGCGCGCACGCAGTCCTCGATGGGGACGATCCCGTCGCCCCAGGGACACGTCTCGTGCGGCTCGCCGACGTGGAGGACGTCCTTCAGGTGGACGTGGAGCACGTGCTCGCCGAGCTCTTGGATCGCCCGCACCGGGTCGTAGTCGTGCGTCGCCCACCAGCCGGTGTCGACTGTCGCGCCGAGCACGCCCTCCCCGTCCTCGATCTTCGCCAGCAGCTCGCCCGGCGCCCGCTCCGGGTGGTTCTCGATCCCGAGACGGACGCCGTGCTCGCGCAGCACCGGCACGACCGCAGCGGGCTCGCCCGACATGCCGGCGCCGATCAGCGTCGTCCCGACCCCTCGCGCGAGCTCGCAGGCGCGGTCGACGTTGCCGGGGCCGAGCCAGGCCGCGTAGCTCGAGACCCGGAGGCCGTGGCGCGCCAGCGTCTCGCGCGCGATCGCGAGGTGCTCGTCCGTCGCCCAGTCCGGGTGGAGGTGCGCGCCCCAGAGATCGATCGTGTCGAAGCCCAGGCCGGCGATGCCGGCGAGGAGCTCGTCGAGCCGCTCCGCGTACGTCGCGAGCGGCCGGAAGTGCTCGTTCGTCGTCCTGTCCCCATGGCCCCAGCCGTGCATCGCCCAGCCGGTGTGGCGCGCCACGTAGTTCGCGGTCATGAAGGCGATCGTGTTCGTCACAGCGTCTCCCGCCACGGTCGGCCGTGGGTGTCGACGATCCTCGCAAGCGCCCGCAGGCGCGGCACGGAGTACTCGCGCAAGGCATCGGTCGGATCCTCCGCGGCGAGTGCCGGCGTCCAGACGGCGCGGCCCGCGAGCATGCCGGAGGCGCCCGCGCGGCAGGCGACCTCGACCGCTCGCGGGAAGTCGTCCGGGTCGACGCCTTGCGAGAGCACGACCCACGGGCACGGAAGCGCGGCGTCGATCTCGCGGCAGCGGGCGAGGGTCTCCTCCCGATCGCCGCGACCCGCGAGCGGCACCTGGCACTTGTAGAGCGACGGGCCCACGGCGCCGAGCTCGAGTGCGGCCTCGACGATCTGCTCGTCCTGCCGGACCACCGGCTCGAGCACCGAGAGCAGGCCGTGCCCGCGGGCGAGCTCGACGAACCGGCGTGACATCTCGACGCGCTCGGCGCGGCGTTCGTCGTCGCGCCAGATCACGAGCAGCTTCAGCGCGACGACCTCTTCGCGAACGCTGACGTCCTCGTCGAGCGATGTGTCCTCGACGATCCCGCCCGGCTCCTGCACGAGGGCGTCGACGGCCAGGATCAGGCCGTGCGGCACAAGCGCGGCGACCGCGTCGACGTGGTCGCGGTCGATCAGGAAGCCCGATGCGAGCGGAGCGAGCTCGCGCGCGACCGCCTGCTTGAACCGATCGATCCGCTCCGGCGCCGCGTCGCGGCCTCGGTCGGCGAGCATGGTGCGCAGCGACTCGCGCTGGTCCATCGCCACCATCAGGAACGTCCCGCTCTCGCGGGCGAGGGCGTCGAGGGTGATCACGGCGCCGCCGAAACCGCGAGCTTCACGCCGCCTCCAGCATCGCCTCGCAGGCGTAGAGGAGGACGCCGATCGACCACGCGTGGGAGAGAGGATCGAGCGTCCCCTTGGCGCCGAAGCAGTCGGTCTGCAGGTAGCGCTCTGCCGCCATTCCCCGGCGGGCGCCGAAGTCGCCGTCCCCGCGCGCGATGAACTGGCGGAAGCAGTCGAGGTTCTCGAGGGCGCTCGACCGGTACGGCTCGCCGAGGCGAAGCAGCTCGGGCAGGCAGATCAGCCCGAAGGCGTGCAGGTGCTGGTTCGCGGGCGAGGCCTGGTCGGCGCCGCGCGAACGGAAGCCGTAGCGGCCGAGCGTCGTCTCCGGGTCGAACTCGACGTCGTACGAGTAGCGGAACGTCAGGGTCCAGTCGGCCGCACGGAGCGCCGTCTCCCGGTCCTCGAGCGCGACGAACGCCATCACCGCCGCGTAGCCGTCCTCGGACGTGGGCGCGAGGTCGACGTCCTCGGGGGCGCCGGACCAGACGTCGAACCGCCGGTAGTAGTCGCCGGCGCGGCGGGCCTCGGCGAGATGACCAGCCTCGACGAGCGCGGGAATCCACGACATGCCCGCGGTGCCCTCCCACGAGAGCGCTTCCCCGGTCTCCAGGTGATGCGCGGCCGGGAACGCGCCGTCCTCGCGCTGCGTTCGCAGCGCGACCGCGAGGTTCGAGCGGGCCGACTTCTGCCAGCGGCCGCCTGCGCGCAGCATGAACAGGGCCGCGTCGGCGAGCGTCCGCGCGTGCGCGCGCGAGTGGTCGGGGTGCCAGCCCCACGTCCAGCCACGGTCGTGCGTCCATTGCGGCCAGAACGTGCCGCCGGGAGCGAGGTTGGCGGCGACGTGGTCGATGACGGCCTCGGCAGCGCGGACGTAATCGGCGTTGCCGACCCGGCGGCCGTGGCGCAGGAGCGCGTACGCGTACGGGACGCCGCTGACCCACGAGACGTGCATGTGATCGCGTTCCTCGCCGCCGTCGAACGATCTCGTTTCGATCAGCCGGGGCGGGTCGGGCTTGTAGTGCCAGCGGTAGAGACCCCAGGCCGCGAGCTCGGCGGCCTCCTCGACCGACACCCACGCGGCCGGCTGCTGGCCGCCGCGCGGCCGGAGGACGCGGCGCCAGTCGCCGTCGTTCTGCGAGAGCTCGAGGGTCACCCGCTCGCCCGGCTGCCAGCGGTGCGTCTGCACGTCCGGCGGGGCCGGCGTCTCGGAGCCGTCGTAGCGGAGGGGCTCCTCGCGGTAGGGAAAGTCGAGCCAGACGGCCGGCCGACCGTCGCGGCAGGCGAACCCGACGCCCGACTGACCGAGCGGCGAGCGCTCCGTCGTGACGAGGCCGCCGCCGTGCGCGAAGACCGCCGGCGTCGCACAGCGGTCGGCCCGGAACGACCAGGTGTCGGACTCCATCCGTGCGACGTCCACACGGCCCGGCGTGAAGCGCGGATACAGGCGCGTGCAGCCCTCGACGCGGTTCTCGCCGTAGAAGACGCCGGGGACGAGCCACTTCGGGTCGTCGACCGGCGGCAGCTCGAGCTCGAAGCGGATGCCGGCGTCGACGGGAGCCGTCCCGGTCCACGTGACCGTGTTGCCGTTGAAGGCGAAGCCGTCCACGGCCGAGCCGTCCGGGGCGAGCGCCCTAAACATTCCAGCCCTCCACGGGGCCGTCGGTGCCGACCTCGCGCTCCTCGCCCGGGAGCAGATCGACGACGTCGTCGAGCACGATCCCGATCGCCGCCACGTCGCCGGTGTTCCGCAGAACCCCGTCCGCGAGCTCGACCGTCGCCCGCGGCAGGTCGAGCAGCGGCTCCAGGTTCGCCGTCTTCGTCATCGCGTAGCGATTCGCGCCGTGCAGGTCGAGCAGGAAGACATCGCTTCCGATCTCGTCGAGCGGAGCGACGATCTCGCCGTCGCCCTCCGCCACCACCCGGCCGTGCAGATCGACGATCCGGCCCGACCCGTACGCACGCACCTCGGAGTCGCCGCCCCAGGCGCACGTCGCGAACTGCGCTGACGGGGCACCGCGGTAGGCGCGCGCGACGCCGTAGTAGGCGGGCTTCGGCATGCCGTGCCAGTCGACGACAGCCGTGCACCAGGCGTTCGGGTACGACTCGTTCAGCTGCCAGGGGATCACGCCGATCCCCAGGCGAAGCCGCGCCTCGACGGCGTACCGGAGCCCGTCGTACTGGAGCCACTGGCTCGCCCGGCGCATCGTCTCGACGTCGCCAATCCGGCCGCCGAAGCATTCCTGGACGAACGGCGCGTTGTTCCACCACGCGCCGAGGTGGTCGTAGACCGGGTTCGTCCGGTCGCACGGCCACTGGTGCTCGGCCGCGATCAGCGCGTCGAGCGCGCGCCGGTTCGCCATCCCTTCGACGCCGAACTCGCTGTGCAGCCGGCACGGCTTGGCCTCGTCGTAGAGCGCGTAGTGCGCCCGCAGGCCCTGGTGCTCCCACGGCCCGTGCACGTCCTCGCCGAGCGGCGAGGTGGCGAGCCACGACCGCTCCGGATCGACCTCACGGACGACCTCGCGCAGCGCCGCGAGCACGGGCGTCGAGTCGTCGGCGTCGAGCTCGTTGCCGCCGCACCAGATCGCGAGCGACGGGTGGCGGCGCAGCCGCGCGACGATCCGGCGCGCGTCGTCGACCATCGTCTGGACGAAGTCCGGATCCGACGACGGCACGCTCTCGATCCCGGAGCTCGACTGGCTGAACTCCTGCCAGACGTTCAGACCCAGCTCGTCGCAGAGCTCGTAGAACTCGGGCGTCTCGATCAGGCCGCCGCCCCAGACGCGAATCAGGTTCGCCCCGGACGAGGCGGCGAGGCGGAGCAGCCGCTCGACCTTCTCTGGCCGGGGGACGCCGTACAGCGCGTCGACCGGGACCCAGTTCCAGCCCTTGATCACCTGCGGCTCGCCGCCGACGACGAGCCGGTAATCGCCGTCGAGCGTCGCCCGCGCCCGCGCAGGCGCCGCCTCCGGCGCGGGCTCGTTCACCGTCACCGGCCGCCAGATGCCCTGGTGGACGAGTCGCGGGCAGAAGTCCCAGCCGTAGCTCATGCGCGGCTTGTGGACGCGGACCCGGCTCGTCGCTCCCACCTGCGGCTCGCTCTCCGGCGCCGGGTGGACGACGACCGCCAGCAGGCGGTCGCCTCCGGGAACGTCGACCTCGAAGGGCGTGAACGCCCCGACGTGGTGCGCGACCTGCTCGCCGTCGAGGAAGACCGTCGCCTCGTGGTCGACGCCCTCGAAGCGCAGCACCGAGGGCTCCGCGACGTTCAGCCGGGTCCGGTAGACCCACGCACGCTCCGGCACCCATTCCGCCAGGCGAGAGTTGCGCTCGAAGTACAGGTCCGGCACCTCACCCGCGCGCATCAGGTCGTCGAGGACGCTCCCGGGCACACGCGCCGGCAGCCAGCCGGGCGCGTCCCACGGCTTCACCAGATGCCACTGCCACTCGTCGCCGAGGCAGCCTCGGAGCTGCCAAGCTCCTACGACCACTCGAGCAGGTTCACCTCGCGGACCCGGTCGCCCAGGTGGAAGGTCTTGATCTGGTTGGGCCCGAAGTCGGCCTCGATCTGCGTGTCGAGGACGCGGATCGCCGCGCTCGCCGGGCGCCCTGCGGACTCGTACGCTCGCACGACGAGGCCGTCACCGTCCTCGGCGCGCTTGAGCACCGTGACGACGACCGGCCCGCCGCCGTCGTCCGCGAACGAGCGCTGGAGCGGCAGCGAGCCTGCATGCCCGGCCTCGAACATCGCGAACGCCGGTTGGTTGAGCTCCGCCGCGCGGCGGGCGACGTCGGCGCCGACGGGATCGCCCGAGTGCGGAACGAGCCGCACCGTGAACGTCTGGCAGCCCTGATCCATGTACTCGAAGTCGCCTCCCGGCTCGAGCTCGCGCGGGTCGTGCCACGCCCACACCGGACTGCGGACGGCGCTGATGCCGATGTCGCCCCCGTGAACGTCGTAGCCGTACTTGGCATCGTTCGCCACGGCGAGCCCGCGCCCCTCCGCGGAGACGTCCACCCAGGTCTGGCCCGGCTGCTCGGACCCGTCGGCGGGACGCCGCACCGAGCCGTACGGGATCTCGAACGTCGCGGTCCCGGTCTCGAGGCTCGTCGGGTAGCGCAGCTTGAGCAGCTTCAGCCGCTCGTGCCAGTCGAGCGTCACGCGGACGTCGACGTGACGAGCGTCGCGTCCGAGCACGTAGTCCTCGCGCAGGGTCGAGGCCCCGAACCTGCCGTCCACGCGCAGGATCGCCCGCACCGGCCCGTTCTCGAGCAGGCGGACGCCGGTGCACTCGAACTCCCCGACCTCCTGGTCGTACGCACACACGCCGTGACCCCACGTGTCGCTCGGGTCGTCGACGACCACGGCGTGCGGCCGGCCTGCCGCGGCGAGGTCGACTCCCGTCTCTTTCAGGACGAGGCGGGCAATGCGACCGGACGCCGGGTCGAGCTCGAGGAGCAGGTGCTCGTTCTCGAGGGTCGTGTCGGTCGCCGGTAGCGGCTCCGCTTCGACCGCACCGACCCGGACGCGGTAGACGCGGTACCCGAGGGGCGGCACGTCCACCGGGAACACGATCCGGGCGCGCGAACCGCTCATCGTCGTCAGCGACCGGGTCATCTGCATCGCCACGGGCGCGCCGCTCTCGTCCACGACCCGCGCGCCGGCGGGGCGCAGCCACGTGTACTCGAGCTCGACGTCCGTGCGCAGCCGCCACGGGTGTGCGTTGAAGACGACGATCGGCCGGGTCTCGTACTCGTGCTCGACGTCAATCTGCCGCGCAATCGACTGCACCGCCCGGTTGAAGGCTCCGGCCGCGAGCGACGCGGCGTGCCCGAGCTGGTCGCGCGCGTCCTCGTACGCGGGCTCGATCGCCGTTCCTGCGAGCGTGTCGTGGAACTGGTTGAACAGGAGCAGCTGCCAGGCGCGCGTGAGCTCCTCGCGCGGATACGGATGCAGGCCGAGCGCATCGGCGACCGCGCACCACTTCTCCGCTCGCTGGAGCAGGTTCTCCGTCCGGCGGTTCCAGCGCTTGATCCCTGAGTGGCTCGTGTAGCAGCCGCGGCTGTGGTGCTGCAGCTCCCCGGCCACGACGGGGAACTCGCCGTTCCCGGAGACGCTGTCGAAGAAGCTGCGCAGCGAGCTGAGCTCGAGCTTCGGGCCGTCCGCCTCGTTGAGTCGTGCGATCTGGTCGAGGTTCGCCTTCGTCGGGCCGCCGCCGTGGTCGCCGACGCCGTAGAACACCGCGAACTCCCGGCCGTCCACCGGCAGCGAGGCGATGGCACGCTCGACGTGGTCGCCGATGTCCTCGCGCGGCGAGCAGTACTCGTGCGGGATCCGGTAGGCGAGCACGCGCGAACCATCCGGGGACTCCCACCAGAAGATCGGGCTGTCGAGCTCGAGCTCGCGCGGGCCCGGACGCAGGAAGGTGTACGAGTCCATCCCGCTCCCCCGCAGGATCTGCGGGATGGTCGCGTTGTGCCCGAACGAGTCGACGTTCGCACCGGTCGTGGCCGTGACCCCGAAGCGCTCGCGCAGGTAGCGCTGCCCGTACAGCGCCTGGCGCACGAAGGACTCGCCCGACGGGATGTTGCAGTCCGGCTCCACCCACCACCCGCCGATCACCTGCCACCTCCCCTCGGCGATCCGCTCCCGGATCCGCTCGAACAGCTCGGGATCGCTCTCCTCGACCCAGGCGAAGAAGAGCGAGGAATCGCACGTGAACACGAAGTCGGGATACTCGTCCATCCGGTCGAGGGCCGACTGGAAGGTCGCGCGCACTTCCTGGTAGCCCTCCGGCCACTGCCACAGCCACACCGGGTCGATGTGCGCGTTGCCGATCATGTGCAGGAGGCGCGTCATCGCTGCGCGGCCCACGAGTCGACCCGGTCGACGATCAGGTGCATCAGGAGGAGGTGGATCTCCTGGACCCGCGCGGTCACGGTCGACGGGACGACGAGCGCGAGCTCCGCTTCCGTAGCCGCCGGGCCGCCGTCTCCGCCGGTGAAGACGACCGTGACTGCGTCGGCCTCGCGCGCGGCGGCGATCCCGGCGACGACGTTGCGGGCCCGCCCGCTCGTCGTGAACGCGATCACGACGTCGCCCGCCGAGACCTGCGCGCGCACCTGGCGCGCGAAGACGTCGTCGAAGGAGTAGTCGTTGGCGATGCTCGTGACGGTCGAGGGGTCGACGCTCAGCGCTGTGGCGGCGAGGGGCCGGCGTTCGCGGAGGTAGCGGCCGACGAGCTCGGCGGCGAGGTGCTGCGCGTCGGCGGCGCTGCCGCCGTTCCCGAACGTGAAGACACGGTGCCCGGCCTCGTAGCCCGCGATGACGCTCTTCGCGACCTCCTCCACCCGCGGCAGAAGCTCCTCGACCCGGGCGGCCAGCGCGATGTGCTCGGCGAGCGCCTCGTCGCTCACGCGATCACGCGCTCGTGTGCGATCGCGGCCGCGCCGACCACGCCGACGTGATCGCCGAGCGCGGAGCGGACGATCCTGCCTGCGCCGGCCGAGCCCATCGCCTTCTCCTGGACGCGCTCGCGGACGGGGCCGAGCAGCTGCTCTCCGGCGCGGCTGACTCCGCCGCCGATCACGACCACCTCGGGCTCGAAGACGTTGACGATCGAGGTCAGCCCGCAGGCGAGCGCCTCGATCGTCTCCTCCCAGACCGCGACCGCCGCGGCGACCCCCTCCGCGGCGGCGGCGGCAACGTCCTCGGCCGCGCCCGTCAACCCGTGCTCGCGCGCGCGCTCCGCGATCGAGCTTCCGGAGACATACGCCTCCAGGCAGCCGCGCCGGCCGCAGCCGCGACACGTCCGTCCGCGCCAGTCGACGGTGATGTGACCGAGCTCGCTGCCGTTCCCGAGGGGGCCGCGGAAGAGCCGACCGTCGATGATCACCCCGCCCCCGACACCGGTGGAGACGGTGAGATAGACCATCGTGCGGGCTCCGGCACCCGCGCCGTGGCAGTACTCGCCCGCCGCCGCCGCCGAGGCGTCGTTCTCCAGGCTCGCCGGCCGGCCGAACGACCGCTCGGCGAGCTCCGTGACCGGGACGTCGACCCAACCGGGCAGGTGTGGCGGCGCGATCAGGACGCCGCGGTCGGCGTCCAGCGGACCGCCGCAGCCGATTCCGACCGCGGTGATCTCGCTCCAGGCGACGCCGGACTCCGCGACCGCCTGGCGGCCGAGGTCGAACAGGCGCTCCAGCCCCGACTCGGGCCCGTCTTCGACTCGGGTCGGGGCGACCAGGAACGACGCGACCGCCCCACCCTTGACGACGACGCCCGCGGCGAGCTTCGTCCCGCCGATGTCGAGAGCGAGCACCGGCGGCCGGGGGCCGTCGCGGCGACACAGCTGCCCATCGGTCGGCACTAGCCCTTGCGTCCCTGCGTGCTGATGCCCTGGATGAAGTACTTCTGGAAGAGCGCGAACAGGAGCAGCATCGGCAGCACGATCAGCACCGTGCCGGCCATGATCACCTGGAAATCGCCGACCCCTCCGCCGGTCGCGTTGAACCGGTCGACCAGCGTCTTCAATCCGAGCGGCGCCGTGAACGTCACCTCGTCGCGGAGGTAGATCAGCGGGTTGAGCAGGTCGAACCACTTCGCCTGCACCTCGAAGATGAACGTCACGATCAGCGCCGGCTTCGCGAGCGGGACGGCGATCCTCCAGAACATCGTCCAGTACGAGTCGCCGTCCATCCGCGCCGCCTCGAAGTAGTCGCGCGGGATGCCCATGAAGAACTGCCGCTGCAGGAAGATGTAGAAGGCGCTCCCGAACAGGTTCGGCACCCACAGCGGGTACTGCGTGCCGGTGCCGATGTGCGGCAGCCAGGAGTGCTCGATCGTGAACTTGCCGATGTGGTTCCAGAGCAGGTAGACCGGGATCATCGTCACCTGCGGGGGCAACATCAGCGTCCCGAGCAGGATCGCGAAGAGCAGATTGCGCAGCGGGAAGCGGAAGTAGGCGAACGCGAACGCGACCATCGCGCTCGAGAAGGTGACGAGGATCCCGCCGAGGAGGCTGATCCAGATGCTGTTCCACATCCAGTCGCCGACCGGCCCGACGTTGAAGAGGTATTGCGGGTCCGGGCTCGGGTGCTTCGGCCCGGTGTAGTTCCAGTGCCAGTCGTGCGGGATCAGCGCGTTGTCGAACGTCTGGCCGCGCGGCTTGAACGACGCGCTGATCAGCCACAGGAACGGGTAGATGAAGAGCACCGAGAGCCCGAGCAGCAGCGCGATGAAGGGGATGTCCTTTGCCGACGGCTGCGGCATCCGCCCCCAGCCCCCGCGCAGCACCTGCGGCAGGCCACGCGGCCCCGCGCCGGCGGCGATCGCCGGCGGCTGGTTCTCCTGGCCGCCCGCCGTCATCGCGCCGACCCCTGGTAGAAGACGAAGCGGCGGCTGACCAGAACGTTGACGAGCGTGACAACCATCGTGATCGCAAAGAGCAGCCACGCCATCGCCGACGCGAAGCCCATGTCGAAATACCGGAACGCCTGCTGGAAGAGGTAGATCGCGTAGAACAGCGCCGCCTCGTTCCCTTGCCCCGCACCCGCCGAGCCGGTGCCGAAGAACGCAGTGTAGGCCTGGGCGAACGAGTTCAGCGCCGCGATCGTCAGGATGATGAAGCAGAAGAAGAGCGCCGGGCTGATCATCGGCAGCGTGACGTCCTTGAAGCGCCGCCAGGCGGAGGCGCCGTCCATCGCCGCGGCCTCGTACAGATGCTGCGGCACGCCGTACAGTGCCGCGAGGAGGATCACCATCGTCCCGCCGCACGCCCAGACGTCCATGATCGCGAGCGTCGGCTTGATCCACGACGGGTCGGCCGTCCAGTACGGGCCCTGGATCCCGATCAGGCTCAGCCCCTTGTTGACGATCCCGATCTGCCCGTTGAAGAGGTAGAGCACGAGCACGCCGACCGCGACGGGCGGCGTGATCTGGGGCAGGTAGAAGATCGTGCGGAAGAAGCCGGCGAAGCGGCCCGCACGCTTCAGCAGGAGCGCGAGACCGAGGGCGACCACGATCGTCCCCGGCACCATCATCACCGTGTAGATGAAGGTGTTCTTCAGCGTCAGCGCGATCTTCGGATCGTCGAGGAGCTGCCGGTAGTTCTCCAGGCCGACGGTGTGCGTCTGCTCGACGCCCGCGATCTGCTGGATGCCGTAGTCCGTGAAGGAGTAGTAGAGGCTGAAGAGCATCGGCCCCAGCGTCAGCACGAGGAACCCGAAGATCCATGGGAACAGGAACGCGTAGGCGACCCAGGTCTCGCGCTCGCGGAACCCGGACAGCCAGCGCCGGGCCCCAGGTGGGCCCGGCGCGGTCTTCACTGCCTGGACGCTCGCCACGCGTCCGGTCGGCTTACTTGTTCTTGTCGATCGCGGCCTGCGCTTCCCGCTGCGCCTGGTTCAGCGCCTGCGTCGGCGTCTGCTGGCCGTTGAGGACCCGCTGGATGGCCGCATTGGCCGCGTCGACCAGCTGCGCGCCACCGGGGGAGACCGGCATCTCGAAGCCGTAGCGGCCGGCCTGGACCGCGACCTGCACCGCCTTGTCGAACTGCGGATGGCCGAACGACTGGTAGATGTCCTCGAAGATCTTCTGGTCGGCGGCCGCGTTCGCGGTGTAGAGGCCCGTGAACGTCCTGCCCGTGAACTTCCGCGCGTCGTAGCGCTTCTTCGCGGCCGTCAGCCAGGCCTGCGTGGACGTGACCGCCTTCATGTAGGCGCACGCATCGGCGACGTTCTTCGCCCCCTTCGGCACGACCCAGCCGTTGCCGCTGAAGACGCTGATCGGGCCACCGCGCCGGTTGGTGAAGAACTTGGCGACGATGTCGACGTTCGGGGAGTTGTTCGAGAACGAGTTGTAGAAGAAGCTCTCCAGCGGCGTGAAGCCGACCTGGTCCTTCACGAACGGGTTCCCGGCACCGAAGATGTCCCACGTGTCGCGGAAGGTGAGGAACTTCTTCCAGCCGCCCTGCGCGTTGATCAGCTGAACCGCATACGTCAGGGCCTGGATCGCCTGCGGCGTGTTCAGCTGCGCGTGCAGGCCGTCCGCGGAGACGACGTTGTACTGGTTGCCGAACCACTTGACCCAGAGCATGAAGAAGATGAACGAGTCGATCTTCGGGTCGAAGCCGATGCGGGTCAGGTTCCCGCCCGAGAGCTTGACGAGCTTCCTCGTCGTGGCGAGGAGCTTCGCCTTGTCCGTCGTCGACGCGTCGGTGAGCGGCACGCCCGCCGCCCTGAGAGCGCTCTGGTTGACCACCAGGGTCACCGGCTGCGTGAACTCCGGCACGCCGTACAGATGGCCCGCGTAGGTCAGCGCTCGCAGCGCGCCGACGCGATAGGTCTTCCGGACGTCCGCGGGAACGCAGCTGTCCATCTGCTGGAGCACGCCCTTCGCGGCGTACGTCCCGATCCGCGGCCGGTCCATGCGGACGAGGTCGGGCACGTCACCCGACGCGAGCCTCGTCAGGAAGACCTGGTCGGCGAAATCGCCCGGCGGCCGGTTCACCTTGGTGTTCGGCAGCTGCGACGCGGCGTAGGCCGCCCGGTTCTCCTGGACATCGTCGCCGGGTCCGAATCCGTAGATGTTGAGCGTTCCGGCAGCGGCCCTGTGCGTGTGCGCGACCGCAGTGCCCGTGATCACGGCTGCGGAGGCGGTCACGACCAGGACGAGAAGCGCTAGCAGGCGCTTGTGGTGACGCGACATTCGGCCCTCCGTTTCGGTTGACCCCTTAGCAGAGGCGTGTGTGGCAACGTTTCCACAATGCAGGCGCGAGATTGGCACACTTCCCGCTGGGGGTCAAGCGACCGGCCCAGGCGGGTGGGTCGACCCGCGAACGACGAGTGATGGCTGCAGCGTCTCGGTGATCGGCGTCGCGGCCGGCTGCTCCAGGCGCCGGAGCAGAAGGGCGGCCGCCCGGCGCCCCATCTCCCGCGTCGGCTGCGCAACCGTCGTGATCGCCGGGTCGACCATCTCCATCCACGGCATGTCGTCGAACGCGACCAGGGAGACATCGTGAGGGATACGGCGCCCGAGCCGCCGCAGCACCCGCCACGCCTGCTCGGCCAGCAGGTTGTTCGCGGCGAAGATCGCCGTCGGCGCCGCCGTGCGAAGGAGCGACTCGATGCGCGCCTCTGCGTCGCGCGCGTGCACCGGCAGCGGGAGAACGAGGCGCTGGTCGACGGCCACGCCCGCGATCTGGTGTGCAGCGAGGTAGCCGTGGAGGCGGCCGCGGTCCGTCGTCCAGTCGGTGTCGACGACCAGGAGCGCGATCCGCCGGTGGCCGGCGGCGAACAGGTGCGCCGTCGCCTCCCGCCCACCCCGCTCGTTGTCGATCACGACGGCGTCGCACGGCAGTGTCGCCAGCCGCCGATCGACCTCGACCACCGGAATGCCGTGCCGCGCGAGCAACGGCAAGGCGTCGTAGGCGACCGGAGTCATGATCACGCCGGCGGCGCGCATCGCCGCGAAGGCGCGGGCGCCGGCGAGCTCCTCCGCGCTCTCGCTGTTGTCCGACAGGAGCAGCATCTGGTAGCCGGCCTCGCGGAGCGTCTCCTCGACGCCCGTCGCCAGGCTGGCGTAGAATTGGTTGCCGAGGTCGGAGACGACGACCCCGACGACGTAGCTCCGCCGCTGTTTCAGCACCCGCGCCGACGCGTTCGCGACGTAGCCGAGCCGCTCGGCGGCCTCCAGCAGGCGCGCGCGGACCGGCGCCGAGACGTAGCCGCGCCCGCTCAGAGCGCGCGACGCCGTCGACGGCGACGTCCCCGCCTCGCGGGCGACGTCGGCGAGCGTCACCGGCCGGGAGGACGGTGTCTCCGGATTCAGCGTCTCGATCGCCATTGCTCCCACGTCCGCTTGAGTGCGTCGTAGTCGTCCGCCTCGAGCGGCTCGCCGCTCCCGTCGACGTGGTCGACGTGGTACAGCGACGGTACGCCGAGGTCCACCTTCGCCGCAACGTAGTCGCGCCACTCGGCGCGGCTCGGCATCGGCCAGTCGTCGGTGTCGACGAGGAGCTCGGGGCACGCCGCCCGCGCGACTGCGGCACGGTGCCGCATCTGCGCGACCACTCCCTCCCCGTTCGAAATCACGTCGTTCAGGCGGATCATGTCGCTGACGTCCGCGAAGGCCGCATGCGGCGTGTGCGTCATCACGAGCGCGTCCGGCTTGGCCTCCTTGGCTGCGCCGTACACGACCTCGAGCAGCCGGTGCAGGAGCGCCATGCCCCACTCGGGACCGTGGTGCGTGAGCGTTCGGCCGGACGGCGTCCGGGCGGTGAAGTCGACCTTCAGGCCGTCCGCGTCCAGGCCGTCGCCGGCGAGCATCCGCGCGACGATCCGGCTCAGCGCCTCGCAGGCCTCCGGGTTGCTCGGGTCGAACGCGACCGGCGCACCGTCCGCGTTGCGAACGCAGTGCTCCGGCGGCAGCCCTTCCGCGTCCCACGCCTTCCACCACAGGAGGACGCGCTGGCCGCGCGTGTGCCGGTCGGCGATCCAGGCTTTCAGGTCGGTCCACTTCTTCGGATCGGGCTCGCACGGCCCGTACTCGGCCTGCCACTTGTCGTCGATCACGACCGTGCCGGGAACGAGCCCTTCCTGCTCGAGCCGCTGGAGGAACGCGTCGTAGCGCTCCTGGGTGGCGAAGTCGGCGGCCCTGCCGCCGTGAGTCGCGGCCAGGTGGCACTGCGCGCCCCATCCGCAGAAGACCGGCTCCCGCCACCACGCCGGCTGTTCGCGCGACGGGGCCTCGCGGCGGATCCCCTCGTACGGGTCCGCGAGCCCGGGCGTGAGGACCAGGGTCGGAGCGCTGAACGCACCATCGACGGCTGTGTGACCGTCGTAGTCGAGGACGAGGCTGAAGCCGCGATCCGCTGCTCGATAGGCGGCCTGGACGAAGCTCAGCTCGTCGAGCGGCGCCGTCAGGCCTAGCCCGAGCCAGGTCTCCTCGTCGTCGCGCCGGAAGGCGAGGAAGAGCGGCGCCGGCGTGAAGATCCAGTGGCCGCGTCCCGGTTCGCCGTCGCCGGCGACGCCGAGCACCGCCTGCTCGCCGGCCGAGCGGACAGCCGGTGTCTGGCCGGGATTCGGCGAGAAGAGCCGGTCGAAGCTCGTTCCGCTCGGTAGTACCCCCGTCGGAGCCCCGGGCATCGCCGATCGCCCTGCCAGCAGGTGGACGTCCGCCAGAGTGCCCCGGCCGGTCACGGACGAGGCGAGCTCGAGGCCCGTCTCGCCGCAGACGAGGCGGACGGCCGCCTCGTCCCACACCGTCGAGCGCCGGGTGACGACGATCGTCTCCCCGTCGACCCGCGTCTCCGCCGCCAGCGTCTCGTCCGGCGCGCCGGTGGTGTCGAACGCGGAGAGCAGCCGCAGCGCGAGCCAGGGCCGGCCGTCCGGGGCGGAAAGCCGCGCCAGCGTCCCGCTCACCTCGACCCGGTAGGCGGCACGTTCGACGACGGCCCTCACTCGACGTCGACCAAGGCCTCGGCCTGGATCCCGAACGCGCGCCCGCCGACGGTCAGGTCGGCGCCGACCCGCTGCCGACGTCCCGCGGTCGCGGGGGCGAGCGCGAACGTGAGGACCGATTCGCCGCGCGCGGCGAGCTCCACCTGCCTCGGCTCCGGCTGCGCCCATCCCTGCGGCACGACGAGCTCGACGATCGCCGTCTCGGGACGGTCGAACGGGTTGCGCACGGCGACCTCGAGCTCCAGCCCCTCGCCGGCGCGAACAACCGAGCGGTAGGGCTCGATGCGCGCACCGAATCCCTCCGCGCCGAAGTCGACCTCCTCCAGCGGCAGCAACTCGCGGTGCAGGTCCGCGAGACGCCGGCCGTCTGCTCCGAGCCGCTCGAGATACTCGTCGTCGACCTCGCGGGGGTACCAATGGCCGCTGACGATCAGGTCGGGCCGGAGAGAGCGGTAGAGCTCGCTGCTCCGGACGTAGTCGTCGATCCCGAAGCGGTTGCGGTAGTAGTAGTTGGCGACGTCGCGGCTCCCCTCGGTCGCCTCCTGGTCGCCGCGGGCCAGGACGCGCTTCCCGTCGACCTCGAGGAAGACCGCGGCCGCGTACAGCGTGTGGCCGGGCAGGGGATGCAGCGTCAGCTCGTGCTCGCGCCACGCGATCGGCACCCCGAGCGGCAAGCGGCGGTCGACCGGGACCGGCTCGAACCACAGGCAGGGGAGGTCGTAGCGCCGCGGGTCCTCCAGCACCGGGGCGACGTTCTCCGACGCCCAGACCTCCGTGCCTTCCACCTCGCGCAGCAGGTTGACGCCGGCGACGTGGTCGTCGTGGAAGTGGGTCGGAACGACGACCTCGATCCGCTCGACGCCGAAGTCGCGCCGCAGGGCGCGCAGCGAGGCGAGCAGGGGCCGCCGCGCCGCACGCTCCGACGCATTGGGATGCCCCGTCCAGAGGTCGTAGCCGAAGTCGATCAGCAGTGCCGCGCCCGCGTCGGAGAGGAGCACGTAGCTGTGCGCCAGGCACGTCCGGTTGCGGAGTAGGTGGGGCGTCACGGGCGCGAAGGGCCGCTCCAGCCACTCGGTCAGGTTCCACGGAGCCTCGCGGCGGAGGTCGACGAGCTCCTGCACGCGTGCCCGCAGGAGCGCGAGCGCCGCCGGGACGTCCTCGACCGGCGGGCCGTGCGAGGGAAGCAGGAGATCCGGCTCGAGCTCCGCCAGCACGCCGCAGGAGACGTGCGTCGCCGCCGGGCCCTCCATGCCGCCGTACGTCCACTGCGTCGCGGCGAGCGACCAGAGCTTTCCGTGGCCGTAGACGAGGTCGCCGGTGAAGGCGAGCCGGCGGCCGTCGACCTCGGCGAGATACGAGACGGAGCCGATCGTGTGGCCCGGCGTCGGCACTGTGTGCAGCTCGACCCCGCCGTACCGGCGCGTCCGGTACTCCGCCACGGTGCCCGTGACCGGCACCTGCTCGAGGAGCGAGAAGCGGTCCTGGCGGAGGTCGTAGTCGTTGTCGATCTGCCGGCTCGCCCAGCGCCCGTCGACCCGGTCGATCAGGTCGACCTCCGCCGGCGGCACCCAGATCCGGATGCCGGCCTCCGCCGCCCGCGCGAGCCCCTGCACCTGGTCGCGGTGGTGGTGCGTGACGACGACGTCGGTGATGCGGTCGACGCCGAGCTCCGCGAGGTGGTCGAGCACCGCGCCGCTGCCGAAGTCGATCAGCGTCGCGTCGCGGCCGGCGCGGAGGACGTAGACGTTGCAGGTGTCGCGGACGCACAGCACACCGGGGGCGACCGAGACGACGGGTGGGGCAGCCGAGGTGGCCATGAACGCGAGTGTATTTGGTGTGGCAACGTTTGCACACTCTGCCGTCCGGCGCGCTAGATTCCGCGCCGTGGGCGAGATCACGCTCGACGGGATCACGAAGGAGTTCGCGGGCGGGGTCGTCGCCGTCGACGACGTCAGCCTGACGATCGGCGAGGGGGAGTTCATGGTCCTCGTCGGCCCCTCCGGGTGCGGGAAGACGACGCTGCTCAGGACGATCGGCGGGCTCGAGAAGGCTACGCGCGGGCGGATCCTGATCGGCGATCGCGACGTGACTCGGATGGAGCCCGCGAGCCGCGACGTCGCCATGGTCTTCCAGAACTACGCGCTCTACCCGCACATGACCGTGCGCAAGAACCTCGGCTACGCGCTGCGCGTGAGCCGGAGGCCGAGGAGCGAGATCGCCGACCGGGTCAGCGAGGTGGCCAGGATGCTCGGGCTGTAGGACCTCCTCGACCGCCGTCCGGGGCAGCTCTCGGGAGGGCAGCAGCAGCGCGTCGCGATGGGCCGCGCGATTATCCGGAAGCCGGCGGCGTTCCTCATGGACGAGCCGCTGTCGAACCTCGACGCGAAGCTGCGCGTCTCGATGCGGACCTCGCTCCAGCAGCTGCACGCGCGGCTCCGAACGACGACCGTGTTCGTCACCCACGACCAGGTCGAGGCGATGACGCTCGGCGAGCGTGTGGCCGTGATGCGCGACGGACGCGTGCAGCAGGTGGACGGCCCGCAGCGCCTGTACGACCAGCCGGCCAACATCTTCGTCGCGGCGTTCATCGGCTCACCCGCGATGAACCTCGTCGAGGCGCAACTGACGGACGATTCCGTCACCTTCGGCACCGCCACGATTCCGCTCGACCGGGAGCGACGGCCGCGCGTCGCGGAGAACGGCCGCGTGGTTCTCGGCATCCGCCCGGAGGCCTTCGAGGACGCGGCGTTCGCCCCGGCCGGCCTGCCGCAGATCGAGGTCCGCGTCGACGTGCTCGAGGAGCTCGGCTCGGACGCCTACGTCTTCTTCGAGAACGAGGCGGCGGAGGCGGTGGTGATCGAGGACGCACTCTCGGACGAGCCCGAGGAGGAGACGACGCTGCTGGCGGACGAGGAGCGCACATTCTTCGCGGGACGCGTCGACGCCCGGACGAAGGCGAGCGTCGGCGACCGGATCTCACTCGCCGTCGATCCGTCACGCTTCTACTTCTTCTCGGCCGAGACCGGCGAGAGCCTGCTCGGCACGGCCGCGGCCGCGTAGCCTCGCGGGCGGATGGCGTGAGCCGCGTCGTCTGCGTCGGCCTCGCCACCGAGGACACGGTCTTCCCGGTCCCGCGCCACCCGCAGCCCGACGACCGGGTGCTCGCCGACGACGTGACGGTTGCCGGAGGTGGCCCTGCGGGCACTGCCGCCGTCGCGCTCGCCCGGCTCGGCGTCGAGACGCTCTTCGTCGGCGCGGTCGGGGACGACGAGACCGGTGCCTTCATCCGCGAGAGCCTCGAGCGCGAGGGCGTCGACGTCTCGGAGCTGCGCGTCGTGCCCGGTGCGCGCTCGCCGCGGAGCACGATCCTCGTCGGCGACGGAACCCGTGCGATCGTCGCCTTCCGCGGCGACCTGCCGCCGCTCGCGCTCGGCGAGCAGGCGCGCGAGCTGTGCCGCGGCGCAGCGTGGGTGCACGTCGACCACACGGGCTATGCCGTCGTCGACGAGCTGCGCGGGGCGGCTCGCGTCTCGATCGACGGCGGCAACCCGATCGAGGATCTCGACCTGCGCGGCGTGGCGCTGTACGCGCCGACCGAGACGGCGCTCCGCACGCAACTCGGGGATGCGCGGGGAGCGCTCGACGCGGGCGCGGAGCTCGTGGTCGTCACGCGAGGCGAGCGCGGCAGCTGCGCGTACACCCGGGAGGGCGAGACGATCGAGGCGGCGGCGGCGCCTGTGGACGCCGTCAGCACGCTCGGCGCCGGCGACGTCTTCCACGGCGCGCTCCTCGCCTGCCTCGTGCGCGGCCTGCCGCTGCCGGCGGCCCTCGTGCGGGCCAACGCCTGCGCGGCGATGTCCTGCCGCGCGCTCGACGGCCGCTCGGCGATTCCCGGCTGGGACGAGCTCGCGGCGTGACGTCAGCCGAGTGGTGGCGGAGCGCCGTCTTCTACGAGATCTACGTCCGCAGCTTCGCCGACTCGGACGGAGACGGGGTCGGCGACCTCCAGGGCGTCCGGTCCCGGCTGCCGTACCTGCGGCGGCTGGGCGTCGACGCCGTCTGGCTGACTCCGTTCTATCCGTCCCCCGGGGTCGACCACGGGTACGACGTGGCGAACTACGTCGACGTCGACCCGCTGTTCGGCTCGCTGGACGACTTCGACGCCCTCCTCACGGACGCGCATGCGCTCGGCCTGCGCGTGATCGTCGACATCGTCCCGAACCACACCTCGATCGAGCATCCGTGGTTTCGCGAGCGGCCGGAGCTCTACGTGTGGGCAGACGAGGTGCCGAACAACTGGCCCTCCGTGTTCGGGGGCCCTGCGTGGAGCCGCGACGAGGCGGGCGGCCGATACTACCTGCACCTCTTCGCGCCGGAGCAACCCGACCTGGACTGGCACAACCACCAGGTCGGGGCCGAGTTCGAACGGATTTTGCGCTTCTGGCTCGAGCGCGGCGTCGACGGCTTCCGCATCGACGTCGCGTGGGGCCTCTTCAAGGATCCCGAGCTGCGTGACGAGCCGGAGCCGTTCCCCGACGCCGTCTACTCGTCCGACTGGCGCGCCGCCACCGACCGGCCGGAGCTCCACCCGCTCTACCGGGACTGGCGGCGCATGGTCGACGCCTACCCCGGCGACCGGGTGCTCGTGGCCGAGGCGATGTTCTCGGACCCGCGGCGCGTGGCTCCGTACGTCGCCCCGGACGAGCTGCACCTCGCCTTCAACTTCACGCTCCTGCTGGAGCCGTGGGACGTCCAGCGCATCCGGGCGGCGATCGAGGCCTCGCTGGCCGCGTTCGCGCCGCTCGGCGCGACGACCACGTGGGTCCTCGAGAGCCACGACGTCACCCGGCTACCCACTCGCTACGGAAGCCTGCGGCGGGCGCGGGCGGCGGCGTTGCTCCTCCTTGCGCTACCGGGTGCGGCGTTCCTGTACCAGGGCCAGGAGCTCGGGCTCGAGGAGGTCGACCTGCCGGATGAGCTCCGCCAGGACCCGATCTTCCGCCGGACCGGCGGAGCGCGGCCCGGCCGAGACGGCTGCCGCGTGCCGATCCCGTGGACGACCGATCCGCCGGCCTTCGGCTTCACCAGCGGTGCGCCCTGGCTGCCGATGCCGCCGGACTGGGGCCCTCGGAGCGCGGCCGCGCAGGACGGAGACCCCGCCTCGATGCTGGAGCTGGTCAGGAACGCGCTCGAGGCGCGCCCGAACGGGCCGTTCGAGTGGCGGGACAGCGATGCCGGCACGATCGCGTTCTCGCGCGGAACTGTTGTCTGCATTGTGAACGTCGGTGGAGAAGCCGTGCTGCTCCCGCCCGGCGAGCTCGTGCTGGCGAGCGAGCCGCTCGGGTCGAC
>DATENZ010000065.1:0-8717 GCA_035274625.1 Gaiellaceae bacterium
CGGAACAATGCGCGCTCGCCGAACCGCGAGGCTCCGATCAGCATCGTGCACAGCAGGGCGTCGACGAGGAAGACGCTCTTCGGGAAGCCGCCCAGGTCGGTCGAGGCGGCCACGATCCCGAAGGCGACGGCCGCCGAGAGGCCGACGCCGACGACGATCGCTGCGGCCTCGCGCGACCCTGCGAACCGCCACACGCCCTGGTAGAGCCCGAGCGGGATGAACGCGAGGTACCGGATGACGAGCAGCACCGGGAGCGCGACCGTGAAGACGTGGCGCTGGTACGTCGTCCCGTTCCCGCCGACCACGACGAGGTAGGCGAGGTAGAACGAGAGCGAGACGAGCGCGAAGTCGAGCAGCACCTCGAGGAGCCGCCGCCGGTGGAGGACGATCGTCCGCAGCATCCAGGCGCGGGGGACGACGTCCTGGACGGGCTCGCGGTCGAGATCGACGAGGAAGCCCGCGAACTGGACGAGCAGGACGAAGGTGACGAGGACGCCGACGAGCGTGATCCGGTAGTCGTCGAGCACGCTCCACGCGAGGCACGTCGCGCCGAGCCCGGCTGCGATTCCGGCGAGCAGCACGACCGTCGAGCGCTCTGAGAGGCCGCCGCGGACGAGCCGGTGGGAGCTGTGGTCCTTGCCGCCCTGATGGACCGGGCGGCCCTCCATCAACCGGGTGATCGCGACGAGGGCGGTATCGAGGATGGGCACCGCGAGCACGACGAGCGGCAGCACGAGCGTCGCCACAGTCGTCTCCGCGACCTTCCAGCTCGCGGCGAGGCCGAGCGCGCCGAGGGTGAAGCCGAGCACCTGGCTCCCGGAATCGCCCATGAAGACCGCCGCCGGTCGCCCGGGCCGGAAGTTGAAGGGGAGGAAGCCGAGGCAGGTGAGCCCGAGCCCGAGGGCGAGCACGAGTACGAGCCGGTCGGGGTGGACCGTGACGGCGTCGATCGCGAACAGCGTCGCCGAGATCGTCGCGAGCGACGCCGCGAGGCCGTCCATGTTGTCGAGCAGGTTGAACGCGTTCGTCATCCCGACCAGCCAGAGCACGCCGATCGCGGCCGCGAGCACGTCGTTGCCGACGATCTCGACGGAGAAGCCGAGCGCGAGCGCGACCGCCGCCGCCGCGCCCTGCGCGGCGAGCTTGACGACCGCAGGCAGGGAACGAACGTCGTCGACGAGCCCGACGAGAAAGAGGAGCCCGGCGCCGGCGACGACTCCGAGCAGCTCACGGTGCGCGTGCGGGGCGCCGCCCGCGGCGAGGACGGCGAGGATGCCGGCGACGAGGCCCAGGAACAGGCCGATGCCGCCGAAGGTCGGCGTCGCCCGCTCGCTCCAGCGCTCGCCGGTCGGCCTGGCGATCAGCCGGTGGGCGAGGGGGGAGCGGAGCAGCGCCCAGACGACGAGGGCGCTGACGGGCAGGGCCACTGCTGCCGCGGCAGCACTCATCTGCGACACCGTAACGGAGCGGTGTTAGGCGGTTGTACGGAGATACTCACAGGGTGACGGCAGTGCTCGACATCATGCGCTGCCCAGTCTGCCGCGGGCGTCTCGACGCCGGGTCGAACGGCCTGCGATGCGGTGGTTGCGGCGCCGAATTTGCGATCGAGGACGCGATCCCGCGGATGCTCGACGACCGGTTGCCGGGCATCGCGGCGAAGCGGCGGGAGGTCGAGGGCTGGGTGGCGATGGCGAAGGAGCAGGGCTGGTACGAGCCCGACGACGAGGTCGACGCGGTGCTGCCCTACGTCTGCCGGGACCTCGGCTGGGACGACCGCACCTGGCGCGCGAACGAGCACTCGTTCTCGCTTCTGCTCGGGTACGTCCGGCCGGGGATGCGGGTGCTCGAGGTCGGCGCGGCGAAGGCGTGGGCGGCGCAGCACCTCGTGCCGCGCGGGGTCGAGTACGTCGCGACGGACATCCTCGCCGACCCCAAGGTCGGGCTCGGGCGCGGCGCGTTCTACGAGCAGCGGGCGGGGCCGTTCGCCCGCGTGCAGGCGGACGGCGAGCACCTGCCGTTCGCCGACGGAGCGTTCGATCTCGTCTACTGCGTCGCCGCCCTCCACCATGCGCTCGACCTCCGGAGGATGGTCTCCGAGCTTGCGCGGGTCACGCGGCGGGGCGGGATCGTGGCGGCGCTGAACGAAGGCACCCGCGCGCTCCGCGCGAGCGGCGAGGTCGAGGATCAGGCCGTGGAGAAGCGGTTCGGGATCAACGAGCACGTGCACACGCTGTACGCCTACCTCCGGGCATTCACGCTGGCCGGACTGCTCGTGCGCCGTGTCGAGCACGCCGAGGGCGACGACGACCTGCGCCGGCGGCGGATCGGCGGCAAGCTGAGGCGGCTCCCGGTCATCGGCCGGCCGGCGGCGACCTGGTTCGCGCAGACCTGTTACGGCTACTCCGGCGTCAGCCTCTTCGCCCGCAAGGTCGGTCGCTAGCCTTGTGCCGTGACGGTCTACGCCGACCTGTACCGCTACCGCGAGCTGTTCGGCAACCTCTTCAGGCGCGACCTCCAGACCCGGTACAAGGGCTCTGTCCTCGGCGTCGCGTGGTCGCTCGTCAACCCGCTCGTGCTGATGGGGATCTACGTCCTCGTGTTCTCGCTGCTGTGGAAGGTCGCGCAGATGAGGCACTACGCGCTCTATCTACTCGTCGGGTTGGCGGTCTGGCTGTTCTTCTCGTCGTCGCTGACGTCGGCGTCGCGCTCGCTCGTCGACAGCGCGGCGCTGATCCGGAAGGTGCGGTTCCCGCGGCAGCTCGTTCCGTTGTCTGTTGTGGCGACGCAGCTCGTCACCTTCGCAGCGATGCTCGCCGTGCTGATCGTCGTCAACCTGATCGTGATCCCGGAGACGCGCGACACGGTCTGGCTCTCGATTCCCCTGTCGGTGCTCGTGATCGGGCTCGTCGGCGGTGTCGCGCTCGCGGTCGCCTGCGCGAACGTGCTCTTCCGCGATGTCGAGCACCTGATCGGGGCGATCCTCCTGCCCTGGTTCTTCCTGACGCCGATCCTGTACCGGCTCGAGGACCTGCCCGGGGGCGTGAAGCGCTACCACTGGGTCGTCGAGCTGCTGCGGTGGGGGAACCCCCTCACCCCGGCGATCTCGGCGCTCCGCGACCCGCTCTTCTACGGCCGGCTGCCCCGGCTCGGCGACTTCCTCTACCTGTGCGGGGCGGCGGCGGTGGCGCTCACGCTCGGGGCGTGGGTGTTCAGCCGCGCGGACGACCGGATCGCAGTCGAGCTGTGATCCGCCCGTCGTAGATCCACGGCTCGTCGCTGTCCGGCCGCCAGGCGGGGAGGCCTGCGACCTCGCAGTTCGGCTCGAGCGGCGGGAGGAGGGACGGGCAGACGAGCGGCTCGGCGAAGCCGGGCTTGCGGCCGCCTTCGGGGCGGTACGGCCGGAGCTCGCGCCGGCGGCTCTCGATTGCGCCGCCGACCGCGGCATATCCCTCCTCGTGCGCCGCGCGCACCTGCTCGTGCCAGCCGTCGACGGGCTCGACCTCGGGTGCGAGGTGCGCCGTTGCGCGGGATGCGTCCCGCGGGCCGACGTCCGCGTCGAGCTCGAGCATCGTGTTCCCGATCTCCGAGAGCCAGAAGCGGTACTCGAGGACGACGTCGAACGCGAGCCGGTAGCGGCCGGGCGGGATCGGGCCGCGGACGCGGGCGGTCACGTGGGCCCGCTCGCCGGGTCGCAGCGGCGCCAAGGCCGTCCGGAGGCCGTCCCAGTGGATCGCGTTGCCGAGGTGGTCGAGCCAGTGGTAGGCGACGAGCAGCTCGTGCCACCGCGCGGCGCCCGCGTTCTCGAGCTCGAGCGTCGCGGAGGTCAGGGCGCCTGCCTCGACGGGCCCGAGCTCGTACGCCAGCCAGCGGACGCCGAGCGGCCCTGCCGGCACTGCATGGGCCGGAACTGCCTGCATCTGCGGGGCTAGTCTACGGCCGTGGCTGAGCCGCTCCTCGTCCGGGCGTTGCGGCGGGAGCCGGTCGAGCGCACCCCAGTGTGGTTCATGCGCCAGGCGGGCCGGTCGCTGCCCGAGTACCGCGCGCTGCGCGAGCGCCACTCGTTCTTCGAGCTGGCCGGGACGCCCGAGCTCTGCGCCGAGGTGACGCTCCAGCCGGTTCGCCGGCTCGGCGTGGACGCGGCCGTGCTCTTCGCGGACATCATGACCCCCGTCCCGGGGATGGGCGTCGGCGTCGAGCTGGTCGAGGGGGTCGGGCCGGTCGTCGACCGGCCGGTGGCGAGCGCCGCGGACGTCGATCGGCTGCGCGTCCCCGATCCGGAGGACGCGTTCGGGCCGGTGCTGGAGGCGGTCCGGATCGTCCGCGGCGCGCTCGAGCCTGAGCGCGCCGTGCTCGGGTTCTGCGGGGGCCCGTTCACCGTCGCCGGCTACCTCGTCGAAGGCCGCCCGAGCCGCGACTTCCTCCGCACCAAGCAGCTGATGTACCGCGAGCCGGAGGTGTGGCACGCCCTGATGCACAAGCTGGCCGAGACGTTCGCGGGGTACGTGCGCGCGAAGGTCGGTGCCGGCGCGGACGCCGTCCAGCTCTTCGACTCCTGGGTGGGTGCGCTGTCCGTGACGGACTACGAGGAGTTCGTCGCGCCGTACTCGGCACGCGTGCTCGCCGCCGTCGAGGCCCCGACGATCCACTTCGGCACGGGCACCGCACACCTCCTGCCGGCGATGGCTGCGGCCGGCGGCGACGGGATCGGCCTCGACTGGCGCGTCCCCCTCGACCAGGGCTGGCTCGCGGTCGGCCCCGACCGGGCGATCCAGGGAAACCTCGATCCGGCCGTCCTGCTCGGGCCATGGGACAGGATCGAAGCCGGCGCGCTCGACGTCCTCGCCCGAGCCGGCGGCCGCCCCGGCCACGTCTTCAACCTCGGCCACGGCGTTCTGCCGGCGACGAACCGCGACGACCTTGTGCGGCTCGTCCAGCTCGTCCACGAGCGGACGGCCACCGTGGGAGCGGAGCTGCTGTGAGCGTCGCTGTCGTCCTGATGGCCTACGGGTCGCCGGAGCGGCTCGAGGACGTGGCCGAGTACTACGCCGACATTCGCGGCGGGCGGCCGACCCGGCCCGAGGCGCTCGCAGAGCTGACCGACCGGTACCGGCGGCTCGGGATCGAGGACTCGAACCCGCTGAACGAGATCACGGAGCGGACGCGGGCCGCGCTCGAGGCCGAGCTCGGGGTACCGGTGTTCACCGGGATGAAGCACTGGCACCCGCGGATTGCAGACGCCGCCGAGGCCGCGCTCGCGGCGGGAGCGCGAACCGTCCTCGGCCTCGTGCTCGCGCCGCACTACTCGCGCCTTTCGATCGGCGGCTACCGGGCTCAGCTCGAGGAGGCGATCGCCGGACGCGCCGACCTCGTCTTCGTCGAGAGCTGGCACGACGACCCGGCGCTGATCGAGCTCTGGGCCGACCGCGTCCACGGGACCGACGCGCACGTCGTCTTCACCGCCCACAGCCTTCCGGCGCGCATCCTCGACGATGGCGATCCGTATCAAGACCAGCTGCTGGCCTCGGCGACAGCTATCGCTCGGCGCGCAGCCCTGAGCGACTGGTCGTTCAGCTTCCAGTCCGAGTCGCCGACCGGCGAGCCCTGGCTCCAGCCGGACATCCTCGACCACCTGGACGCGCTCCACGCTCGGGGCACGAGCCACGTCCTTCTCGCGCCGATCGGCTTCGTCGCCGACCACCTCGAGATCCGCTGGGACCTCGACACCGAGGCGACCCAGCGCGCCGCCGAGCTCGGCATCCGACTCGAGCGCGCCGGCATGCCGAACTCCGACCCCGCGTTCATCCGCATCCTCGCCGGAATCGTGCGGCGGACGCTCCCGGTACCCTCGGCGGCGTGAGACCCGGCGAGATTCGCGTCGAGCACGCGAGCCGCCGCTTCCGCGTCTACTCGCAGCCCGTGCGGACGCTGAAGGAGGCGGTGGTCGTCCGTCGCCGTGCCCGGCCGACGGACGTCTGGGCGCTGCAGGACGTCTCGCTCGACGTCGAGCCGGGCGAGGCGGTCGGCCTGATCGGCCGGAACGGCTCCGGCAAGACGACGCTCCTCCGGCTGATCGCGGGGATCGTCAAGCCGACCGGGGGACGGGCCGAAGCGGGGGGCCGCGTGGCGTCGCTGCTCGAGCTCGGCGCCGGCTTCCACCCCGACTTCACCGGCCGCGAGAACGTGTACCTGAACGGCTCGCTCTACGGCCTGAAGCGGAAGACGATCGACGAGCGCTTCGACGAGATCGTCGCCTTCGCGGAGCTGGAGGAGTTCAAGGACGTGCCGGTCCGGACGTACTCCTCCGGGATGTACATGCGCCTCGGCTTCGCGGTCGCCGCGCACATCGACGCCGACGTGATGCTGCTCGACGAGGTGTTCGCGGTCGGCGACGAGGAGTTCCAGCGGAAGTGCTTCGGGAAGATCTTCGAGTTCAAACAGCGCGGCGGGACGATCGTGTTCGTCTCGCACGACGCCTCGTCGGTCGAGCGCCTCTGCGAGCGCGCCGTGCTGCTCCGCAGCGGCCGCGTCGAGCTCGACGGCTCCACGCAGGAGGCGATCGCGCGGTACCACAAGCTGCTCGCCGACGAGCGCGACCCCGCCGAGAGCGCCGCCGGGCTGCGTGAGTACGGGAGCGGCGAGGCCCGGATCGCGGCCGCTCGCCTCCTCGGGCCCGACGGCGAGGACCGCCTCCAGCTCCTGGCCGGCGAGGCCTTCACCGTCGAGCTGCGCGTCGCCGTCCGCGAGCCGATCCCGCCACCGCGTGTCTCCGTCGGGCTCCGCGACGAGGCCGGGCTGCTGCTCGCCTCGACCGCCTACGAGACCGCCGAGCTCGGCTGGGGGGAGACGCCGGGCGAACGCCTTCTGCGTTTCGACGTCGATGCGTCGCCGCTACGGGACGGCCGCTTCCGCGTCCGCGTCGAGCTGGCCGATCCCGACGGGCGGCGCCTCTACCACTGGCTCGACGACGCCGTGCGCTTCGTCGTCTACCCGGGCGAGCCGGCACGCGGCCCGTTGCTCCTGACCGGCCGCTGGTCAATGGAGGAAGTCGGCGCGCCGGCCGAAATATCAGGCCGATGAGCTACCAAGCCTGCCCCGACTGGCCCGAGCTGATGGAGATCGCGCCGGACCTCCAGTTCAAGCACTACTCCGTCCGGCAGGCGCAGCTCCCCGCGGAGGCGCTGATGAAGATCCCGGGCATCAACCTCGACGAGGTCGAGATCTGCGCCGACGTCGACCGCCACGTCTTCTTCGCGCGGCACACGGACCCGCGCGTCGCGGAGGCGCTGAAGGGCTCGCACTGGTTCGACCTGACCGAGTGGACGATGTCGGGTCCCGGCCGCGCCGCGATCCGCTAGTCGCCCGCCCAGTCGAGCACGGCCATTCCGTCCCACCACTGCGGCAGGTCGCCGCCCTCGCCCGGGATCTCGAAGAGCAGCCGCGCGTGCGGTTGTGCGGCCAGGTAGTCGCGGGTCCCGCGCGAGACGTCGTCCCAGTCCTGGTCGTCGACGATGATCAGCGCGCGGCGCGCGAGCCACGGCTCCACCGCCCGCAGCCCCCGCACCTGCGAGTCGTAGTCGTGCGGCCCGTCGTAGTAGTAGACCCCGACGCGCCGGTCGCCCAGCGCCCCGCCCTCGAGCACCTCGAACGCGTCGCCCTCGAGTACGGTCGCCCGCTCGGCGCCGAAGCGGCGCAGGCTCTCCTCGAGGCCCGCCCGGCTCGCCGCCGGCAGCTGCCGGTCGCGCACCTCCAGCGCCGGGAACGAGAAGGCGTCGATCGCGACGAAGTCGCCGTCGTTGCCGCGCATCGCGGCGATCAGGCTGGCGCCGTAGTAGGTGCCGACCTCGACGTAGCTCTCGCCCGGCTCCCGCAGGCCGGCCGCGAGGTTGAGCAGCGCCAGGACGTTCTCGGTCGCGAGGTTCGGGATCCCGTCGACGATGTCGTCGAAGCGTCGCCCGTGTGGGCGCGGCGACCGCGGGAACTCGTCGAACAGTCCGGGCAGCTCAACCGCGAAGCGCTCGACGTCCACCGAGGACGGAATCTAACGGCCGCGTGTTGAACACGTCCTCGGCTGCCGCCCAGCCGCGGCGGGCGGTTCCCACCGACAGCTCCATGTTCCGGAGCCCGCGGATCGAGTGCGCGTCCGTCGAGCAGACGATCCGCACGCCGGCTTCGATCGCCTGCCGGACGTAGACGTCCCGCAGGTCGAGCCGGTCGGGGAGGCCGTTGACCTCGAGCGCGACGCCCTCCTCGAGCGCGACCTCGACCAGCCGGTCGACGTCGAGCTCGTTCTCCGGCCGGCGGTTCACGTAGCGCCCCTTCGGGTGCGAGAGACAGCTCACGTACGGGTTGCGCAGCGCCTCCTCGACGCGCTTGGTCATCTCGCGCTCGGGCATCCGCTGGCCGCCGTGCACGCTCGCCTGGACCCAGTCGAGCTCCGCGAGCACGTCGTCGGGGAGGTCGAGCCGCCCGTCCGGGAGGATGTCGCACTCGATCCCGCGCAGGACGCGGAACGGCGCGAGCAGCTCGTTGGCCGCGGCGATCTCCTCGGCCTGGCGGCGGACGTCGTCCGGCCCGAGCCCTCGGACGGCCCCGACCGCCGGCGTGTGGTCGCAGATCGCCACGTACTCGTACCCGCGGTCGCGGGCGGCGCGGCCCATTTCCTCGACGCTCGCCCTGCCGTCCGACCAGGTCGTGTGGCAGTGCAGGTCCCCGCGGAT
>DATENZ010000066.1:0-5468 GCA_035274625.1 Gaiellaceae bacterium
CATACGACTCTCCTCACCCGTACGTCCGGAGGAAAACGGGCACCTCGGCGCGCTCAGGGTTACCCGAGCAGGCGGGCCGCGAGCGGCGTCTCGGAGCCCGGCTCGACGCGGTACGCCGTCGCTCCGTCGCGGGGACTCAGCACCTCGGCGAGCTCGGTGCCGGCGAAGTGCAGACCGACGCCGGCGTCGGCCGCGTAGCCCGGCGGGAAGCCGTCGTCGATCAGCCGCCGGTACACCGGCCGCCGGTTGGTCTCGTCGTCGTAGTGCGGGCACGCGCTGCCGGGCACGAGCCCGAGACCGTCGCGCATCCCGGTGAGCTGCGGGCCGAACGAGTCGGTCACGCCCGCGTCGAACCAGCAGATCATCCCGGCGCTCGAGCCGCAGAGGACGGTTCCTCGCTCCCAGGCCTCGCGCAGGAGCACGTCGACGCCGTGGACGCGCCAGATCGCGAGCATGTTCGCGGTGTTGCCGCCGCCGACGAGGATGACGTCCTGCGAGAGCACGAGCTCGCGGAGGTCCGGCGGAGGCCAGGGGAAGAACTCGAGCCGCCGGACGTCGGCTCGGCCGTGGAAGTGGTCGTGCACCCGCAGCGCCCGCTGCGCGTCCTCCGCGCCCGCGGTTCCGACCCACAAGAGGCGCGGCATTCGGCGGACGAGCTCGAGCACGTAGTCGAACGCGACCCACGAGTCGCCGCCGCCGATCGCCACGATGTGCCGTTCCGGCATGAACATAAGATTGCCCTCTCATGCGGTACGTCTACGACTTCGACGAGCCCTCGGAGGGCGGGCGGGAGCTGCTCGGAGGGAAGGGAGTCGGGCTCGCGGAGATGACGCAGCTCGGCGTGCCGGTGCCCGCCGGGTTCACGATCACGACCGAAGCGTGCCGCGAGTACATGCGCGGCGGCCGGCGCATCCCCGACGGCCTCACCGAGGAGGTCGAGCAGCACGTGCAGGGGCTCGAGACGAAGGCCGGCAAGCGGTTCGGCGACACCCAGGACCCGCTGCTCGTCTCCGTACGCTCCGGCGCCGCGATCTCGATGCCCGGGATGATGGACACGATCCTGAACGTCGGGCTCGGCGACGAAGCGGTCGAGGGGCTCGCGCGGACGACCGGAAACCGCCGCTTTGCCTACGACTCCTACCGCCGCCTGATCCAGATGTACGGCGAGACCGTTGACGGAATCGACGGCCACCGCTTCGAAGAGGAGCTCTCGAGGCTCAAGCGCGAGCGCGCGGTCGACCAGGACGTCGACCTCTCGGACGAGGACCTGGTCGAGCTCGTCGGCGTCTACAAGCGGATCTACGAGGACGAGACCGGCCGGCCGTTCGCCCAGGACGCACGCGAGCAGCTGTCCCGCGCGGTCGAAGCGGTCTTCAAGTCCTGGGACACGCCGCGCGCCCAGGTCTACCGGCGCGCGCACGAGATCCCGGACGACCTCGGCACGGCCGTGAACGTCGTCCAGATGGTCTTCGGGAACAAGGGGCCGACGTCCGCAACGGGCGTGGCGTTCACGCGCGACCCGGCGACGGGGGAGTCGGGCCTCTACGGCGAGTTTCTCGCGAACGCGCAGGGCGAGGACGTCGTCGCGGGCATCCGGACGCCGGAGCCGATCGCGCGGATGGAGCAGCTGCTGCCCGAGGCGTTCGCGCAATTCGTCGACACGGTCAGGCGCCTCGAGGAGCACTACCGCGACGTGCAAGACATCGAGTTCACGATCGAGGAGGGCAAGCTCTTCCTCCTCCAGACGCGGACGGCGAAGCGGACGGCTGCCGCCGCGCTCAAGGCCGCCGTCGACATGGTCGACGAGGGGCTGATCTCGCGCGAGGAGGCGGTCGCCCGGATCGAGCCCGGTCAGCTGGAGCAGCTCCTGCACCCGATGCTCGACCCGAAGGCGGGGTACGAGGTGGTCGCAACCGGCCTCAATGCGTCCCCGGGCGCCGCGTCGGGGAAGGTCGTCTTCGACGCCGGCGCGGCCGAGGAGCGGGGCTCCGCGGGCGAGAGCGTCATCCTCGTCCGCTGGGAGACGACGCCGGACGACTACTACGGGATGCGGCACGCGGCCGGGATCCTGACCGCGCACGGCGGCCTCACCTCGCACGCGGCCGTGGTCGCGCGCGGCGAGGGGATCCCGTGCGTCACCGGCTGCGACGCACTCCACCTCGAACCGGGACTCGCGCGGCTCGGCGACCACGAGGTCCGCGAGGGGGACACGCTGACGATCGACGGCGCAACCGGCGCCGTGATCATCGGGGCTGTCGAGCTCGTTCCGCCCCAGATCAACGAGGACTTCCAGACGATCCTCGACTGGGCCGACGACCTCCGGCGCCTGCGCGTGCGCGCGAATGCCGACACGCCGGCCGACGCCGCGAAGGCCCGCGAGCTCGGGGCGCAGGGAATCGGCCTCTGCCGGACCGAGCACATGTTCAACGCCGAGGAGCGGCTGCCCGCCGTCCGCGAGATGATCATGGCGTCGACCGAGGAGGAGCGCCGGGCTGCGCTCGACCGCCTGCTGCCGATGCAGCAGGAGGACTTCGACGGGATCTTCGAGGCAATGGCCGGGCTGCCGGTGACGATCCGGCTTCTCGACCCGCCGCTGCACGAATTTCTGCCCGCCCTCGAGGACGCGACCTCCGACGCGATGCGGGAGCGGATCAAGCAGCTCCGCGAGGCGAACCCGATGCTGGGGACGCGCGGCTGCCGGCTCGGGCTGATGTATCCCGAGATCTACGAGATGCAGGTCCGCGCGATCATCCGCGCGGCGATCGCCGTGCGCGAGCGCAGCGGGGAGGCGCCGCTCGTCGAGGTGATGCACCCGCTCGTCGCGTTCGAGGAGGAGCTCCGGCGGCTCCGTGAGCTGACCGTCCGCATCGCGGAGGAGGAAGGAGGGCTCGAGTATCTCGTCGGGACGATGATCGAGCTTCCGCGGGCGTGCATCCGCGCGGACGAGATCGCCGCCCACGCCGACTTCTTCTCCTTCGGCACGAACGACCTGACGCAGACCGCGCTCGGGTTCTCCCGCGACGACGCCGAAGGCAAGTTCCTGACGCGCTACCTCGAGGACGACGTGCTCGAGCGGAACCCCTTCGAGGTGCTGGACGAGGACGGGGTGGGCGACCTGATGCGGATCGCGGTCGAGCGCGGGCGCTCGGTGAAGGAGGACATCAAGCTCGGGATCTGCGGCGAGCACGGCGGCGAGCCGCGTTCCGTGACGTTCTGCCACCGGATCGGCCTCGACTACGTGTCGTGCTCGCCCTACCGCGTGCCGCTGGCGCGGCTCGCGGCGGCTCAGGCCGCGCTCGCCGAGGCGGGGGTCGAAGCTGCAGTAGCAGGTGGATAACACCAACGAAGGAGGACGAGATGGCGATCTGCGTCTACTTCCCGGTCGAGGGGATGGGGGCGGACAAGTACGACGAGATCATCCGGCGGCTCGAAGCAGCCGGCGCGGGGTCACCCCCGGGGCGCTCCTACCACGTCGCCTTCCAGATGGGCGACGGCCTTCAGGTCGTCGACGTGTGGGACTCGCAGGAGCAGTTCGACGCGTTCGGGCCGACGCTGATGCCGATCCTGTCCGAGCTTGGTGTCGATCCCGGCCAGCCCGCGATCGGCGAGGTGCACAACGTCATGAAGGGCTGAGCGCTCAGCCGCGCGCGGAGTCTAGGCCAGCCCGCGAACCTTGAAGTACGCGACGACGATCGACGCGGCGCCGACGGCCGCGAGTCCGACGATCGTCGGCACGTCCCATGGAATCCGGAAGCGGCCGCGGCCGACGATGACGGCGGTCCCGATCAGGCCGCCGATCAACCCGCCGACGTGACCGCCGACGGAGATGAAGCTCGAGAAGCCGAACGTGAAGGCGAGGTTGATCAGGAGCATGACCGCGAACCCGCCGACGAGGCGTCCCGTCGCCCGCCACTCGAGGATCAGGCCCGCTCCGAGCATCCCGAAGATCGCTCCGGACGCCCCTACCGTCAGCGCGTTCGGGCTCCAGACGAGCGCGCCCGCAGAGCCGGCCAGTCCGGACGCGAAGTAGAGGAGGAGGAACCTGACGCTGCCGATAGCGCCCTCGACGGCGGAGCCGAGCCACCAGAGCGCGTACATGTTCACGGCGATGTGCCAGATCCCGGCGTGCAGGAACGTCGCGGTCAGGAGGCGCCACCAGTCACCCTGCTCGACTGCCGGGCCGTAGAGGAGCCACTTGGTGAAGAGGCGACCGCCGGGGTCGTTCAGCCCGCCGCCCTGGCCGACCGTGATCAGGTAGACGGCGACGTTCAGCGCGACGAGGATCTTCGTGACGATGGCGTCTCCGTGGATGACGATCCCGCGCCTCGCGAGCGGGCGGCGAACAGTCCGCACGGCGCGTGAGCTCGCTCTGGAGGTCGGGCTGGCCACACCCGCGTGGTCCGGGCAGCGCAGGCCGACCGGCGCGAAGGTCACGCAGTCGGTACAGATCGGGCGACCACACTCAGAGCACGAGAGGCCGGTCTCCCGATCGGGATGGCGATAGCAGGTCGCCACGGCCGCGTTAGCGTACCGACCGGCCATGCGGGTTCATGTCGCCTTCACGCCGGACGAGGAGGCGTCCGCGCCGCTCGGAATCGTCGTCGACGTGCTGCGGGCGACCTCGACGATCGCGCAGGCGCTGGCGTCCGGGTTTCGCCGCGTCTGGTGCTGTGCGGAGATCGAGGACGCGCGCAGGCTCCGCGCCGAGACACCCGGTTCGCTCGTCGGCGGCGAGCGCCAGGCCGAGCGGATCGCGGGGTTCGACGTGGGAGCGTCCCCCCGAGAGTTCCTCGAAGCGCAGGCGGAGACCCTCATCCTCTCGACCACGAACGGGACGAGGACGATCCTGACCGCGGCCTCGCGTTGCGACGAGGTCGTGCTCGGGTCGCTCCTGAACCTCGGCGCGGTCGCCGCGCATGCGCGGCAGCGCGGGGCCGACGTCGCCGTCTTCTGCGCGGGCTTCAAGGGCGCGTTCGCGCTCGACGACGCCTACTGCGCGGGCCGGATCGTCACGCTCCTCGACGGCGCCGTGAGCTCGGATGCGGCGATCGGGGCGTCCTTGATCGCGCGGTCGTTCGCGGACGCGCACGACGCGCTGCTCGCGCGGACCTACGGGCCACCTGGCCTCGAGGAGGACATCGCGTACTGCGCGCAGGAGAATGTGCTCGACGTGGTGCCACGGTTCTCGCGGATGGTCGCTTCGGCAGCGGAGATCTCCCTGTGACGTACCGCTTTGCATTCGGGCGGCCGCCCGCCGTGGCCGCGAACGGCATGGTCGCGACGAGCCAGCCGCTGGCAACTCGGGCGGGGCTGCGGGCGCTCGAGCGCGGCGGGAACGCGGCCGACGCGGCGATCGCGGCCGCCGCGGTCCTCTGCGTAACGGAGCCGATGTCGACCGGGATCGGCGGCGACTGCTTCGCGCAGGTCTGGCGCGACGGGGCGCTCGACGGGCTCGATTCCGCGGGGCC
>DATENZ010000067.1:0-5218 GCA_035274625.1 Gaiellaceae bacterium
ACCGGCTTGTCGTCCGCCCGTTCTCCGTGCTCGTCCGCAGGCGTTCGCTGATCGCCGCTGCGAAGCGGGCCGCCGCGCGCTCGCCGAACGAGAGGTAGAGGGAGGGCTCGGCGATCTCGAGCTCGAGCACCGCACCGTCGACGAGGTCGACGCGCCCGTACAGCAGTTTCGCCGGCGCACAGGCGAGCGCCCGTTCGGCGGTCGCCTGCTCCCCGGCGGTCGCCGTGCCGGCGCGCAGGTGCTCGTCGAGGTAGAAGACGGCGCGCTCGTCGGCCGCGGGCAGGGGGACGCGACGGCGAACGGCATGCGAGTAGGCGCCGTCGAGGTAGACGAGAGCCGTCTCCTCGATCTCGCCCAGATAGGGCTGGACCATCGCTGTTCGCCGGTCCGCGTGGATCCGCTCGACGAGTGCTCTGCCGGCCTCCGCATCGCCGGCGTCGAAGCGCGCCGAGCTGCGGCCGCCCGCCGAGACGGCCGGCTTGACGACGTACGCCTCGGCGGGGGCCTCGAACGCGGCGCCGGGCTCGACGAACGCCGTCGGCACGGTCGGCACGCCGGCTGCGGCGAGATCCGTCAGGTAGCGGTGCTTGTCGGTGTTCCACTCCAGCACCGGCACCGGGTTCAGGACGTACGGCAGCGACCGCGCCCAGGCGAGAAAGCCGTCGCGGCGCTCCGCGTAGTCCCACGTCGCGCGGAGGACGACCAGATCGAACCCCGTCCAGTCGACATCGGCGTCCCACACCGCTGGCTGGGCCTCGACCCCGAGCTCCGCGAGCGCCGCGATCAGCGCCGGAAAATCCTCGTCGCCGTCCGGGATCTCCGCGCTCGTGGCAAGTGCCACGCGTTTGTTAAGGGGTCTGACCCCTACGGCTAGATCAGCCAGGTCCCGTTCTCCTGGACGACCTCGCCGTCGAGCTCGATCCGGCCCTCGCGCCGGAGGTCCTTGACCAGGTCCCAGTGCAGCGTGCTCTTGTTCTTTCCGCCCACGTGCGGGTAGCTCGCACCGATCGCCATGTGGATCGTCCCGCCCATCTTCTCGTCGAAGAGGATGCTGCGGGCCGGGCGCGTGATCCCCTCGTTGCAGCCGATGCCGAGCTCGCCCACAAAGCGCGCGCCCTCGTCCATCTCGAGGGCGGCGAGGAGGACGTCCTCGCCCTGCTCGGCGGTCGCCTGTTCGATTCGCCCGCCGCGCAGCGTGAGCCGGATCCCGTCCACCGCGTCGCCGTCGAGCTCGGTCGGGACGTCGAAGTAGATCGTTCCCTCCGCCGAGTCCTCGACGGGGGAATAGAAGAACTCGCCGCCCGGCATGTTCACGCGCCCGTCGTCGATCTCGCCCTCCCGGCCGCGGATCGACACCGTCAGATCGGTGTCGGCGCCGACGATCCGCACCTCGTTCGCCGCGTCGAACCGCTCGAGCAGCCGCTTCATCGCCTCCGATTCGGCATCCCAGTCGCGCAGGCAGGCCGTGTAGAAGAAGTCCTCGAACTCCTCGAGCGCCATGCCGGCCTCCTGGGCGAGCGCGTTCGTCGGGAACTGGCAGCTGACCCACGGGATCTCGTGCGCCATCGTGCGCCGGAGGAACGGCGCGACTCCACGCTTCGCCAGCGCGCGCCGCTCGGGCGTCAGGGCGAACACGCCGCGCGTGTTGTCCGGCGCCTCCATCGTCACCCTCGCATCCATGTGGTCGGAGGCGTAGACGTCGATCGGCGACAGCTCGCCGACGAGCTCCTCCGGCGCCTCCGCCGCCCACACCTCGTCGACCGGCCAGAGCGAGAAGTTCATCCGGAGCAGCGGATAGGCGCCCCTGTTCGCGATCAGGCGCATCAGCTCCTCGATCACCGGTCGCGCCGCCGGCTGCGATCGGATCAGCACCTGCCAACCGGCCTGGACGCCGAGGCAGCGCTCGACGAGCAGCCGCGCGTACTCGGCGGCGCGTGGATCTACAGCCGCCACGTCCCGCTCTCCTGGACGACCTCGCCGTCGATCTCGATCCGGCCGCCCTTCCGCAGCTCCTTGACCATGTCCCAGTGGATCCCGCTCCGGTTCGTGCCGCCGAGCTGGGGGAAGCCGGTGCCGACGGCGAAGTGGACCGTCCCCTCGATCTTCTCGTCGAACAGCGTGTTCTTCATGTGGCGCCTGATCCCGGGGTTGCACCCGATCCCGAACTCGCCGAGCCGCCGCGCGCCCTCGTCGCTGTCGAGCGTCCCCACCAGGAACGCCTCGTCTCCGGTCGCCGAGGCATCGACGATCCGCCCCTGCTCGAACCGGAGGCGGACGCCCGGTACCTCGTGGCCCAGGTAGCAGGCGGGGTACTCCGAATAGCTGATGACGCCTTCGGCCGAGTCCTCGACGGGCGAGTAGAAGACCTCGCCGCCCGGCATGTTCGCGCCGAGCGCGTCGATCTTGCCCTGTCTGCCGGCAAGGCTGAACGTGAGGTCGGTGCCGTCGCCGACGATCCGGACCGTCTCCGCGCGATCGAACCGCTCGGCGATCCGTTCCATCGTCTGCCGCAGCGCCTCCCAGTCGATCAGGACGGCGCCGTACAGGAAGTCCTCGAACGCGTGCACGGTCATGCCGGCGTCCTGGGCGACCGCCTCGGTCGCGCAGTAGCAGCCGACCCAGGGCTTCTCGTCGCGCAGGAAGGGCTCGTGCGGCGTGCGGAGGGCCTGCTGCCGCAGCCCGAGCCGCTCGGCCGGTACGTCGGAGCCGGCGCGCGTGTTCTCGGGCGCGAGCATCGCCATGTAGGAGTCCATCGTCTCGATCTCGTGGCGCTCGATGTCCGAGAGCGTGCCGAGCACCTCGAGCGGAGCCTCGCGGACGAAGATGCCGCCGACCCCGTCGAACGCAAGCCGAACGAGTGCTCGCGCGCCGCGCCGGGCCAGCTCGCGGCTGACCTCCTCGACCAGCGGCCGGCCGGGCGGCTGCGAGCGCACGATCACCTGCCAGCCCGGTTTGGGCGAGATGCAGTCGACGAGCAGGCGGGCGTACGCCTCGAGCCTCGGATCCACGGGCGGGATCGTATGCGCCGGTCCGGCTACGGCGACGCAGCTGTCTCCGCGGGCCTGGCTCCGAGGCGCGCGCCGACGACCGCGTCGGCGGCCCGCGCGCTCGGCGCGTAGCCCGTCACAGCGGCGAGGAACTGGTCGCGTCCGAGCGCGTGCAGACGCGCGTCGGTCTCCGCGACCACGGTCGCCGTGCGCGGGACGTCCCGCAGGAGGGCGATCTCGCCGAAGAAGTCACCGGCGGCGAGCTCGCGCGACGGAACGCCGTCGACGGTCACGCTCAGCCGCCCCGACTCGACGACGTAGAAACGATCGCCGGCGTCGCCCTGCCGGATCACCGTTCCGCCGGCTGGAACGGCGACCTCGTCGAGCTGCGAGGCGAGGCGCTCCAGCGAGGGCGTGGGGAGGGGCGCGAAGATCGGGATGCGCTCGAGCAACCGCAGGCCGTCGGTCGGGGCGCGTGCGCCCGCGTCGATCGTCAGCAGCTGGCGCCACGTCAGCGCGGCGAGCGCGGGCAGGAAGGCGCCGGTCGCCACCAGCGCCCAGCGGATGCCGAGGGCGTCGATGAGCAGCGGGGCCAGGATCGCGCCGAGCCCGATCGTGCCCACGAGCAGGGTCTCGAGCACGCCGAAGACGCGCGCGAGCACGTCCGACGGAGCCGTCCGCTGCATCAGCGTCAGCCCGGCGACGTCGACGAGGGTGTTGCCGAGCCCGAGCACCGCGAGGGCGGCGAGCGCGACCGGCGTGTTCGGCCACGCTCCGATCAGTGCGAGCGGCGCGCCCCACAGGACGATCCCGACGCCGAAGTCCGACGCCAGCCGGTTGCGTCCGACCAGCGCGAACGCGACGACCGCCCCGGCGAGCCCCCCGATGCCCATCGCGGCGTTGAGGTAGCCGACCGCCGACTCGCCCTTCTCGAGCAGCTTGAGGGCGGTGACCACGACGAGCACGCCGAAGGCGCCCGCGACCATCGTCTGGGCGGCGTAGAGCGTCGCGACGACCCGCAGGCCGCGTTCGACGGCGATCGTCCGGAACCCGGCTGCCGTCTCGCGGAGGAAGCTCGACTCTCGCTCGGCGGCGCCCTCGCCCGGCTCACGGCGTTCCGGCGCGGTGACCGAGGAGACGATCAGGCCGCCCCAGACGAACGTCCCGGCCGTGACGAAGAAGACCACGCCAGGGCTGGTCGCCGCGAGCAGGGCGCCCCCGATCGCCGGGCCCGCGAAGCTGCCCACGCTGTCGATCGTGCTGCGGGCGACGTTGGCCGCGGTCAGCTCCTCGGGAGTCCGGGCGAGCTTCGGGAGCAGCGCCGACTCCGCCGGCAGGAACGCCGTCCCGAGGATCGAGGCGACGCCGGCGAGCGTGTACACGGCCCAGTGCGGCCCGTCCGAGACCGCGATCGCGCCCGCGGCGCCGATTGTCGCGGCGCGGCCGAACTGCGCGCCCGCCATCACCGCCACTCGGGGGAGGCGATCGGCGAGCGTCGAGGTCAGCGGGGCTGCGAGTGCCGCCGGGATCGTGCGGACGAGCGCGACGACTCCGACCGCCCGTGCACCGCCGGCGTGGTACGCGAAGACGGCGAGCGCGACGCTGTACGCCCACTGGCCCATGACCGAGCCCGCGCCGGCGAGCTGGAGCCGGCGGAGCTGCGGGTTTGCGAATGCGCCTCGGAAGGCGCGCCCCGACTCGCGCAGCCGCTCGGCCAGGGTCCCCATCCCCGCGAGGATCGCAGCGTTCGTTGCGGTTTTGAAGGGCGGGTGGGAAGATTTCGATTGCTCGCGGTGTCTAGTGGGCAAGATCCCCGCGCAGGCCGCGCGACCACCAGCCAAGGAGGCTTCCGTGTCGGACGACGAGAGAAGGGACCGGGCGAGCGAGAGCGAGGCGGACGTCGAGGCCCACCGCCACGCGACCCAGCGCAACGCGCCGATGAGCGACGAGGACGCCGCGGCGGAGCGCAACGCGCCGAAGGACGACGAGGACGACGTCGAGGCGCATCGCCACTCGGTCAGCAGGCACAGCGAGAGCTAGCCCGCCGGCTCACCGGTTCCGCAGAAGGCCCGCGCTCGGCGGGCCTTCGCGTCTCTAGGTCTCGAGAATTCGTTCCAGCGCGGCCAGGAGCTGCGCGCCGGCCTCGTCCTCGCGCGCATCGAGCGCCGCCGCGAGCCGGCCCACGACTGCCAGCCGCCCGTCGCCGGCGAGCGCTTCCTCGGCCGTGCGCG
>DATENZ010000068.1:0-28525 GCA_035274625.1 Gaiellaceae bacterium
GAGCGCGAGGGCGAGGACGAGCGCCAGAGCCAGCCAGATCGATCGCAGCCCGCCCGTCAGGTCCGCGACCAGGCCGTACAGAGGCGGGGAGGCGGCGCTGGCGGCGCCGATGAAGCTCAATGCGAACCCGAGCGTCGCGCCGGCGCGGCCGGGCCCGGCCCGCTCGCTGACCGCCGTCACCCAGAGCCCCTGCCACCCGATCAGGGTGAGTCCCGCGAAGACCGACACGACCATCAGCGCTGGGAAGGACTGCCGCGCCGGCCCGAACGCGAACGCGAGCGCGACGACGATCGCGATCAGGTTCATGCCGAGGAGATAGGGCTGGCGGCGCTGCTGCGGGTCGTGGTCGCTGAGCACGCCCCAGGCGAGCCGGCCCAGGATCCCGCCGACCTGGGCGACGACGACGAGCAGCGACGTCTCGGGCAGGGAAAGCGTGCCGGACTCGTGGATGTCGAGCGCCAGGAAGGAGATGAGTGCGTACTGGCCGCTGACGATCAGACACCCCCAGACGGTGAGGAGGATCACGTCCCGGTCGCTCCACGGCCGCGGCCGTTCTCCCTCGACCCGGGTGAGCCGGGTCTCGGCGCGGTCGGCCCGCAGGTTCGTCCCCGTGATCGCGAGCACCACCAGGGCTCCCACGCCCGCCAGCGCAGCCGCGACGGCGAGGCTCACGCGCCACCCTGCGCTGCTGGCGATCCACGGCAGCAGGCCCGCGGCGAGCAGGCCGCCGAGCGGGACCCCCGTCTGCCTGATCCCCATCGCGAGTCCGCGGCGGCCGGCGAGCGAGGAGCCGAACACGAGCTTGCTCCCGGCGGGCGTCGTCGAGGCGGCGAAGCTGCCGGCCGCGATCATCAGGCAGACGAGCCCCGCGAGCGGGAGCGGGGCGGCGAGCAGCACGAGTGCGCTCGTCGCCAACCCGCCGACCACGAGCACGGTCCGCTCTCCCAGAGCGTCGACCGCCCGACCGGCCGGGTACGAGCCGGCGATCTTCCCGAACGCGAAGGCGGCTACCACCAGTCCGGCCGTTGCTGCGGACAGCGACAGCGCGTCCTTGATGAAGGCGGTGAGCGTGGGAATGCCCTGCTCGACCACCGCGGTCGCGGTCTGCGCCGCGAGCGCCGCGAGGATCGCGCGCCGGGCGTCGATCGACGCGCGGTTCGCATTTTCGGGTAGGTCGTTGAGCACCTCGATATCTCGACGATAATGCCTTGAATGTTCGAAGGAGACGGAGTCAGGAACCGGTGAAAGATTCCGCCGCACTTAGCGGTCTACGCGTACTCGATTTGGCGACGTTCATCGCCGCTCCGTTTTGTGCCGGATTGTTGGCTGAATTCGGCGCGGAGGTGATCAAGGTCGAGGATCCGAAGGCCGGTGATTCCCTTCGACGGCTCGGAGAGATCTACCGCGGGCAGCCGCTGTGGTGGCTGCAGGAGAGCCGGAACAAGCTGTCGATCACCTGCAACCTGCGCGACGAGCGCGGGCAGGACCTGATCCGGCGGCTCGCCGCATCGGCCGACGTGCTCGTCGAGAACTTCCGACCCGGGACGCTCGAGCGCTGGAACCTCGGCTACGACGTCCTGAGCGCTGCCAACCCCGGGCTGATCGTCGTCCGCATCTCCGCGTACGGCCAGAGTGGGCCGAGCGCCGCCAAGGCCGGCTTCGGCCGCGTCGCGCAGGCGTTCGGCGGCCTGACCTACCTGACCGGGTTTCCGGACCGGCCCCCCGCTCTGCCGGGCTCGGCGACGCTCGCCGACTACGCCGCCGGCCTGTTCGCGGCGTTCGCCACGCTCGTCGCGAAGCAGCATCGGGACCGCACCGGCGAGGGGCAGGAGATCGACGTGTCGCTCTTCGAGAGCATCTTTCGCCTCCTCGACACGCTGGCGATCGCGCACGACACGCTCGGGATCGTCCGGGAGCGGCGCGGGTTCGAGGCGCCTCACGCCGCGCCGCACAGCCACTACCCGACCGCAGACGGAAAGTGGGTCGCGATCGCGTGCACGAACGACAAGATCTTCGGCCGCCTCTGCGTCGCCATGGGGCAGCCGGAGCTGGCCGACGATCCCCGCTTTCTGACGGTCGCCTCCCGCGTCGAGCACCGCGACGCGATCGACTCGGTCGTGATCGAGTTCACCCGCGCGCGGGCCGCGGCCGAGCTGGTCGAGCACCTCGACGCGCACGAGGTGCCGGTCAGCCCGATCTACTCGATCGCGGACGCGGTTCGGGACGCGCAGTACGTGGCGCGCGAGACCCTGGCCGAGGTCGACGACGACCGCGTCGGCACGGTGCGGCTCCCGAACGTCGTTCCCAGGCTCTCGCGGTCACCCGGCGAGATCCGGCATCTCGGGCGTGACCTCGCAGCCGACAACGACCTCGTCTACGGCGGCTGGCTCGGGCTCACGCCGGACGAGCTCGCCGGCTTGCGCGCCGACGGCGTGATCTAGCGGCTACGCGGTCGGACGGGCCGGTTTCGACGCCGCGGCGCCGACCCCCATCCCGTCCGAGGAGGCCAGCAGCGCGAAGACGGACGACCGGTCGACCTTGCCGTACGTGTTCCTCGGGATGCTCGACACGATCTCGATGCGCTTCGGCGTGCGGAAGCCGAGCCGGGGCCGCGCGAAGGCGATCACCTCCTCCGCGGTGATCGTCGCCCCGGGCCGCGGCCGCACGACTGCGGTCACCGCGGCGCCCCAGCGGTCGTCCGGCATCCCGATCACCACGCACTCCGCCAGGCCGGGGCACTCGAGCAGCGCGAGCTCGACCTCGCGCGGGGCGATGTTGAATCCGCCCGAGTTGATCATCTCGTCCTTCCGGCCGAGCAGGTAGACGAAGCCGCGCTCGTCGATCGTCCCGACGTCCTGCGTCCGCAGCCAGCCGTCGCGGATCGCCTCGTCGGTCGCCTCCGGCCGGCCGAGGTAGCCGGTCATCAGCTGCGGCGCACACACCGTCACCTCGCCGGTCTCCCCCGGCGGCAGCACCGCGCCGTCCTCGTCGCGGATCTCGACCGCGACCGTGCGCCACGCGCGCCCGGCCGACATGCGCTGGTCGCCGGTTCCCGTGTGGTCCTCACGGTGGAGGCACGTGATCGTCACCGGGGCCTCCGACTGGCCGTAGATCTGCTCCAGGATCGGGCCGAACCGATCGAGCGACGCCTCGAGGACCGGCAGCGAGATCGACGAGGCCCCGTACACGATCGAGTCGTAGGCGAAGTCCCCCTTCGTCTCGAGGAGCGGCGGGAGCATCGCCGGGACGACCTTGAGCGTGCGGATGTCGGGGAGGTGGGAGATGCGCTGCACCTCGTCGGGGTCGAAGGCGCGCTGGACGTACAGGCCGCCCCCGACCAGCAGCCAGGGGAGGACGAAGTACCCGGCCCCGTGCGAGAGGGGCTGGGTGAGGACGAGCCGCTCCCCCGGGCGGACCGGCCCGAGCTCCAGCAGGAGGTTGTTCGTCACCTCGCGGATCGCCCGGTGGCTGAGGACGATGCCCTTCGGCCGGCCGGTCGTCCCGGAGGTGTAGGTGATCCACGCCGCGTCCTCGACGTCGCCCGGACGCTCCACCCTCGCCTGCGGCGCCTCGTCGACGAGCCGCTCGTACGCGAGGCTTCCGGAGTCGTCGCCGGCGTCCAGCGAGATCGTGACGATGCCCAGCTCCTCGCGGAATGTCGCTGCGAGCTCGGCGAACTCGGTCGAGTGGACGAGAACGCGCGCGCCGGAGTCGGCGAGGGCGTACCGGAAGTCGGCCTCCTGGAGACGTGCGTTCAGCGCGACGCGGGTTCGGCGGCCGACGGCGATTCCGAGGTCGACCTCGACGTACTCGGCGCGGTTGCCCGAGAGCACGCCGACCGGTGCGCCGGGCTCGACGCCGAGCGCGTCGAACGCGTTCGCGAACCGCTCAGCCCGCGCGACGAGCTCGCCCAGGCTGCGCGCCTTGGCGCCGTCGTCGACCGCGGGCGCGTCCGGGTAGCACCGACCGGCCCGCCGGATCAGGTACGGGAGGTCGATCGGGATCACCCCGGCCGCTCCGACACGACGGTGTCGGTGCCGCGCGCGCCCGAGCGGCCCCCGCGTACGGCCGCGACGATGTCGGCCATCGAGGAGCCGGGCCCGAAGACGGCGGCGACCCCGGCCGCGCGGAGCAGCTCCTCGTCCCCGGGGGCGATGATGCCGCCGACGACGACCTCGACGTCCGCGGCCCCCTGCTCGCGAAGCAGCTGGATCACCTCGCCCGAGTACTCGATCAGCGCGCCGGAGAGCGCGCTCAGGCCGATGCAGTCGACGTCCTCCTGCAAGGCGGCGGTGACGATCATCTCGGGCGTCTGCCTGATCCCGGTGTAGATCACCTCCATCCCGGCGTCGCGAAGAGCCCGGGCGACGATCTGTGCGCCCCGATCGTGCCCGTCGAGGCCCGGCTTCGCGATGAGGACGCGCAGCGGCCGGTCCGTCACCTGACTCCGGTCAGAGTCGACCGCCACTCGCCGTAGACGCCCCGCCAGGCGTGGGCGATCTCGCCGGTCGTCGCACCGGCGCGGACCGCCTCGATCACGGCGGGCACGCAGTTCCGGCGCTGCTCGGCCGCCGTACGGACGTTGCCGAGCGCGGTATCGACCGCGGTCTGGTCGCGCGAGGCCTTCGCCTGGGCCAGACGCTCCAGCTGCCGCTCCGCGACCGACGGGTCGTGGCGGAAGACGTTGATCGACGCGTCCTCGTCCTCGACGAACTCGTTCACGCCCACGATCACCCGCCGGTGCTCCTCGAGCTCGGTCTGGCGACGGTAGGACTCGTCCGCGAGCTCGCCGGAGAAGTGCCCGGACTCGACGGCGCTGATCGCGCCTCCCCGTTCGTCGACGTCCTCCAGGATGCGGCGGATCTCCTCGTACATCGCCAGCGTCGTCGCCTCGACGTAGTAGGAGCCCGCCAGTGGATCGACGGTGTCGGGGATCCCGGTCTCGTGCGCGATGATCTGGTTCGTCCGGATCGAGAGCTTGACCGCCTCCTCCGTCGGAATCGCGAGCGCCTCGTCGTAGCAGGCGGTGCGCGTCTGCGCCACGCCGCCGAACACCTGCGCCAGCACCTCGAGCGCGATCCGGACGACGTTGTTCAGCGGCTGCTGCGCGGTCAGCGGAGCGCCCGACGCCACTCCGTGGAGGCGCGGCCGGATGCCCTCGGCGCCGTAGCGCTCCTTGAGCAGCTCCGACCAGAGCCGGCGCGCGACCCGGTACTTCGCCACCTCCTCGAAGAAGTCCATGTCCGTCGAGAAGTGCAGCTCCATCTTCGGCGCGAACGACTCGACCGCGACGTTCCGGTCTCGAAGCCGGTCGATGTACGCGAGCGCGTTTGCCAGCGTGAAGGCGACCTCCTGGGCGCACGATCCGCCGGCCTGTTTCATGTGGGCGCCCGAGACGCTGATCGGGTACCAGGGATAGTCCTTCTCGGCGACGAACTCGATGACGTCGCAGGCCAGCTCGACCGCTGCCGATACCGGCAGGAACTGGGTGCCACGTGCGACATATTCCTTGAGGGGATCGTTCTGGATCGTGACCACGAAGCTGGTCGCATCCTCTCCCTTCTCTTCCGCGAGGCAATAGAACCAGGCGAGAGCGATCGGAGCGATGCAATTCGCGGTGGTGAAGATCTTCGCCGCTTTCTTGAGCTCAATTCCGTCGAAAATATCGAGCACGTCCTGCAGCGTGCTGATCGAGACGCCGATCCGTCCGATCTCGAGCTGCGCGAGCGGATGATCGGGGTCGAGCCCGATCTGGGTCGGCAGGTCGAGCGCGATCGAGACACCGCCCGTCCCGCCCTGCTCGAGCAGGTACCGGTACCGCTTGTTCGCGTCGCTCGCAGAGCCGAAGCCCGCATAGAACTCCCAGTTCCAGAGCTTGCCCCGGTACCCCGCCGCGGACTCACCGCGGGTGAACGGCGGCTGTCCCGGGAAGCCGAGATCGTCCAGATAGGACAGGCGCGCGACGTCGGCCGGCGTGTACAGGGCGTTGATCGTGCGGCCGGAGCTCGACGTGAACTCGTCCTTGCGCTCGTCGGCGAGGGTCTCCGCATGGCCCTGCTGCCACGCCTCCGCGGCCGCTTCGATCTCTCGAATTTGCTCGTCGGAATAATCAGAGGCTTTGACGGTGAGATGCGGATCAGCGCCGGGCGGCATCGCTCTGAACTCCTTCGGAAGTCGTTGTTTGGCGAATCATCGTAGCGCGTGCGCGGCGGTATTCGAACCCGAAATCGGAAATTCGCTGCGCGAACCTCGAAAATCCATACGCATGCGGTATTGTGCCAGTGGGCATATTCCTTGTGAAGACACCCGGCTTCGGCGGACGTCGATGGACGCCGATCCGAGATCCGCATTCAAAACGCGATTGAAATCGAGCGATCATCAACAGGCCACGCCGACGCCGCTCGGCGCTGACCAGTCCGTGGTCACCGCCGCGAGTGCGCCGACATACCGGGTGCAGTCGCTGGAGCGCGGGCTCGACATCCTCCTCGCGCTGGCGGCCGGCCCGGCGACCCTGACGGAGATCGCAGGCCGCACCGGGCTGTCGAAGGCGACTGCGTTCCGCCTCCTCGCGAGCCTCGGCCATCGCCATACCGTCGTGAAGGATTCGGCGACGAATCTCTACTTCCTCGGGCCCGGCGCGATGGTGCTGGGGCGAGGGGCGGGACTCGCCGGCGGCTGGATCTCGGATCTCGTGCGGTCCGCGCTGACCCGTTTGTGGCAGGAGACCGAGGAGACCGTGACGGTGCACGTCAGCGCGGGAAACGACCGAATCTGCATCGAGGAGCTGCCGAGCCCCTTGCCGCTTCGCTACACGGCGTCGATCGGCGCGTCGTCTCCGCTCGTGATCGGGTCGGCCGGGAGGGTCCTGCTCGCGTTCATGCCGGAGGACGTCGCGGAGCGCCTGATCCAGAGCAGCCCGCCGGTCTCGTATCCCGACGGGACGCTCGTCGATCACGACGAGCTCCGGCGGCGGGTCGAGCGGACGCGCCGTCGCGGTTGGGCGACCAGCTCCGGCGAGCGTGTGCCCGATGCGTCGGCGGTCTCGGTCCCGGTCCGCGGAGCACACGGCACGGTCGCCGCGCTCAGCGTCCTCGGACCGTCGGCGCGGTTTCCGGAGGGTCGGTTTCCCGCGCTGCTCGCCGCGCTGCGCAGGGCTGCGGACGAGATCGAGCACGCGGCCGGGGCTCCGGCCGCCGGCGAGCGCGAGTCGGCGACGCTGTGACCGCCGAGGTGACGATCGCCGGTGTCGGCATGCACCGGTTCGGCCGCTTTCCGGACGCGTCTCTGAAGGATCTGACCCGGGTCGCCGTCGCCAACGCCCTGGACGACGCGGGTCTCGGCGTGAAGGACATCGAGGCTGTCTACGCCGCGAACGCCATGGGCGGGCTGCTCCAGGGACAGGAGCAGATCCGCGGGCAGGCGGCTCTGCGCGACATCGGTCTCGAGCGCGTCCCGATCGTCAACGTCGAGAACGCGTGCGCGAGCGGCTCGTCGGCTCTGCGCGAGGCCGTGCTCGCGATCAAGGCCGGCGAGACCGACGTCGCGCTCGCGGTCGGCTTCGAGAAGATGTTCGTCGGCGACCGCGACCGTTCGCTCGGCGCCCTCGAGACCGCCGCGGACGTCGAGATCGTCCGCGAGCTCGGGATCCAGTTCACCGCCGTCTACGCGATGCGGCTCCGCAAGCTGCTCGACGCCGGGAAGCTCGAGCACCGCCACCTCGTCGACGTGACGATCAAGAGCCACCGAAACGGCGCCCTCAACCCGTACGCGCAGTTCCAGGACGGGGTGACCGCGGAGCAGGTCGAATCGTCGACGCGGATCGCGGACCCGCTCACGTTGCTGATGTGCAGCGCGATCTGCGACGGGGCGGCGGCCGCGATCCTCGCCCGCCGCGGCGTTCTCGACACGCGCAAGGACACGATCGGCGTCCGCGCGACGGCGGCGACGTCCGGGTTCACGAGAATCTCCGACGACGAGCCCGCCACGGCGACCGTGTGCGCTGAGAAGGCGTACGAGCGCGCCGGCCTCGGCCCCGAGGACATCGACGTCGCCGAGGTGCACGACGCCATGGCGCCCGGCGAGCTCCTGTACTACGAGCAGCTCGGCTTCTGCGAGCCCGGCGGCGCCGGCGAGCTGCTCGAGAGCGGTGCGACCGAGATCGGCGGGAAGATCGCCGTGAACCCGAGCGGCGGCCTCTGCTCCCGCGGGCATCCCGTGGGTGCGACCGGCCTCGCACAGATCGCCGAGCTCGTCTGGCAGCTCCGCGGCGAGGCGGGGCCGCGGCAGGCCGGCCGTCCGCGGATCGCCCTGGCCCAGAACAGCGGCGGCTGGCTGTCCGGCGAGTCGGCGGCGTGCAACGTCACGATCCTCGAGCGCGAGGCCGCGTGGAACTGACCGGCGCCGAGATCCTCGGGACGCTCCAGCGTCCGCGGATGGATCGCGAGCGTGGGTGTCTCGTCGGCTCGCGCTGCCGCGAGTGCGGAATTCCCTCGTGGCCGGGGCGGGCGTATTGCTTCAGCTGCGGCTCGAGCGACGTCGAGGAGGCGGCCTTCTCGACCGGCGGCCTGCTCGGGACGTTCACGACGGTGTGGGTCGAGCGGCCGGGCCTCGAAGCTCCGTACACGCTCGGCCAGGTGACGCTCGCCGACGGCGTCAGCCTGTACGCGCACGTGCGCGGACTCGCCGAGGACGCGCGCGTCCCGCTGCCGGTGCATCTCGTCCTCGCCGACGGCGACGACGCGTTCCCGGCGTTCTGGTTCGAACCGGACGGCGCCGGCGAGCAGTGAGCGTCGCCGCACCGACGCGCAGCGAGTTCGACTCGCCCGAGCGGCAGGCTCTCCGCGAGGCGGCCCGCGCGTTCGCGGAGAAGGAGATCACGCCGCACGTCGCGGACTACGACCGCGAGGAGCGCTTCCCCGCCGAGATCGTCCGGAAGACGGCCGAGCTCGGGTGGATCGGCGCCGTGCTGCCGGAGGAGTACGGCGGCCAGGGCCTGGACTGGGTGTCGTTCGCGATGCTGATCGAGGAGATCTCCCGCGCCTGCCACGTCGTCGGCCTCGCGATCTCGATGCCGAGCGGCCTCGTCGGCGGCGGCATCCTGCGGCACGGGAGCGACGAGCAGCGGCAGCGGCTGATTCCGCCGCTCGTCCACGGGCAGGCGTTCGCGGGCGCCGGCGTCACCGAGCCGGGGAGCGGCACCGACGTCGCGAGCATGCAGACGAGCTGCCGCCGCGAGGGCGACGAGTACGTGATCAACGGCGCCAAGGCGTGGATCAGCATGCTCGACGTCGGCAGCTGGTTCCTGACCTTCGCCACGCTCGATCGCTCGCTCGGCCGCCAGGGCGTCTGCGCGTTCGTCGTCCCGCGCGAGACGCCCGGTCTCGTGCTGCGGCCGTACAAGAACAAGCTCGGCTTCCGTCCGATCGCGACCGGCGACCTGATTCTCGGCGATGTCCGGGTTCCGGTCGAGAACCGCATCGGGGAGGAGGGGGACGGCTACAGCGTCGCGATGACCGCGGTCGAGACCGGGCGGCTCTCCGTCGCCGCCCGAGCGGTGGGCCTGGCGCAGGCCTGCCTGGATTCCTCCGTGGCCTATGCGCGGGAGCGAAACGTCTTCGGCGGGCCGATCGCCCGCTTTCAGCTCGTGCAGTCGATGATCACGGACATGGTCGTCGGGATCGAGTCGGCGCGCGACTTCGTCTACCGGCTGGCCGCGGCCAAGGATGCCGGCGTCGCGCGGCCGCGCCGCGAATCGAGCCTGGCCAAGATGCATGCGACCGACGTCGCCATGATGGCGTCGACGCACGCGGTGCAGATCCACGGCGCCTACGGTGTCTCGGAGGAGTTCCCGGTCGGCCGGCTCTTCCGCGACGCAAAGGTGTTCCAGATCATCGAAGGGACGAACCAGCTGCACCGGGCGCTGATCGGCGAGTACGCGCTCGGCTTGCGGAGCGACTAGATGCGCTAGCCGGCGGGGCGCCGGTAGGCGACCACCTCGATCTCGATCCGCCAGCGCTCGTCCGCGAGCCCGGCGACGAGCACCGTCGTCGCCGCCGGCCGCGCGTCGCCGAACCGGTCCCGCCGCAGGTCACGCCAGGCGGCGAGCGTCTCCCGGTCGGTCACGAAGGCCCGCAGGAAGATCGCGTCCTCGAGCGACATCCCGGCCGCGCGGAGCACGCTGGCGGCGTTCGCGAGGGCGAGCTCCACCTGCTCCTCGACCCCGTCCGGCGCCCCGCCGTCGGGGTGTCGCGGCACCTGTCCGCTGACGAGGAGGAAACCGTCGGCGAGCACCGCGTGCGACGTCGGGTGCGGCGGCGGGAACAGCGAGGGGTCGGTGACGTGGACGACGTCGGCCATCGTCAGCGGGCCCGAAGCTCGCCGGTCTGGTCTTCGAGGAGCTCGAGCGTGGCCGGGTCGATCGCGACCTTGTACTCGTCGCGCGCCGCGCCGAGGCTGACGAGATCGGCCCGGACGTCCGCGAGGACGAGCTCGGGCGGACGTTCCTCCGGCGGCCCGTAGCCGCCGCCTCCTCCGGAGTAGATCCGGTACACGGCGCCCTTCGGTACCCGGAGGTTCGCGAACTTCGACGGGCTGATCGTGCCGAAGCGGGTGGCGAAGTCCTGCTCGACGCCGTCGATCTCGAGCGTCAGCGCGTTGCAGACGCCTGGGCGGCCGCCGGCGAGGCCGTACGGCGGCATGACGTTCCGGTCGATCGCCGCCGACAGGAGCGTCTCCTCGGTCAGCTCGAGCGCGCGGACGTGACCGAAGCCGCCGCGCCAGCGGCCGGGGCCGGCCGAGTCGGTGCGGAAGCGGTAGTCGACGACGCGGAGGGGATAGCGGTTCTCCCAGATCTCCGCCGACTCGTTCTTGCACGACGACATCGCGTGCCACTCGGCCGTGTTGCCGTCCGCCCAGGAGCGGGCGCCGCAGCCGCCGGGGCCGAACGAGTACCAGACGAACTCCTCGCCCGCCTCGGTGAAGCCGGAGCCCGTCGTGTTGTTGCCCGAGGCGTACGTGCCCGCGGTGACCCGCTCGGGGACGACGTCCGCGAGCGCGAGGAAGACGGTCTCCTGGATCCGGTCGGTCGTGTCGGCGAGCCCGATGAACACCGGCGCGGGGTAGACCGCGTTCACGATCGACCCCGCCGGCGCGACGATCTCGACGGCGTCGAGGCAGCCCGAGTTGATCGGCATCTCCGGATCCGCGATGTTGATCAGCGCCGTGTAGACGGCCGCGTTCGTGTCCGCGCGCGTCGCGTTGATCGGGCCGCGGACCTGCGGGCTGCTGCCGGTGAAGTCGACGGTCAGGTCGGTGCCCTGCTTGACGATCGTCACCTTGATCGGCCGCGGCTCGGTCGACTGGCCGTCGTTCTCCATCCAATCCTCGGCCGCGTAGGTGCCATCGGGAATGATCGAGAGCTGCTTCAGGAAGCGCTGCCGCGAGTAGTCGATCGCACGCTGTCCGGCCTCGACGACCGCATCGACGCCGTACCGCTCGCAGAGCTGCACGATCCGGCGCTCCGCGGTGATCGCCGACGCGACCTGCGCCTGCAGGTCGCCCCAGGCGAACTTCGGCATCCGCACGTTGCGGAGGACGAAGTCGCGGATCTCCCGGTCGACCAGGCCGGCCTTGTAGACCTTCACCGCCGGCATGACGAGCGCCTCCTGGACGACGTGTGTCGCTTCGCCGCCCCAGCCGCCGGCGGTCATCCCGCCGACGTCGGCCCAGTGGCCGCGGTTGACGGCGAACCCGACCAGGGTGCCGTCGAAGTACATCGGGCGCACGACGCCGACGTCGCCCTGGTGCGTCCCCCCGGCGTACGGGTCGTTGTGCAGCACGACGTCGCCGGGACTGAAGCGGTTGTCGAACTTGTCGAGGACGTCCGCGACCATGTCGCCGAGAGCGCCCGCGTGCACGGGCAGCCCGGCCGCGAACGCGATCATCCGCGCCTCCGTGTCGAACAGCGCGCACGTGAAGTCGAGCGCCTCGCTGAACACCGTCGAGTACGCCGTCCGCGTCGTCGTGCGCACCATCTCGTCGACCGTCGAGATCAGGTACCGCCGCATGATCTCGATCGTCAGGTCGTCGTCGGTCGCGGACGCCGCACGAGCCGTCGTCGGTGCTGCCGTCATCTCAACGGCCGCTTCCCCGCGTTCCTCAGGCCGCGTGCTCGGCGAGGATGGCGCCGCCCTGGCCGAGCGACACCGCCCAGCCCGACGGGACGTAGTGCGTAGAGTCGACCTCGTCGATCAGCACCGGGCCGTCCATCGACTTGCCCGCCTCGAACGCCTCCCGGCCGACCACCGGGACCTCCGCCCGCTCGAGCTCGACCCAGCGAGGCGCCGCCGGCTCGCCGCCGTTCGCGTGGCTTCCGTTCTCGACGGTGATCCCCGGGAGGTGGCGCCGCGCGATCATGCGGACGTTGACGAGCTCGGCGGGGTCGCCGAGCCTCGTTCCGTAGAGCGTCTCGTGAGCGTCCTCGAACCGCTCGAACACGGCGGCGTGGTCGTCCGCGTCCGGGTCGAAGGGGACCGAGACGTGGTGGACCTGCCCCGCGTAGCGGAGGTCGAGCAGCGCGCTCAGGCGCGCGTCCGACGCGCCCTCGACGTCGCACTCGAGGTTCCGGACGCTGGTCTCGCCGACCGTCCGCATCATGGTTCTCAGCGTCTCGAGGTCGATCTCCTCGAACCGGCCGAAGAGCGCCTGCGCGTGCGAGATCGTCAGGTCGGCGGTGAGCAGGCCGAGCGCGGAGAACGTGCTCGCCTGCGGTGCGAAGAGCACGCGCTGGATTCCGAGCTCCGCGGCGACGGGCGCGGCGTGCTGGCCGCCGGCGCCGCCGAACGAGACGAGGTCGAAGTCCCGGGGGTCGATCCCCTTCTCGACCGTGATCTGGCGGATCGCCAGCGCCATGTTCATGTTGACGATCCGGAAGATCGCGCGCGAGACGTCGACGGCGGTCTGGCCGAGCTGGGCGCCGAGGCGCTCCAGGACCTCCTCCGCGGCCGCCCTGGACAGCGCCATGCGCCCGCCGAGGAGGTTCTCGGCGATCAGGCCGAGGCAGAGGTTGGCGTCGGTCACGGTCGGTTCCGTTCCTCCCGCCCCGTAGCACGCCGGGCCCGGTTTCGAGCCCGAGCTCTGCGGGCCGACCATCAAGGCCCCGCCCGGGTCGATCCAGGCGATGCTGCCCCCGCCGGCGCCGACCGACTGCACGTCGATCGAGAGGGTTCTCGCCGGGATGTTCCAGTCGACGTCGATCGAGTCCGTCATCTCGGGCGCGCCGTCCCGGATCAGTGCGACGTCGCAGCTCGTGCCGCCCATGTCGAAGGTGATGAAGTCCTTCCGCTCGCCCTGGTCGGCGAGGAAGACGCCGGCCAGCACGCCGGCGGCGGGGCCGGACCGGGCGAGCATCACCGGCAGCGCCTTCGCGGTCGACGCCGGGATGATCCCGCCGCCCGAGTGCATGAAGCGGACGTCGAGCGGAAGCTTGTCCTCGAGCGCGTCGACGTAGCCGTGGAGCGCCTTCTGCACGTAGCTGTTGATCACCGTCGTGCTCGTCCGCTCGTACTCGCGCATCGTCGGGTCGACGTCACAGGACAGGGAGATCGGAACGCCCGCAAGGATCTCGGCGAGGATCTCCCCGGCGCGGCGCTCGTGGGCCGGGTTCACGAACGAGTGCAGGAAGCAGACGGCGACGCCTTCGACCTCCAGCTCGGCGAGCCGGCGCGCCGCCTCCTCGACCTGCGCCTCGTCGAGCGGCCGGAGGACGTTCCCCAGATGGTCGAGCCGCTCGTCGATCTCGAGCCGCAGCTCGCGCGGGATCAGCGCGGGCCGCTTGTTCCACTCGACGTAGTTGAACGGGTTCGGGCGCACCGAGTTCTGGATCGCGAGCAGGTCCCGGAACCCGGTCGTCGTCAGGAGGCCGACCGAGCTTCCGCGCCGCTGGATCAGCAGATTCGTGACGAGGGTCGTCGCGTGCAGGAGCAGGGAGATCTGCGAGTCCTCGAGCAGCCCCGCCTGGTCGAGCGCCGCGATGAAGGAGCGGTCGGGCTGGTCGGCCGAGGTCAGCACCTTCAGCCGGTCGAGGGTGCTCGTCTCCTCGTCGTACCAGACGAGGTCGGTGAAGGTGCCGCCGATGTCGATGCCGACGCGCTTCACGCCGCCGCCCTCCGCAGCTTGTCCGTCTCGTCGTCGAGGAGCTCCAGCGTCGCCGGATCGACCGCCACCTTGTAGTGCGTGCGGGCGGCGTCCGGCGTGACGAGCCCGGCGCGCACGTCGGCCGCGACGAGCTCCGGCGGCCGCTCCTCGGGGGCGCCGTAGCCGCCGCCTCCGCCGGCGTAGATCCGGTAGATGCTGCCCTTCGGCACCTTGATGTTCGAGAACTTCGAGGGGCTGATCGTGCCGAAGCGGGTGCAGAAGTCCTGCTCGACCCCGTCGATCTCGAGCGTGAGGCCGTTGCAGGCCCCGGCCATCCCGTCGGCGAGCCCGAACGGCGGGTGGACGTTGCGGTCGATCGTCGCGGCGAGCGAGGTGTCCTCCGTCAGCTCGAGCGCCTTCACGTGGCCGAAGCCTCCGCGCCAGCGGCCCGGCCCGGCGGAGTCGGGACGGAAGCGGTAGTCGACGACGCGAAGCGGATAGCGGTTCTCCCAGATCTCGGCCGACTCGTTCTTGCAGCTGGCCATTGCGTGCCACTCGCCGCTGTTCCCGTCCGCCCAGGAGCGGGCGCCGCAGCCGCCGGGGCCGAACGAGTACCAGACGAACTCGTCGCCCGCCTCCGTGAAGCCGGAGCCCGTCGTGCAGTTGCCGGACGAGTAGGTGCCGGCGGTGACGCGCTCGGGGACGACGTCCGCGAGCGCGAGGAAGACGGACTCGTAGATGCGGTCGGTCGTGTCCGCGAGCCCCGCGAAGACGGGCGCCGGGTAGACCGCGTTCACGATCGACCCGAGCGGCGCGACGATCTCGACGGCGTCGAGGCAGCCAGAGTTGATCGGCATCTCCGGGTCGATGATGTTGATCAGCGCGGTGTAGACGGCCGCATTCGTGTCCGCGCGGGTGGCGTTGATCGGGCCGCGCACCTGCGGGCTGCTGCCGGTGAAGTCCACGGTCAGATCCGTGCCCGTCTTCGTGATCGTCAGCTTGATCGGCCGCGGCTCGGTCGACTGGCCGTCGTTCTCCATCGCGTCTTCGGCCGTGTACGTGCCGTCCGGGATGACGGACATCTGCTTGTGGAACCGGTCGCGCGAGTAGTCGATCGCGCGCTGCCCGGCTTCGATCACGGCGTCGACCCCGTACCGCTCGCACAGGTGGGCGATCCGGCGCTCGGCCGTGATCGCCGACGCGATCTGCGCCTGCAGGTCGCCCCAGGCGAACTTCGGCATCCGCACGTTGCGGAGGACGAAGTCGCGGATCTCGCGATCGACCTCTCCGGCCCGGTAGACCTTGACGCCGGGCATGATCAGCGCCTCCTGGATCACGTGGGTGGCGGCGCCGCCCCAGCCGCCGGCGGTCATCCCGCCGACGTCCGCCCAGTGGCCCCGGTTGACGGCGAAGCCGACGAGGCTGCCCTCGAAGTACATCGGCCGGACGGCCCCGACGTCGCCCTGGTGCGTGCCGCCCGCGTACGGGTCGTTGTGCAGGACGACGTCACCAGGCCGGAAATCGTCGCCGAACTTTTCCAGCACGTCCTGCACCATGTCTCCGAGCGCTCCCGCGTGGACCGGTAGCCCCGCCGCGAACGCAATCATCCGCGCATTCGTATCGAACAAAGCGCAGGTGAAATCGAGCGCCTCGCTGAACACGGTCGAATATGCGGTGCGCGTCGTCGTACGCACCATTTCGTCGACGGTCGAGATCAGATACCGCCGCATGATCTCGATCGTCAGGTCGTCGTTGACGTCGGATCTCTCGGCGGGCGTCGTCGGCGCAGCTGTCATCTCTCGGTGATCACCTTCCTCGTCACTCTCAGACGAAATACGGGGGCGACAAAGTTCGCTGAATTGTAGTCCCGATCACGCCGGACGGGGATCGACGACGTCGACACGGGCGATCGAGGCATCGTGCTTCTGCAATGCGACGAGCACGACCGATTCGAGAATCGGTTTCGGGACGATGCACTCGAGACAGGTCTCGGGTCCGACCAGGAGCCGAACCGTGGCGACTCCGTCCTCGACCCCCTCGAGCTCGAGGTCGGCACCGTCCGCCTGAAGACTCTCGCGCAGGTCGGCGAGCCCGGCGGCGAGCTGCGACGCCGGCGTCATCCGGCGGAGCCCGACGTCGCGACCGCCCGGGAGCGGGCGTAGCCGCCGTAGTTCCCCCAGCCCGGTGAGAGACCGGCCCACCACTGGCTCTCGCCGCCCGCGACGAGGATGTGGATGTCCTCGGCGCGCTCGACGAGCGGGAGGAGTGTCTCGTCGGGAAGCCCGGCCAGGTCGGGATGCTCGGGCACGTATCCCCAGTACGTCTGGTGCGCCTCCGTCTCGACGAGTGCGCCGGAGCGCCGCAGGTGCCCGAGCTCGTACCGTGCGTGCTCGAAGAGCCAGCGGCGGACGTCCTCCTTCGTGTGCCCGGCCCCTGCGAGCTCGAGCGTCGGCTTCAGCCCGATCGTGACGAGCAGCTGGCCGGCGGCGTGGAACATGTTGATCCCGGTCGTCGGCAGGGTGCTCGCGAGCACGGCGAGGATGCGATCGGCCGCCCCCGGCACGAAGATCGGCTCGGGCGAGCTGCAGGCGAAGACGGTGACGGCGTCCGCGTCCTCGGGCAGGCCGAAGTCGCTGTGGATCGGCGTCCACGGGCTCGATCCGTAGTGCTCGGCGACGCAGAACGCGTACTTCCCGGGCATGCCGAGCGTCGCCATGTCCGTCTGGCCCGGGACGCCACCGCCGATGTTCCAGAGCACCAAGCGGATCCCACGGCCGACGGCGGCGTTAGCGCGCGCGCCGCCGCCGAAGCAGCCTTCGGCCGGGTTGAAGCCCAGCCGCTCGACGACCGGACCGCTGACGATCGTCAGCGGTGCGCACGGGTTCGTCGTGCACTGGACGCCCTGGAGGTTGAAGTCGGGCTCCGTCATCGCCTCGAGCGCCGCGACCACGATCGGCACGTGCTCCGGGAGGCACCCCGCCATCGCGCACTGGATCGCGAGCTGCTCGACGGTCGCGAGGCCCATCTTCGGCGGGACGACGGCGACCACCTCGTCGGGCGGCCGCCCGAGGTGCTCGACGATCGCGCCGACCCGTTCTTCCGTCGGCGGTGCGAGCGGCAGCCCGTCCGTCCACCCCTCGGCGCAGGCGAGCTCGAACCAGTCCCAGTAGTCCGAGTACTCGACCGTCGGCGACGACAGGGCCGCCGTCATCCGGCGGCGTCTCCGGCGCCGCCCGGCCGCGTCAGCGCGCCGAGCACGAACTCCAGCTGATCCGGCGTCAGCGGGGCCTCCTCGGGCACGTTCCCGCCGGCGGGCGGAGGCTCGAAGATCAGCTGCAGCCCCGGGAGGCCGAGGGCCTCCGCGTGCAGGTGGGCCGCCTTCTCGAACGTCTCGTGCCCCATCGTCAGCGTCGGCTTGCCCAGCTTCTCCAACTCGACCGCGTCAAACACGGACGCGTAAGTGCAGGACCCTCATATGCACTGGCCGTTCACGACCACGTCGACCCGGGCGGCGAAGTCCATCACCATCCCGCGCGGGACCGGCTGGCAGACGTTCGGCTTCCGCGCCCAGTGGACCCCGGCGAGGTCGTACCGCTGCTCCAGCGCCGACTTGATCGCGGACATCAACGGATACATCCCGTAGCTGCCGTCGTCGTTTTTCTGGCCCCAACCGTCGAAGAAGCCGATCACCTTCCCGTCGAGATTTGCCGGGCGTTCCGCGAGCGCGATCCCCGGATCGAGATGCTCGATGCTCTGGTGCACGATCCGCACGACTTTTCCTCCTCCTAGCGTCGTTCGCTTCTACGCTGCAATCCGAGCAGAATAGACGATCCTCATTCCGAAGATTTCTGCGCGATTCGACGTTCGACATCCGTCCGCGTCTCACGCTCGAACACGAAGGAGTCGAGTGGGTCGAGCCGCCACGAGCTGATCTCCCGCGGCAGCCACCGCACGGCCTCGCAGAACTCGTCCGCCGCGGAGGGGTCGGCTTCGAAGTGCATCGGCAGCGCGACGTCGACTCCGAGCCAGAGCGCGGCCTGGGCGCCTTCACGCGGCATCAGCTCGGCGAAGTAGCCCGGCGCTGCGCCGATCCCGAGCAGCGCGACGGTCGGGCGGTACAGCTCCCCGATCACGCGCAGGTCGCCGCTCACGGAGGTGTCGCCGAGGTGGAGCAGGCGCACGTCCGGCTCGTCGTCGCAGCGCAGCAGGAACGCCAGCGGCAGCCCGCTCGCGAACACGCCCGGGGCGGTCTCGAACCTCGACAGATGCCGAGCCTCGAGCGCGCGGACCGCGAGCGCGCCGAACCGGTGCTCCCAGCCCCAGATCGTCGGAATCACGCGCTGGTCCGCGATCCCGCTGCGCCGCGCATGCTCGGCGACGGCCGGCTCCGACACGAAGCGGAGGTGCGGATGCGCACGCAGGAGGTCGAAGGAGATCCCGACGTGGTCGCTCGCGCCGTGGGTGACGAGGATCAGCTCGGCCGCCCCGGCGAACTCGTGCAGCGCTCGCTCCGCGTCCTCCGAGGCGGGATTGGGGTCGACGAGCAGACGCCGCCCGCCGAGCTCGATGCCCCACGCCGCGTGGCCGAAGAACGTGCCCCTCATCGGCCCGCGGTCGACGGCGTGTCGGCGAGCGCGCGCAGGGTCTCGTCGCACGTCCAGACCCGGCCCCACCGGACCGCGAACTGGCAGAGCGACGCCTCGTGCGACTCCTCGTCGAACTCGGCAGTCGCGTCCTCCACGATCACCACGCCGAAGCCGCGGTCGGCGGCCTCGCGGGCGGTCGACTCGACGCACGAGCTCGTCGAGACGCCGGCGACGACGAGCGTCTCCACCCCCATGTTCCGGAGCACGTGCTCGAGCGCGGTGGAGGCGAATGCGCCACGTGAGGTCTTGTTGACGACGAGCTCGCCCGGTGCGGGCGCCACCTCCGGGAGAATCCCGTGCTCGAACGTCCCCTGGTGGTGGAAGGCCGCCGTCAGCCCCGGCGCGACCTCGGGGCGCCGAAGCGGCACCATGTCCGAGCCGTCGGCGAGAGCGGGTCCGAGGGTGAGGTAGAGAACCCGCCCGCCGAAGCTCCGAAACGCGTCGAGCAGACGCCGCGTGGTGGGCAGGACGGTCTTCTCGATCCGCCCGTAGTAGTAGCCCCAGAGGTCCGGGTGGCTCTCGCGGAGCGCCTGCCCGAGGCCGTGGTCCCGGTGGGCGTCCATGTACTGCAGGTCGACGACGAGGAGCGCACAGGTCTCGCGGCGGAGCTCGAGGCGCTGCGGCGCCAGGCTCGGCAAGCGCGCCGCCCGCTCCCGCCAGCCGTCGGAGCCCCCCGCGCCCGTCACACCCGCCCGACGGTGATCGACGTCCCGACGGCGTACTGGAAGAAGGCGTTCGGAAGGGCGCGGGCGACGTCGGCCATGCACTTGAACCCGCTGCAGTGCATGGGCGCGATGCGCTTCGCCCCGAGCGTCCTCAACGCGTCCACCGTCTTGTCGATCTTCTCGTCGGGGGTGCCTGGGAACCCGAGATGGAAGCCGCCCATGACGAGCGCGAGCTCCTCCACGCCGGTGATGCCCTGCGCGCGGCGGACGGTGTTGATCACCCCCGCATGGCCGCAGCCGGTGATCACGACCAGTCCTTCGCCGGCGACGTTGATCGCCAGGCCGACCTCGTCCATCACCTCGTCGTAGACGTACCGGCCGTCGACGAGCTGGTAGATGCCGGGCCCGTAGGCGAGCGCCTTCCCCTCGGTGCCGGGGCCCTCGAAGTCGTTCTCGCGCGGGATCTCGCCGGTCGACCACACCGCCGGAGCGACGACGACGGGGTCGCGGGCGAGCACGAAACGCGCGCCCAGCGCCTTGAGCTCCTCCTGGTCGAGCGGCTGGTTGTAGTAGGCCGCCACCTCGCCGGTCCCCATCACCGCGTACCGGGGCAGGAAGGCATCCGGGTGGACGAGGATCGGCACCGGGTGCCCGATCGATGGGAGGAAGCCGTTCAGCCCACCGTGGTGGTCGAGATGGCCGTGGCTGATCACGATGTGGTCGATGTCGCGCGGATCGAGGCGGAGCGCGGCGAAGTTGTGCCGGATGACGTCGGCGGTCAGGCCGCTGTCGAAGAGGACGCAGGAGCGCTTGCCGCCCGTGAACGTCTCGATCAGGAGGCTGAGGCCGTTCTCGGCGAGGAGCGTCTGCTCCTTCGGGTCGAAGTGGAAGACAAGGCCGCGCCGGGAGATCCCTTCGCTGCCGGGGATCAGGATGTCGATCCAGTTCTCGACCAGGATGGTGATTCGCACGCCGTCCGCTGCAAGCATCGGCTCCTCCTTCTCGCTCTCGTTTCCCCGCTAGACCGGGACGCCGACCTGCTCCGCGAAGCTGAGCACCTCGTGCGCGCCGGCGACCATCGCGATGTCGATCATCGTCCCTTCGAAGCGGACGGCGCCGAGGCCCTCGCTCGCCGCCTGCTCCATCGCCGCGATGATCCCGCGGGCTCGCTCCACCTCGGCCGCCGACGGGGTGAAGACCTCGTTGATCACGGCGACCTGCCCGGGGTGGATCGCGTACATGCCGGAGTAGCCGAGGTTACGACCCTCGATCGCGTACGTCCGCAGTCCCTCGAGGTCCTCCAGGTCGGTCCAGGTGCCCGTGACGGGGTAGGGCAGGCCGGCGGCGCGGGCGGCCAGCAGGATCCTCGACCGCACGTACAGCGTCTCCCGGCCCTCCTTCGTCCAGCGGAACCCGAGCGACCGGTTCACGTCGGCATCCGGCGCGGCCCCTCCGAACGCCGACCGCACCCGGGGCGACGCGTGCATGAGCTCGTACGCGTTCTGGATGCCGGGCGCCGTCTCGAGCAGGAGCTGGATGTCGATCGTGCCGCGCGCGATCCCGGCCGCGTCTTCCAGGGTGTCGAGCACGATCGAGATCGCCGTCACCTCGCCGACGGAGGCCGCCTTCGGGAGGATGATCCCCGTCAGCCCCGGGACGGCGATGCTCTGCAGGTCCCCCAGCCAGTGGGGCGTGTCGACGGCGTTGATCCGGACGAACGAGCCGACGCCCTGCTCGGCGAAGCGCGGGATCGCGTCACGGACGATGTCCCGCGCGCCGTGCTTGTTGTCCTCGGCGACGGCGTCCTCGAGGTCGAGCACGTAGGCGTCGGCCCCGAACCGCGTCGCCTTCGCGAGCATCTCCGGCTTGTCGCCGGGAACGAACAGGAGACACCGGTAGGGCCGTTGCTGCATCGTGGTCGCGATCCGGGTGGTCGAGAGCCCTATTCTTGCCGGAAATTTCGAGTCAGAAGTCTGCGATTGTTGCGTCGCAGCGAGCGATGTCCGAGAACGCGACCCTACGGAAATTCCCCCGAGTCGTCAAGCGGCCGCGTGGAGAGCTCCTTTCGCTTGACCCATGGTGGCTGCTTCCCGTATGTTGCGCGGCGGAGCGAATTTGCGTTTTCAGCAATGCGCTGCAATCTCCTCGCGTAATAGATGAATAAATTCGTCGGCTACACCTCCAGTTATTCCAGTGCCTGATTCCCGACGGGGGGTCGATCTCAGTGCCGGCCCGCTCGGCGACGTCCGAGTGCTCGACCTCGGCCACGTCGTCGCCGGGCCGTTCGCGGGGTCGCTCCTCGGCGATCTCGGCGCCGACGTGATCAAGGTCGAGGAGCCCGTCCACGGCGACACGATCAGGGTGCTCGGGCCGCAGGCCGACGGTCACCCGCTCTGGTGGAAGGTCTCCGGCCGGAACAAGCGGTCGCTCGCGCTCGACCTTCGCACCGAGGCCGGCCGCGAGATCATCGTCCGGCTGGCGGAGTCGGTCGATGTTCTGATCGAGAACTTCCGCGCGGGGACGTTCGAGCGGTGGGGGATCGGGTCCGAGTACCTGCTCGAGCGGAACCCGCGGCTGATCATGCTGCGGATCTCCGGCTACGGCCAGGGGGCGGGCGGCACCGGGCGGCCCGGCTACGGCCGGGTCGGCGAGGCCGTCAGCGGCGCCGTCAACCTCACCGGTGAGTCGGACGGCAAGCCGCTCCACGTCGGCTTCTCCCTCGGCGACGCCACCACCGGCCTGATGGGCACGATCGGCATCCTCGCCGCGCTGCACGCGCGCGATCTGACGGGGCGGGGTCAGGTGATCGACCTGGCGTTGTTCGAGAGCCTGTTCCGCATGATCGAGTGGCAGATCCCGCTCGCCCAGAAGCTCGGGCAGGTGATCAGGCGCCGCGGGAACGTCTTCCCGATCGGGTACGCGGTCGGCGGTTCCTTTCAGGCGGCCGACGGGCGCTGGCTGACGATCTCGACCGCGACGGCGGGCGCGATCAGCCGCCTGCTGCGGGTCGTCGGGGGCGAGGAGATGGAGCGCGACCCGGACTTCGCCGACTTCGAGGCGCGGACGAAGCCCGGCAACATGGAGCGCATCGACCGCAAGATCGGCGAGTGGGTGGGCCGGTACACGGCCGAGGAGGCGATCTCCCGCCTCGAGGCGGAGGACATCGTCGTCTCGCTCGTCTACGACGCGACGATGATGATGGAGGACTCGCTGATCGCCGAGCGGGAGGACATCGTCGAGTTCGACGATCCGGACATCGGCGCGATCAAGATGCCGGGCGTCGTCCCGAAGCTCTCGGAGACCCCGGGCTCGATCCGATCGAGCGGTGCGCGCCTCGGCCAGCACACGGCCGAGATCCTCGGGGAGATCCTCGGGATGAGCGGGCCCGAGCTCGACGAGCTCGAGCGTCAGGGCGTCATCCGGCGCGACGGTTCGGCCGGCTAGCTCGGCGCGGCCGCGGCGGCGGGCCGGTTCTCGGGCGCGTCCTGCGCAGGGGGGCGCACGCGGCGCGGCCAGAACTCCCGCCCGGCCATGATCCCGTTCGGGCGCAGGACGAGTGCGACGAGGAGGAAGACTCCGAGCCCCGTCTCCTGCGTGCCGGACGGAGGCTTGATCGAGAGCCCGCCGACGTCGAGGCCGTTCTCGAGCCTCAGGAGCCCCTCCGAGACGAGCGTGATCGCGAGCGTCCCGACGACGGCGCCGGCGAGGCTCTCGCGGCCGCCGACGACGAGCATCGCCAGGATCAGGAACGTCGTCCGCAGGTAGAAGTCGTCGGGGCTGAAGATGCCGACGAAGTGCGCGAAGAACGCGCCGCCGAGGGCGACGACGCCGGCGCTGACGACGAAGGCGATCAGCCGCTCGCGGTTGACGTGGACGCCGATCGCCGCGGCCGCGTGCTCGTCCTCCCGCGAGGCGCGCAGGCGTCTCCCGATGCGCGATTCCTGGAAGACGAACGCGACCGCCATCGCGATGCCGACGCCGAGCAGGGCCCTGAGCGGCGTCACGTCCGTCGGCACGCCGGACATGGACGCCAGGCCGCCGGTCATGTTGGACCAGTTGACGCTGACGACGCGCACGATGATCAGAAACGCGAGCAGCGCGATTCCGCACGCGAATGCGTTCAGCCGGACGATCGGCGCCCCGACCACGAGCGCAACGCAGGCCGCGACGGCGACCGCGATCGGAGCCGCCTGCCAGAACGGCAGCTGGATGCGCTCGAGAAACCCGGGCGGCTGCAGGTTGAACGCCTTGAAGTCCGGCGCGATCGTCAGCAGCCCGGTCGTGTAGGCCCCGATCGCGACGAAGCCGAGATGGCCGAACGAGACGAGGCCGGAGTTCCCGACGAAGATGTACAGCCCGACGACGAGGATCAGGTTGATCGTCATCTGGACGATGATCCGGGTGAAGACGTCCGACGCGAACAGGTCCGTGAGGACGACGACGAGGCTGACCGCCGCCAGCGGCACCGCCAGGGGAAGGAGCCGTCGCGACTCCGTCCACGATCGCCTTCGGACCGCCGCAAGTGCCGCTTTCACACCCTGACTCCGCCGCGGCCGCCGAAGAGACCCTGCGGTCTGAGGATCAGGAGCGCGATCACGGCGCCGTAGATGAACGCGTCGCGGTACAGCTCGAGGTTCCCGGGCAGGTAGCTGTCGAGCGCGACGCTGAGGATGCCGAGGAAGAAGCCGCCGATCACGGCGCCGACGAGGCTCCGCATGCCGCCGATCACCGTCGCGACGAAGCCGACGAGCGCCGGCGCGAGCCCGACCGTCGGCGTCACGGCAGTCGTCTGCGCGATGTAGAGGACCGAGACGACGCCGGCGAGGAGGCCGCTGAGGCCGAAGGCGTACGCGATCACGCGGTTTCCCGGAACGCCGAGGAAGCGGGCCATGCCGAAGTCCTCCGCCGCCGCCCGCATCTGGACGCCGATCAGCGTGTTCTTCATGAACAGCCACAGGAGGACGAGCAGGACGATCGTGACCGAGAACTGGGCGATCGCGATCTTCGTCACGTCGACGCCGCCGATCGAGACCGAGTCGCTGACACCGGCCGGAATCGCGACGAACTTCCCGACGGATCCGACCGTGAGGAAGGCGATGTTCTGAATCAGGTAGCTGACGGCGAACGACGTGATCAGCAGCGTCGTCGGGTCCGCGTTCCGGACCGGCCGGAACGCGACCCGTTCCATCAGGAGCGCCGCGACGACGACCGCGCCGACCGTCGCCAGGATCGCCACGGCGTGGTTCTGGCTGACGACGTAGAGCAGGACGTAGCCCCCGACCATGATCAGCTCGCCGTGCGCGAAGTTGATGAAGCCCATCACGCCGAAGATGAGCGCGACGCCCAGCGCGACGAGCGCGTACAGGCCCCCGAGGCTGAGCGCGTTGATCAGGTCCTGGAGGAACAGCGTCGTGTCGGCGAGCGTCACGGGTTCGGGCCCCCGTTGTCGGTCCGGCCGAAGTAGAGCTCGCCCGACTCGATCGCGTGGATCAGCCGAGGGTCCTTGTCGAGGAGCTCGATCCTGCCGGTCCTGAGGACGTACAGCCGGTCGGTCAGCGCGTGCGCGCGCACGGCGTTCTGCTCGACCACCAGGATCGTCATCCCCTGCTTGTGGAGCTCCTCCAGCACCTCGAACACGCGGTCGACGAGGATCGGCGCGAGCCCGAGCGACGGCTCGTCGACGAGCAGCAGTTTCGGTTTCGCGATCAGGGCCCTCGCGATCGCCAGCTGCTGCTGCTCGCCGCCCGAGAGCTCGCCGGCCGGCTTGCGCAGGTACGTCGAGAGGATCGGGAACAGCTCGAGCACGTGCTCGACGTCGCGGCTGATCTCCTCACGGCCGTGGCGGGTCGAGGACGCGACCTTCAGGTTCTCGGCGACCGTCAGGGTGCCGAAGATGCGGCGGCCCTCCGGCACGAGCGAGATCCCGCGCTTGACGATCGCGTCGGGTGCCATCCCGACCACGGAGTGGCCGTTGAACGTGATCTTCCCGGCCGTCGGCCGGATCCCGCCGGCGACGGCGAGGAGGAGCGTCGACTTCCCGGCTCCGTTCGGGCCGATCACGCCGACGAGCTCACCCTCGTCCACTCGCAGCGACACGTCGCGGAGCGCCGCGATCTGCCCGTAGTACACGTGCAGGCCCTCAACGAGCAGCATCTGCCGTCCCCCCCGAGCTGCCGAGATAGGCCTCGATCACGGCGGGGTCCCGGCGAACCTCCTCCGGGGTCCCGACGCACAGGAACCGCCCGTGGTCGAGCACCTGGATGCGCTCCGAGACGCCCATGATCAGCCGCATGTCGTGCTCGATCACGAGCACGCCGCAGCCGAAGTCGTCACGCACCGCCCCGATCACGGCGAGGAGGTTCGCGGTCTCAGCCTCGTTCAGCCCGGCTGCCGGCTCGTCGAGGAGCAGGAACGTCGGCTCGGTCGACAGCGCCCGGAGCACCCCGAGCAGTCGCTGCTCGCCGTACGGGAGCGACCCGGCCGGGAGGTGCGCCTTCGCGGCGAGACCGAGACGCGCGAGGAGCGTCCACGAGCGTTCGCGCGCGGTCCTCGCGCTCGTCTTCAGCCCGAGCGCGCCCAGCTCGACGTTCTCGAGCACCGACAGCTTTCCGAACAGGCGCCCGGTCTGGAACGTGCGCGCGACGCCGAGGCGCGCGAACTTGCGCGGCGGGCGGCCGCTCACGTTCCGGCCGTCGAGGACGAGGTCCCCGGCCTCCGGGCGCTGGAAGCCGCTGAGGACGTTGACGAGCGTCGTCTTGCCGGCGCCGTTCGGGCCGATCAGCCCGAGGATCTCGCCCTTCGCGAGCACGAGATCGACCTCGCTGAGGGCGCGAAGCCCTCTGAACTGAACGGTGACGCCCCTCGCCTCGAGGCGTGGGGCGTCACCGGTCATCGAGCGTCATTTCCGCGGGCAGTATCCCACCGGCCGGGACCTGGCAGTCGGTTCCTGCCCGGCGAGGCTCAGCCCTTCGCCCACTCCGCGATCGGTGGAACCGCCTGCGGCTTCCACAGCCGGAGGAAGCTGACCTTGCCCTTCTGGATCTGGATCAGCCGGACGGGCCGATCGAGCGCGATGTGGAGCGACGGTGTGAACGTCGTCGGGCCGATGAGCAGCGGGACGTTCTTGAAGCTGTCCAGGGCGGCCTTCAGCTTCGTGCCGTCCGTGGTGCCTGCCTTCTCGACCGCGATCTTGAACGCCTCGATCGTGCTGTAGCCCGCGAGCCAGAACGATCCGTTGCGGGTGCCCTTCGCCCCGAACTTCGCGGTCAGCCGCTGGCGGAGCTGGTTCACCTTCGGGTTCGGATCGTGCCCGGTGAGGTCAGCGTACGCGCCGCCGTAGAAGTTGCTCAGGCCGGGCACGCCCTGCTCCCAGTAGAGCCCGTCGAATCCGACTCCACCGAGGATCGGCTGGTTGATGCCCGCTGCCCGGATCTGGCGCAGCGCCGACACGCCGCCGGGCGGTAGCGACGGGACGACGAGCACGTCGGGCTTGTCGGACAGGCTCTTGATCTTCGCGATCTGGCTGGCGATCGAGGGGTCGCTGTTCACGAAGTGGTCGACGCCGAGGATCGTGCCGCCGAGGCGCTTCCAGCGGGCCTCGAACGCCTTCGCCTGCTGCTTCTGGTAGAGGATGAAATCGTCGATCAGGACATAGGCCTTCCGCCACTTCTTGACCTGATAGGCCCACTCGGCCTGCGCCGTCATCACCGTCGCGGCGCTCAGGCCCATCGTGTACGCGTAGGGGCCGATGCCCTGGACGCCGAACTGCACCGTGCCAGCGCACGGAGACATGCCGACGATCTTGTGCTTCTGCGCCTCGAGGGCGGCTGCGCCCCCGAAGTCGAAGTCACAGGGAGCAGTGATGAAAACCGCACCCTTGTTGATCAGCTCGAGCGCAGCAGTTCCTGCGCGAACCTTGTCGGACTTGCTGTCGGCCGTGATCAGCTTGAGCGGCCGACCGAGCACGCCGCCTTTTGCGTTGATATCGGCGACGGCCAATTGCATCGACTGGTACGGCGGTGTGTCGAACGGGCTCATGAATCCCGTGAAGCCGCCGACGACGCCGATGATGATCGGCTTCGCCGCCTTCGAGCCGGACAAACCGCTCCCGGCCGTCAGCAACGCTAAGAGCAGTGCGATTCCGATGACAAAAGACGTTTTACGCCTCATGCGGGCCTCCGCTCGAGTAGAGCTGAACCAGGACGGGTGTGGCCGATCGATCGCGTGCTGATATCTACCGCTCGGTCGATCGATCGCCATCGGTGCGCCGATGGTACTCCTTCTTGAGAATGGCTGTCAATCGAGAAGCGCCGCGATTCCTCTCCGCGTATAGCCGGAATTATCGCCGGTAAAAGGACGCCCTCGGTGTCGCGGACAATTTGCGCGCTTCTATTCCCTCCGGAAGCAATTCCGCCGATTCAAGCTCGCGACGATTCGGCACCGGTCTATTCTTAACGGCCATGGACGCCTTGACGCGAGGCGCGTTGACGGGAACCGGGGTCGCGCTCGTCGACGTCACCCTCCGGGACGGAATGCAGGCGGCCAACGTCGCGCTCACCCAGGCGGAGCGGCTCGAGGTCGCGGAGCTGCTCGAGGAGGCCGGCGTCGACGTCATCCAGGCGGGCTTCGCGGGGCGCGACGACGCCTCGGCGGCGGCGATCCGGAAGCGTGTGAGCTCGCCGCGTGTGAGCCTGCTCCTCCTCGGCTTCGACCCGCTTGCCGAGCAGCAGCTCGAGGGTGCTGCAGCGACGGGCGTCGACGTCGTCGAGATCCTCGTCCGCAGCGGAACGCGGCAGCTCGACGTGATGGGGCTCGATCCTCGCCGGGCGATCGAGCTCGCGGCCCGGCTGACGGCGAAGGCGATGCCGAGCTTCGCAGAGGTCTGGTTCTGCCCGTCCTTCGCCACCCAGGCCGAGCCGGCGTTTCTGGACGAGATGCTCGCCGCGGTCGCCGAGTCTGGCGTCCGCCACGTCAACATCCCGGACTCGTCCGGCGTCGCGTCGCCGGGCGAGATCGCGCAGCTGGTCGGCCGTTTCGCGGGCAAGGGTTGGGAGCTCGGCGTTCACTGCCACGACGACTTCG
>DATENZ010000069.1:0-9462 GCA_035274625.1 Gaiellaceae bacterium
TGGCCGGAGCGGCCGGGCTCGTGGGGCCGCGCGGCGTCCGCTCGCTACGCCGTTCGCTGCAGGCGGTCGAGCGCTGCCTGCTCCCGCCGCCGCACATCGAGCGCTTCGTCGCCGACTTCGAGCCCGACGTCGTCGTCAGCACGCACCTCGCCGAGCTCGGGTCGACCCAGGCCGACTACATCCGGGCCGCCCGGAGGCTCGGCATCCACACCGCGTACCTCGTCTTCAGCTGGGACAACCTGACGAACAAGGGCCTCGTCCGGGACCTGCCGGAGCTCGTCCTCGTCTGGAACGAGCTACAGGCGCAGGAGGCGGTCGAGCTGCAGGAGATCCCCCGCGAGCGGGTGAAGGTGACTGGCGCGTCCGCGTGGGACCACTGGTTCGAGTGGGAGCCGAGCCGCAGTCGCGACGGGTTCTGCGTCGAGGTCGGCCTGCGTGACGATCACCCGATCCTGCTCTACGTGTGCTCGTCGCATTTCGTCGCGCCGAACGAGGTGGCCTTCGTCCGGCGCTGGCTCGCGGCGCTGCGCGCGCGCGGCGGCGCGCTCGCCGACGCCGGCGTGATCGTGCGCCCGCATCCGCGGAACGCGAAGCAGTGGAGCGAGGCCGACCTCGACGATCCTCAGGTGCGGATCTGGCCGCGCTACGGCGAGGAGCCGCTCGACGAGACCTCGCGGCGCAACTACTTCGACTCGATCCACCACTCCGCCGCCGTCGTCGGGATCAACACGAGCGCGCAGATCGAGAGCGCGATCGTCGGACGTCCGGTCCACACGGTGCTGGACGAGGAGTTCCGCGCCACGCAGCAGGGGACACTGCACTTCCAGTACCTGCAGGCGGACGACTTCGGCCACGTCTACGCCGGGCGGACGATGGACGAGCACCTGGCGCAGCTCGAGGAGTCGCTCGGCGGTCGCGGGTACGAGCAGCGGAACGAGCGCTTCGTGCAGCGCTTCGTCCGGCCGCTCGGGCGCGACGTGGCCGGGTCGCCGCTCGTCGTCGAGGCGCTCGAGGAGCTGGCGGCGCGCCCTGCGCCGGAGCCGGAGAACGGCCCCCCGCTCGCGCCGACGGTCCGGGCCGCACTTCGACCCGTCGCGGCGCTGGCAAAGCGGAGGCAGGCCGAGCGGCGGCGCGAGAAGGTGCTGACGCCGCTCGAGGACCTCCGGCGGCGGGTGCGCCGGCTCGCTCGCGGCGAGTCCGCGGAGCCGATCGTCGCGGGTCCCTGGCTCGGCGACGAGATCGGCGAGCTCCTGTACTGGATCCCGTTCCTGCGCTGGGCGCAGTCGGTCACGTTCGGATTGGGGGAGCGGCTCGTCCTCGTCGCGCGCGCGAGCTCGGTGCCCTGGTACGCGGGCATCGGCTCGACCGTCGTCACCGAATCACCGCGGAACCCCGACCTGCCTGCGAGCTGGATCGAGGAGGTTCGCGGCGAGCTCGCGCAGCGGCGGCCGGGCGAGCGCTCGCTGGAGCGGATGCTGGAGTTCGCTCCGCTCGACCCGCCCGTCGGCCTCCACCTCCCCGGGGAGGGTCGCGCCTTCGTCGGCGACTACGGTGCGGCCGTGTACCTCGCCGCGCTCGCGGGCGTCCCCGCGATCGGGGTGATCCGAGGCGAGCAGCCGGATCCCGACGACCTCCGCGTGGCCCGGTCGTTCCTCGGCCGGCCGCCGTTCGGCACCGTGCGGGCAGTGCCGCCCGAGGAGCTCGAGCAGGCGCTGGCGCAGCTGGAGCCCGCGCAGCTGGTCGCGTCGTAGTGCAGAAGGATCTCGCCGCGGAGGCCCTCTGGGCGCGGCTCGAGAAGGACGAGGAGTACGAGCTGCTCGCCCGGATGCGCATCCGGCACCTCGTGCCCGTCCGCGAGCCGCTCGTGCTCGTCTCGCAGATCCAGCGCTCCGGAGGAACGCTGCTCAGCCAGCTCTTCGACGGGCACCCGCAGTGCCATGCGCATCCGCACGAGCTGACGATCGGGTTTCCGAAGAGCCAGCACTGGCCGCCGCTCGACCTGCGGTCGCCTCACGACTGGTTCGACATGCTGTACGAGAAGGCGACGCAGAAGCACTTCCGCCTCGGCTACGCGAAGACGGCCGAGAAGGCGGACGCGGCCGACGACGACTTCTTCCCGTTCCTGTTCCCGCCGCGCCTCCAGAAGGCGATCTTCGACGCGTGCATCGCCTCGGCGCCGATCCGCAGCCGCCGGGACGTGCTCGACGCGTACTTCACGTCGTACTTCAACGCCTGGCTCGACAACCAGAACCTCTACACCGGCCCGAAGAACCTCGTGACCGCGTTCGCGCCGCGCCTGGCGATGAAGGAGAGCAGCGTCCGGGGCCTGTTCGAGCACTACCCGGACGGGTACCTGATCTCGATCGTCCGCGACCCGCGCGCGTGGTTCCTGTCGGTGCGAGGCCGTGACGGCTACGACGACGTCGAGCACGCGCTCGGCCGCTGGCGCCAGTCGGCGGAGGCGACGCTCCGGGTCGCCGAGGCCTACCCCGGCCACGGCCTTGTCGTCACCTACGAGCAGCTCGCGCTCGAGACGGAGGCGACGATGACCCGTCTCGCCGAGCTACTGGGCATCGAGCTGAGGCCGTCCCTCCTCGAGCCGACGTTCAACGGTCGTCCCATCCGCGCGAACTCTTCGGACGCGGTGCAGCGCCATGGGGTGCTCCGGGATCGCACGAGCGCCTACCGCGAACGGCTCGACGCGGCGACGATCGCGCGGATCGACGAGCTCGCAGGCGATTTGTACGGCCGCGCCGAGCGCGCGTCGTTCGCGAGCTGACTCAGCCGAGGCCGATCAGGCGCCGGAACGCGGCCGGCTCCGGGATCTGCTCGAGCACCGCCCACGGATCGCTCGCCGCCAGCTCGGCCGGCGAGTGCCAGCCGGACGCCACTGCGATCGTCCTCGCCCCGATCGCCTTGCCGCACTCGACGTCGGCCGGCGTGTCGCCGATCACGTAGATCTGCTCCGCACCCTCCGCGAGCGGCAGCGCGCGGCGGGCGATGTCCGAGCGCGAGCCGTGGTCGATGCAGAAGGCGCCCTTCCCGTCCGGGAAGAACTCGTCGAGCCCGTAGTGGGCGAGCTTCGCCTTCGCGCCGGCGGCGGTGTTGCCGGTCAGCAGGTACGAACGGACGTCGTCCCGTCCCTCCAGGTCCTCGAGCACCTCCCGGATCCCCTCGAGCACACGGCCCTGGCGCTTCGGCAGGCTCTCCGGCAGGCGGCGCTCGTACTCGCCCAGGAGCGTCTCGATCAGCTCGGGTGTCGCTTCGACGCCGGCCTGCGCGAGCACGAGCTGCGCGACGCCGTGGTCGGTCATGCCCGGGGTGGAGAGCTCGCTCAGGTCGGCGCGGATACCCGCCACCTCCTCGAGCGCGTCCTCGAACGCGTACAGACCGGCGCGCCCCGTCGACAGGAGCGTCAGGTCGATGTCCCAGAAGAGGACGACGCGGGGCTTCATACGGGTGCCAGCACCGCCCCGCGTTCTCGAGCGGCACGCGTCGCCGCCGCCTCGATCGAGCCCGCGAGCCGGAGCGCGTTCTCCTGGGAGCGGTCGACGAGCACCGGCGCGCCCGGGTAGCACGCCCGCATCGCCGCGTGCAGGAAGCGGCGGATCCGCTCCGGGTCGGGCCGGAAGCGCAGCAGCTCCGGCACCTGCTCCCGGATCTCCGCGAACGAGTCGACGTCCAGCGTCACGCCGAAGCCGGCGTAGAAGGGCCGGCCGAGCGTCAGCACCGGCTTGTCGTAGAGCAGCGCCTCGAGGCCGACCGTCGACGAGATCACGGCCACGGCCTCGGCTCGCCGGATCAGCTCGTGGCTGCTCGTCCGCGGCGGGACGAGGCGGACGTTCGCGCGCCGGCGCAGCCGCCGCAGCAGCCTGACGCTGTTCCGGCCGACGGACATGGGGTGCTCCTTGAGCACCACGTCGTACCCGACCGGCAGCGCATCGGCGATCTGCTCGACGAGCGAGACCTGGTCGACGCAGTGCGGGATGATCCGCGTGATCTTGTAGTCGTCGGTCACGTGGAGCGGGAAGTAGACGAACGGTCGGTGCGCATCGACCCCGTCGTAGAACGGCAACGCCGCCTTCGCCCGCAGCCATTCCGCGACGTTCTGCCCGAGCAGCCGCCAGGGGTGGAGGTAGTCGTTGTCGCGGTCTTCGCGCAGCCCGCGCCGGACGTGACCGGCGAAGACGCCGACGCGCCGGAGCTCGATCGGCACCCGCCGGTACTCGCGGATCGGTTTCGCCTCGCTCGTGAACGAGCCTCGGAAGGCCTCCACCTCCGCCTCCTCGTCCGGCGAGAGCGCGCGCACCTCGGCCTGCTCGACGATCGGGGCGTGCAGCGTGTCCACGTACAGGCGCAGCGGGCTCGGGAAGATCGTGTAGAGGAGGAACAGCACCGGGACGCCTCGCTGCAGGCCGATCAGGTGCGAGGCGACGCGAATCGTCTCGTTCCCCACCTCCGGGACGACCGCGTCGGGACGGATGTCGTCGAAGACGCGCTCGAGGGCGCGGAAGTGGCCGACCGTTCGCGTGACGCTCCAAGCTTCGGGCCGGCCCCGGCAGGCGACGTCGGCGCGGTAGACGTCGCGGATGTGCGGCGTGTCGTACGCCGCCTCGATCCGCCGCACCTCGTCGGCAACGGAAACGGGCCCGAGCGACGCGGCGACGTCCGGGAGGCAGCGCGCGTCGATGCCCTGCTCGCGCAGGAGCCGCGCGGCCTCCCGCGAGATCGTGACGTGGAAGACGTCGTGGCCCCGGCGCTCGAGCTCGGCGCCGACGCGTCCGTAGAAGTCGCTCTCGTAGGTCTGCAGGGTGGTGAAGAGGAAGCGCATCTCGTCCGTTGCCTCAGCCGGCCTCGAGCTCACGGTACACAGCGTCGTGACGGCGCGCGCACTCCTCCCACGTGAAGCTCGCTGCGTGCGCGATCCCGCCGGCAGGCGGCCGGTCGAGCACCGTCTCGATGCCCTCCGCGACCGATTCGGCCGAGGTGGGATCGAAGTAGATCGCGGCCTCGCCGCAGACCTCGGGCAGCGAAGCGACCCTTGAGACCGCGACCGGGCAGCCACACGCCATCGCCTCGAGCGGGGGCAGCCCGAAGCCCTCGTACAGCGCGGGGAAGACGACCGCCGCCGCCGTCCGGTAGAGCTCGACGAGCTCCTCGACCCGGACGCGCCCGTGGCTGACGACTCCCTCCGGCAGCCGCAGGCGGTCGTGGCCGGCCCCTGTGAGGACGAGCCGGAGCTCGGGCCGCCTCCGGCGGACGAGGGCGAACGCCTCGAAGAGCCGGCCGTGGTTCTTGTGCGGCCACGCGTTCGCGGGGTAGAGGAGGAACGGCTCGCGCGTCGCCGTTCCAGGCGAGAAGACGGCGTGGTCGATCCCATGGTGAATCGTCCGGACGCGGTCCGGCGCCACGGAGTGACGCTCGATCAGCGACCGGCGGACGTACTCGCTGATCGCGATCAGCATCCGGCTCCGCTCGATCGTCCAGCCGTAGACGCGCCGGCGGTAGGCGCGCTGGCTCCACGAGAAGAACTGCGGGAACTCCTCGTGCTGGAGATCGTGCAGCGTCGTCGCCGCCGGGACCGAGTCGACCCGCGGCAGCATCACGCCGACCGGGAAGTGGACGCCTGCCAGGCCGTCGACGCGCACGGCGCCGAACGCGGCTCCCGCGAGCGCGGCCGCCCGGCCGCGGCCCGAGAACGGCGCCCTGACGACGACGGACGGGAGGCCACCGCCTGCGTCCGCCGAGCCCGGCGGCACGAGCGTCCGGTACTCGAGCTCCCCGACATGGGCGAGCGAGCGGACCAGCTCCCGCACGTAGGTAAGCGTCCCGCCGCCGGCGGCGACGTTGAGCGTCAGCAGCGAGATCCCGATCATGCTGCGAAGGCTCGCTCGAGGAGCTCGCGGAGCCGCGCCGGCGAGTGCTCGCGCACGACGTGTGCGCGGCCGCTCGTCCGCATCGCGGCCAGCCGGTCCGGGTCTTCGAGCAGCGTCCGCACCGTCGTCGCCAGCTCCTCGGGCGACCAGCCGGAGAGGACGGCCCCGGCGCCGGAGTCGCGGACGAGCGCTTCCGGGCCGCCGCACGCTGTTGTCACTACGGGCAATCCAGCCGCGAGGGCTTCGGCGGCGGCGATCCCGAACCCCTCCTGCCGCGACGGGAGCACGAAGAGGCTCGCCCGGTGGAGGCGAGGAAGGATCGACGGCACCGTTCCGACCGCCTCGACGCGCTCCGGCAGCGGCCGTGGGGGCGGCTCGCCGACGAGGAGCAGCCGCACCTCCGGCAGGAGCGGCATCGCGTCGAGCAGGAGGCGCACGTTCTTGCGCGGGTCGTTTGCGCGGCCGACGAACGCGAGCACCGGCGCCTCGAGCGTCTTCCGCCATTCCTCCTCCGGCGCCGGTGTCAGCCGGTCGACGTCGACCGGGAGCGGGAGGATCGCGACCTCCTCCTCCGGAAGCCCGGCTGCACGGGCAACGGTCGCGCGGCTCCAGGGCGAGGTCGCGTAGACGCGCTTCGCGCCGCGGAGCACTCGCCGCTCGAGGCGGCGCAACACGGGCGCGTTGACGCGGATCGCCAGGCGGCGAGAAGGGCGCAGGCCCGGCCGCCGCCCGCGCCACTCGTCCTCCAGCGCGGTGCCGATCCAGCAGGAGTACGGCCGGCGGCTGAGCGCCGCCGCGAAGCCGTAGGAGGCGAAGCTCGCGACCACCCAGAGGTCGCGCGCTGTTCGCACGCGGGGTGAGATCCGGAGCCCCGCGGCGAGCTGATTGAGCGAGTCGACCGGGCGGAACGGCGACGGCATCCGGCCGTGGTGCAGCTCGGGCACGCGACCAAGCTCCCGCGCTGCGGCCAGGAACGCGTCGAGGTGCGCCCTCCCGCCGTCGCCGAAGGCGGGGTCCTGGCCGACGACAGCGAGGTCGGGAGCCACGGCGTGACGTTAGCGGGGCCCTCTGCCGGGAAGCTGCCCGGCTAGCCTTCCCGGACGTGCGCCGGCAACGCCTGCTCGTCCTCAACCAGTACTACTGGCCCGGCGTCGAGGCGACCGGCAACCTGCTCACGGAGCTGTGCGAGGCGCTCGCCGCCGACTTCGACGTGACCGTGATCGCGGGAGGGGCTGAGGGCGTTCCGGTGCGGCAGGTGCGGAACGGCGTCGAGATTCTCCGCGTCCGGTCGACGTCGTACGACCGCTCGCGGCTCTCGCGCCGAGCCCTCAACTACCTCACCTATGTGATCGGCGTCGGCTGGCGGGCGATGTTCAGGCGCCGCCCGGACCTCGTCGTCTGCATGACCGACCCGCCGTTCATCGGTGCACTCGCCCGCGTCGTCGCCGTCCGGTTCCGTGCGCCGCTGCTCGTGATCGCGCAGGACGTGTTCCCGGAGATCGCGGTGAAGCTCGGCCGGCTCCGCAACCCGCTCGTCATCCGGGTGCTCGGGCTGCTCGTCAACTCGTCCCTGCGCTCCGCAGACCGCGTCGTCGCGATCGGCGACACGATGAAGCGGCGGCTGGAGGAGAAGGGGGTTCCCTCGGACCGCATTCGCGTGATCCCGAACTGGGTCGATGTCGAGACGGTGTGGCCTGCGCCGCGCAACAACCCGTGGGCGCGCGAGCACCGGCTTGCCAAGCGCTTCGTCGTCATGCACTCGGGGAACGTCGGCCACGCCCAGGACCTCGACGCGCTGATCCGCGCGTGCATGTTCCTGCGCGACCTCGACGACCTGGCCGTGCGGATCATCGGCGGCGGTGCGCGCCGCGACGAGCTGATCGAGCTGGCGCGGCTGCTCGAGGTGGACATGGTCGGGTTCATGCCCTGGCAGCCGCACGGGCTGCGCTCGCTGTCGTTCTCCACCGCCGACGTGCACGTCGTCGGGCTGGCGCGCGGGCTTGCCGGCTACGTCGTCCCGAGCCGCCTGTACGGGATCCTCGCCACCGGCCGGCCGGTGATCGCCGCGGCGGAGCCGGAGAGCGAGACGGCGCAGCTCGTTCGGGAGATCGGCTGTGGGGTCGTCGTGCCGCCCGGGAACCCCTTCGCGCTTGCGCGCGCGATCCGGGCCGCCCACGACGGCGAGTACGACCTGGCGGCGATGGGGGCGCGGGCGCGCGAGTTCGCGATGTCGGAAGGTGACCGGCCGGTCGCGATCCGCCGGTACGCAGAGGTGCTCGCGGAGCTGCAGGGGGCCGCGTGACGGTGAGGGTGCTCTTCTGGGCGTCGCTCGGCGCGCTCGTCTGGACGCACGCGGCCTACCCGGCGGCCGCCGCGCTCGCCGCGCGCGTACGGGGGCGGCCTGTCCGGCGGCGCGACTACACGCCCTCGGCGACCGTGATCGTCGCCGCGCACAACGAGGAGCCGGTGATCGAGCGGCGGCTCGAGAACCTCCTCGCGCTCGACTACCCGGCCGACCTCGTCGACCTCGTCGTCGCCTCCGACGCGTCGACCGACCGGACGGATGCGCTCGTCGAGGCGGTCGCGGCGCGCGAGTCGCGGGTGCGGCTGCTGTCGTGTCCGCGCGGCGGGAAGGTTGCGGCGCAGGACCGCGCCGTTCGCGAGGCCCCCGGCGAGGTCGTCGTCTTCTCGGACGCAAACGCGACGTGGGCGCCCGACGCCCTGACGAAGCTCGTCCGCTCCTTCGCCGACCCGGAGGTCGCGTACGTGTGCGGCCGGCTGGTGCTGACCGACGCCGCCGGCACGAACCGCGAGGGCGTCTACTGGCGCTTCGAGACGTGGCTGCGGAAGCAGGAGTCGGAGCTCGGCTCGGTCACGGGCGGGAACGGGGCGATCTACGCGGTTCGGCGCTCCGACTACATCGAGGTCGACCCGCGCTTCGGTCACGACCTTTCGCTCCCGTACGCGCTCGTCCAGCGCGGGCGCCGTGCCGTCTACGACCCCGAGGCGCTCGCGTACGAGAAGCCGACGCCCGAGCTCGAGACCGAGTACCGGCGCAAGGTGCGCATGTTCGAGCACTGCTGGCTGATCGTGCTGCGCGGGAAGATGCTGCGGCGGCTGCCGCCGGGCTATCTGGTCGAGATCCTCTCCCACCGGCACCTGCGCTACGGCAGCGGGCTCCTGCACCTCCTGCTGCTCGGCACGAACGTCGCGCTGGTCGTCGACCGGGCCGGCGTCGTCTACGACGTCGCGCTCGGGCTGCAGGCGGGCTTCCTGGCGGTCGCGGTCGCACGACCGGGGCTGCCGCGCTACTACGCGCTCGTCTCCTGGGCGACGGTGGTCGCGCTGTGGAACTACCTGCGCCGGGGCGTGCCGGCGACGTGGGAGGCGGCGGAAGGCACTCGATGAGCCTGGTCGTCGACGAGTACGTCCGCAGCGCGATCGTCAAGACCCACGGCAACCTCTACCGCCACGCGCGGCTGACGCGGTACCCGATCCCGGAGCTCCCGCTGCCGCCGGGCGAGGGCCGCGCGCTCCTCGACGTCGGCTGCAACTGGGGGCGCTGGACGCTCGCGGCCGCAGCGGC
>DATENZ010000070.1:0-8592 GCA_035274625.1 Gaiellaceae bacterium
CTCCGCGGCGCGCTGGGCGCGGCGGATGCCGGCGAGCTCGGCGTCGGTCTTCACCCGCCGGCGCCGGGCGAAGGCCTGGTGATCGGCGCGCACCTGCACCCCCGCCTCCCGCAGCCGATCGGCGACCTCGAGCGGGAAGGTCGAGGGGACGATCGCGTCCGTGAGCGCGAGCGCCTTGCAGGCATTCACGGCCAGTCGGAGCTCGACCTCCTCTCGCGGAAGCCCTTCCGCGATCAGCTCGTCCCACCCGAACTCCTCGTAGGCATGCGCCTCCACGCCCCCGGGAATCGCCCGGGCGCGCGAGAGCTCGAGCGAGCTGACGACCACATGGCGCGTTCCGTTGCGCTCCACGTACAGGAACGGATCGCCGATCGAGATCGGCACCTCATGGCGCATCTCCGGCGAGCGAGTGGTGTCCGCGTAGATGACGACGTCCGGCACGGCCGGGGAATGGTAGTCACTAGAGTGAGACGAGATGGACGAGACGCTTCAGCGCGCCCAGGAGCTCGTCGCCGAGTGGGACGAGGAGCTACAGCGCGAGCTTCCGGACACGTCCGACATCTTCGACGCGCACCTCCATCTCGGCAACGACATCGACGGGATGACCGGTGACTACGACGAGCTTCTCCGCGTCATGGACCGGTACGAAATCTCGCGCGCGTTCATGTTCTGCATGGACGAGCCCGACCGGCACCCGGCGTTCCGGGCTCCGAACGACCGGACGCTCGCCTTCGCGGAGCGCTCCGCCGGGCGGCTGATCCCGTTCGTGCGCCTCGACCTCGGCGAGGATCCGATCGGAGAGGCGACGCGCTGTCTCGACCGGGGCGCACGCGGCATCAAGCTCCACCCTCGCGCTCAGCGTTTCCTCCTCAACGACGAGCGGCTCGCGCCGGTCTTCGCGTTGGCGGCAGAGCGGCGCGTGCCGATCCTGATCCACGGCGGCCGCGGCCTGCCGCCGATCGCGGCCGACCTCGCGCGCCTGGTCGAGGCGTACCCGGAGGCGCAGCTGATCATCGCCCACGCGGGAATCGCGGACCTCGGAGCCCTGATGGGCGCGTTCGCGGGCAAGGCAGGCGTCTTCTTCGACACCTCGGCGTGGAGCCCGATCGACCTGCTCGACTTCTTCCGCCAGGTCTCGCCCGAGCAAGTCCTCTACGCCTCGGACTTTCCGTACGGCCAGCAGCCCTCCTCGCTGCTGATCGCCCTTCGGACCGCGCGCGTGGCCGGCCTGACAGACGCACAGATCCGCGACATGCTCTCCGGCAACGCGAACCGGATCGCGGACGGCGAGCCGCCGCTGGAGCCGTCGGCCGCCAAGGGGAGCGAGACCTTCACGCAACCGATGGTGCTCGCCCGCATCCACCAGTACCTCTCGATGGCGACGCCGCTCCTGTGGACGCGGCAGCCGGACACGGTCGGCGTGCTCGGCCTCGCGCTGAACGCCTGCGAGGAGCGGAACGGCTACGCGCTCGGCGAGCTCGAGCACATCCGCGAGCTCCTGCTCTGCGCCCGCGACCTGTGGCGCGCGGTCCCCGAGATCGAGGACGAGAAGGACAAGATGCGCGCCGTCCGCCAGACCTTCCGGCTCATCCACCTCGCCGACATCGCCGCGGTCACGCCGACTGCGCGCTGAGCGGCCCGGGCCGCGCACCGCCGCCGGCACCGACCGCCGCGGCGTCGAAGGACGCGGGTGCCCGCCGGATGACGCGGAAGCCGCGATCCTGGAGGACGGCTGCGTCTCCGGCGGCGTACCAGCCGCCGCCCGGCGCGCCCGCGAGAGAGACTCGATCGAAGCGGTAGCGGTACCGGTTGCAGGCCGACCGGCCGCCGTCCCAGCTCTCCGCGATCGCCATCGGGCTCAGCCTTCCGTGGCTCTTCGGGAGCGCGATCGGGCGCCCCACCGCGCGGCCGTTCACCCAGACTCGCCACACCCCCGACGCCGCGACCGTCTCGAGAACGGCGACACGGATCGGCCGCCCCGACGGGATCGCCGTCGCGAGCTCGCCGTAGGTCCGGCGGTTGCCGGGCCTCATCACCTCGTAGTACAGACTGTTGCCCCTGCCCGGCATGCCGTTGAGGCCGACCTGCAGCCACTCGTCCGAGCCGCCCGGGCCCTGGCCGGGGCCGCCGACGCCGACCCAGCCGGCGACGTGGCCGCTCTCGACCGCGGGGGTGGCGAGCGCGGTCAGGACCGTCCCGATTCCGTAGCTCGCCTGCGCTGGCTGGATACCAGCGTACGCGTAGCCGGACGGGCCGCACAGGCGTTGCGCCGATGCCGGGGAGACCGCAAGCCCGACGGCGGCAAGCGCAGCAGCAACAGCGGCGAGGCGGGGGACGCTCAGGGGGAATCTCCTTCAGACTCGAGCGGGCGACCGCTGCCCGCCGGCAAGCGATCGGCGCCGTGGAAAACCCCCTGCATCCCTCGAACGGTCAAGCCCTCATGGAGGGCCTCTCATCGGAGTCCGACGTAGGTTGGAGTAGATTTACTCGGCCTTCCCGACATGCGGCCCCGGCTTCTCATCCTGGCGTTCATCGCCGTTGTTTCCGGCGCGGTCGCGAACGTGCTGGCGCATGCGACCGCCGGGAAGGCGCGAGGCTCGGCTCCGGCCGCCACGAATCACGTCTTCGGCCCCTGCCCGATCCCGGATCGGTTCCGCCCGGCGTTCGTCCGGGCCTCGCACGAGTCTCAGCTCCCGCTCGCGCTGCTCGCCGCGGTCGCGAACGTGGAGTCGAACTTCGAGCCGGATGCACGGTCGCCCGCCGGCGCCCACGGCCTGCTGCAGATGCTGCCGTCGACGGCGAAGGCACTCAAGCTCGATACCTCGACCCCGGACAAGAACGTGCGCGCGGGAGCGCACTATCTGCGGATCCTGCTCGACCGGTTCAGGTCGACCGAGCTCGCGGTCGCCGCGTACAACGCGGGCCCGACCGCAGTCGAGAAGGCCGGCGGCGCCCCGAACCGGACGACAATCGCCTACGTGAACGAGGTGATGCACCTCTGGCGCTCGCTGAACGGGTGCCGGTAGTCGCCGCGGTCGTGCTCGCGGCCGGCGCCGCGACGCGGTTCGGGTCGCCGAAGCAGCAGCTCCTCCTGGGCGACGTGCTCGAGCGAGTGCGTCAGAGCCGCGAGGTGGACGAGGTCGTCGTCGTGGCGGGCGCCTTCGAGCTCGCCGCCGACGCCCGCGTCGTCCCATGTCCCGAATGGGAGCGAGGCGGCGGCGCGTCGCTCCGCTGCGGCCTCGGCGCGCTCGCTCCGGAGACCGCGGCGGCTGTGGTCGTCCTCGCCGACGGGCCCGACCTTTCGCCCCGTTCCGTCGACCGGGTTGTGGACGCGTGGCGCACGGGAACGGGCGCGGTCGTCGCCGCCTCGTACGGCGGGGTCCGCGGGCACCCCGTCGTGCTCGACCGCTCGATCTGGAGCTCGGTGCCGGATGAGGGCGCACGCGCGCTCGACCCGGTCCTCGTCCCGTGTGACGACCTCGGCGCTCCCGGCGACGTCGACCGGCCCGAGGACCTGCCTGAACGCTTTCGCTAGTCCGGCTACAGCGGCGTGCGCAGGGCCGCGAGCTTCTGCTTCAGCTCCGGCGGCATCTGCTCGGCGCAGACCTCGCGCACGAACACGCGCAGGCTCTCCTCGAAGCGATAGCGCTTGCGGCAGTACCCGCACGCGCTGAGGTGCGCCTCGGCCTCGGCCCGCTCCGACTCGTCGAGGACGCGGTCGAGGTAGGGCTGCATGACCTCTTCGCAGTGATCGCAGGGATCGTCGTGGTGCATCAGCGTCCTCCGGTCGCCTGCTCGGCCATGGCCGACTTGAGGATACGGCGGCCGCGGTGCAGGCGCGACATGACGGTGCCGATCGGAATGTCGAGGATCTGCGCAGCGTCCTGGTAGGTGAAGTCGCCGATGTCGACGAGCACGACCACGTCGCGAAAGTCATGTGGAACCGCCGTGAGCGCGGAGACGACGTCGTCCTGCGAGAGCCGCTCGACCACCGCGTCCTGGTCGGACGCCGGCTCGCGCGACGCCTCCTCGAGCTTGTTGTAGAGGAAGTAGTCGCCTTCCTCGAGCGGCTGGGTCTCGGGGGCGCGCTGCCGGCGCCGCCCGCGATCGATGTTCAGGTTCGTGAGGATGCGCAGCAGCCAGGCCCGCAGGTTCGTGCCGGGCGTGTACGAGCGCCAGCTGCGGAACGCGCGCGCGTACGTCTCCTGCATCAAGTCCTCGGCCTCCTCGCGGCTCCCGACGAGCCGTCTGGCCACCCGATAGACCTGATCCGCAAGCTCAAGCGCCTCCTCTTCGAACCGCACGCGGTCGCGTGCCTCGGCTGCCAGGCGCCTGGGCTCGGTCGGCGTCACCTCGCTCATCCAGGCCACCCTAGCAGCGTCTCCGTGAGGCCTGAAACGCGGGCCGGGCGGCCGCTATTCCCCGGTTACGCCTCGCCGCGACGGGGTACCTACACCCTGACCCGACGAGGAGGGTGGCATGAAAGGTTACGAGGTCGTCACGAGTGACGAGCACACGATCGGGCGCGTCGCCGAGACGCTCGACGGCTTTCTGGTGGTCGAGCTCGGACGCTTCTGGAAGCTGCGGCGCCCGGTACCGAAGGAGTTTGCGCACGCCGTCGACGACGAGCGGAAGATCGTCGTCACCGTGCCGAAGGCCGTGCTGCGCGATGCGCCGCGCGTCCGCCGCGACGGGACCTTCGACGTCGACGAGGCCGCGCGCCACTACGGGCTCGCCGGCACCCTCGCCCCGGATGCGCCGGTGTTCGCGGAGCAGTCCACCGAGCATCGACGGGCGGAGCTCCGGAAGCACGCGACGGCGGAGTCCGGGCAGATCGAGGACGAGGGAGCGGCGCCGCTGACGAAGCATCCCGAGGACGAGGTCGACCGCCGCCCCGAGCGCGTCATGCTTCCGCGCGGTCAGTAGCTCAGGCGTCGAGCTCGCGAAAGCCCGAGCGAGCGAGTTGGGCGACGAGCGCGTCGCGATCGGTGCGCTCGTCGTCCCACGCCAGGGTCAGCTCGCCCATTAGGTTCGCGCTCGCCGACTCGAGACCCTCGTGGCCCGAGAGCGCGGCCGCGAGCCTGTGCACGCACCGCTCGCAGCGGATTCCGCTGACCTGAATCGTCTCGGTCCGGACCACGTCAGAAGGCTAGCGTCCGCGCGACGACGTCCCGCGGCACGGCCTCGACGCCCCGGTCGGCTGCGACCGCCAGCTGGAGCTCGGCCTCGGGCCGGCCGCCGAGGACCGACTCGGCGAGGTGCCAGGCACCGAGCCGACGGGCGACCGGCTCGACGAGCGCTGCGAGGCTCGCGACCTCGTCCGGCTCGGGCGGCTCCAGAGCCGCCTGCCGGCGCCGCCGGTCATAGAGATCCCGGTCGTACGGCTCCCCTGTCGCGCCGTCGGCGCCGGCGACGAGCGCCTGAGCGACGGCGGCGAATCCCGCCGAGCGCCGCACGTCGGTCTGCATGTCCATCACCCGGACCTCGAGCGTCCCGTACTCCGGCCGCGGCCACGCGTCCCAGTGCCGCCGCGTGTGGTCGCCGCGGGTCGCCGCCGCCCAGTCGTCCCAGGTTCCCACCACGGGAGGGGTGCCCCCGGTCGGCATCTCGAGCAGCCGCTCGGCGCGCACCGAGCGCAGGCCCGTGTCCTGGCCCTCGCTGAACGGCGAGTTCGCGGACAGCGCGAGCAGGACGGGCAGCCACGGCACGATCGTCTCGAAGGCACGCAGGCAGGTCTGCGCATCCGGAACAGAGACATGGACGTGCAGACCGCAGACGAGCTGGCGGCGGATGCGGTCGCCGAGCTTCGCCTCGAGCTTCCGGTACCGCTCGAAGGGCACGAGCGTCTGCTCCTGCCAGCGCGCGAGCGCGTGCGTGCCCGCCGCGTGGATCCCGATCCCGAACGGCGCTGCCCGGTCGGTCAGCTCGCGGCGCAGCCGAACGAGCTCGGCGAGGGCGGCGTCCGCGTCGGACACGACCGGCGTGGCGAGCTCGACGAAGCACTCGAAGAGCTCCGGCTTCAGCTCCTCCGTCGGCTCGCCGAGGATGCGGGAGAAGCCCGGCGTAGCTTCGAGCGCCTCCGCGTCGACGAGCACGACCTCCTCCTCGATCCCCAGCGTCCACGGCGCGGCCCGGCCGAACCGGTGCGGGATCACTTGCCCCGGATGCCGTGCACAGGCCGGCCCGCCGCCTCCCACGCGTAATACGAGGCGCTCGGGCCGAACGACAGCTCGTACACGACGATCCGCGGATTTCGTCCGACCTGCTTCGCCCGCCCCGCGTGTCGCAGCAGGTTCGGGTCGTCGCGCTCCTCCCAGACGAGGATCAGGTGCGCCGCGGTCATGAACTCGGCGACGAAGGTACAGCCGGCCGCCGGGCACGGGAACGGCTCGGTCGCGACGCAGAACCAGCCGGCGTGGCCTGGGTCCTCGTCCTCGCGCCACAGCTCCTCCTCCGCGACGAGCTCCTCCTCCTCGAGGAGCACCCGGCCGGTGCGGGGATCGTCGAGCACGCCCCAAGGGTACGGAACCGGACCCAGGACACGACGAAGGCCCCCGGGCAGGCGATCGGGGGCCTTCGTCCTGTCCGCCGCGCCGCACCTCGAGGCGCGGGCGGCGGCTTCTACCCCCCGGGGTTGAGGGGGTTCTCCGGCCGGGCGGCGCCGGCTCTGCCGGCGGCGCTTCCAGCCAATGCGTTGCGGGGGTTCCTTGGACGGATCATCCGGAGACGCTCCCGGGTTGCCGGCCGAGCTTGACCTGCAGCTCGACCCGTTTGTCGCCTCGGTAGACAACGAACTTCAGGCTGTCACCGGGCTTCTTCGCTGCGACGAGGTCGCGGAGGCGGTCGAGGTTGGCGACGCCGACGCCGTCGGCCTCGACGAGGATGTCCCCACCCAGCCGGTAGCTCTCGCCGGCGAGCACGACCTGCGTCCCGCCCGCCTTCAGGCCCGCCTGCGCGGCGCCGCTCGCGGGCTGCACGCTCTGGACGAGCAGGCCCTTCGAGACCGGCAGGCGGAAGACGCGCGCGAGCTGCGAGGTGACCGGCACGGCGCTGATCCCGATGAACGCGCGGTCGACGCGGCCCTCGCGAATGAGCTGCGCGATCACCGTCTTCACGGTGTTGGACGGGATCGCGAACCCGATGCCGACGTTGCCGCCGCCGGAGTCACCGGTCTCGATCTGCGAGTTGACCCCGATCACCTGACCGCGGCTGTTCAGCAGCGGGCCGCCTGAGTTGCCGTGGTTGATCGAGGCGTCGGTCTGGATGACGTGGTCGATCGTGTAGCCGTTCGGCGCGGTGATCGCGCGCTGGATCGCGCTGACGATGCCGGCGGTGACGGTGCGGTCGAGCCCGAAGGGGTTGCCGATCGCGACGACGGAGTCGCCGACCCTGATCTCGTCGGAATCGCCGAGCGGGAGGGGCGTCAGCGCGCGGGAGCTGGCATCGATCTTCAGCACGGCGAGGTCGCTCGACGGGTCGTTGCCGACGATCGTCGCCTTCATGCTCGACCCGTTCGAGAAGCTGACGCGGACCTGCTTCGCGCCGCTGACGACGTGGTAGTTCGTGACGATGTGACCGGCCTTGTCGATGACGAAGCCGGAGCCGAGCGACTGCTGCGTCTGCTGCTGCGGGAAGATGTTTCCGAAGAACGGGTCGTTGAAGAACGGGTCCGGCTGGACGGTGACCGTGGACGTCGACGTGACCTGCACGACGCCCGGCGCGGCGCGCTTGTAGATGTCGTTGATCGACAGGCCGCTCGTCCGCGGGAGTGCGCTGGCCGCCGGCGCGACCGAGGCCTGAAGCTCGCGGATCGTCGTCGTCTTCGATCCGAGACCGCCGAAGACGGCAGCGCCGCCGAGCGCCAGCCCGGCGCCGAGCACCGCGACCGCGACCAGCCCAGCACCCTTCCCGATGCGCCCGCGCAGGTTCACGGGTCTCCTTATACCCCGGTGCTCTTAAGCCGCCGTTGCGCGAGGTTAAGCTCGCGTAGCGACTGTGTTAACGCTGTGTTGAGCGCGCGCTCACCGCGGCGGCACGATCCGGAAGGGCGCGTCGAAGTCGACGTAGCTGTGCCGCATGAAATGCGCCTGCGCGGTCATCCGGAGCGCGAGCAGGCGGTGCGTGCGGGGGTCGACCGAGAGCTCGAACCAGGCAGGCAGCCGCGGGTCGTAGAACGACGCGTTGAGGACCGGCCGGCCGTCGATGCGACCGGGCCCGAGCAGGCGCGCATTCCGCACTGGATCCGTCCCCCAGAAGGGCTCCGGCTCGCGGAGCGGCTCCTGCTCCGAGCGCTCCCAGCGGTTCGGCGGCGGATTGCGGTCCCAGCGAGTGCCGCCGATGATCACCGCCTCCGGGCCGCCGACGATCCGGTACGCGAGGCGGTTCGGCGCTTGCACGCGGTAGGTCGTGACCAGGAAGTGCGCCGCGCTCGAGGCCAGGCGCTCGTGGATCACCAGCGTGCGGAGCGCGCGGTACACACGTGTCGCCCGCGCGACGAGCTGCTCGGCCGGCGGCGCCGGCCAGCGATCGGGGAGCGTGAAGACGAGCTGCCGGTCGTCCACGGAGACGGGCACGCGGCGCGGCGGGGCGGGG
>DATENZ010000071.1:0-15873 GCA_035274625.1 Gaiellaceae bacterium
CGAGCCTCGTGCCAGACCGGGATCGACGTCTGCGCGACGAGGGCGGCGGTGTACGTGCACTGCGGGGGCCCGACGAGCGCGCTGACGACGTGCGCCGCGGCGCGAAGGCGCGGCGCACGGCCGGCCGCATCGAGCAGCGCACCGACGCCGCTGGACGTCCCGCCGACGGCGAGGAGCCACGAGCCGACGCTCATCGGCGAGGTGACCTTGAAGACCCGGAACATGTTCACGAACCGCTCCGGCCGCCCGAGGTCAGAGACGAGCAGCGCTGGGCTGATGGTGTCGCAGGCTGCCCCGACGTAGGACGCGACCTTCGAGAGCGGCTCGTTCCCGGCAAGCTTGGCGAGCCCGGCGAGCGTTCCGCACGCGCCGCCGACCCCGCCGGCGAAGAAGTACGCGGGGATCTCCCACGTCCAGACCGGCTCCTTCAGGATCGGCCGGCCGTAGTACGACGGCGGCTGGTCGGAGCTCATCGCCCCGCTCCGGCGCCGGCAAAGCCGACACCTCCGCTCCTGGTGAGCTCCGTCGAGCCTACGCTCATCAGCGCCCCCCGGCCATCGCGACCACGAGACCGACGGCCAGCGCACCCGCGGCGGCCGCGGCTGCCCCCCAGATCTGCCCGATCCGCTTCGTTGGCACGACCGGGTCCGGCGGCAGCCCGTAGACCTCGGGCTCGTCGAGCAGCAGGAAGAACGCGCCGAAGCCGCCGACGCCGTCGTCCGGGTCGCGGCCGTAGAGCTGCGCGCCGTTCCACCCCTCCTGCTCGAGCTTCGCGAGGCGCGCATCGGCCCGCGCCCGGAGCTCGTCGAGGGGCCCGAACTGGATCGAGTCGGTCGGGCACGCCTTCGCGCACGCGGGCTCGTGGCCGCCTTTCAGCCGGTCGTAGCAGAGCGTGCACTTCCAGACGCGGCCGTCCTCCTTCCGCCCGAGCAATGCCGGCGGCGGGTCGGTCGTGGCCGGCAGGTGCCGCTTGTCGAGGACGCCGAACGGGCAGGCGGGCACGCAGTACCCGCAGCCGTTGCAGACGTCCTCCTGGACGACGACGGTCCCGTACTCCGTCCGGAAGAGCGCTCCGGTCGGGCAGACGTCGAGACACCCGGCGTGCGTGCAGTGCTTGCACACGTCCGAGCTCATCAACCAGCGCAGCGGGTTCTCGTCCCCAGCTAGCGCCTCGGCTCCATCGGAACCGATGCGCAAGGGCTTCTCCTGCTCGATGAACGCGACGTGCCGCCACGAGTTCGCGCCGAGCGCGCTCGTGTTGTCGTACGACTCGCCGGTCCAGACGAGGCCGTCCTCGGGGACCAGGTTCCACTCCTTGCACGCCACCTCGCATGCCTTGCAGCCGATGCAGATCGAGGTGTCGGTGAAGAAGCCGACTCGCTCCTGCTCCCGGGCGCCGTAGCTCTTCGTCAGCTCAGCCATGACTCTCGACGTACTCGCGGAGCCGGCGCCCCCGCGGGCGGCGGCCGGGGCGGATGTCGCAGGTCAGCGCCTTCACTTCCTGGATGTGCACGTTCGGGTCGAGCACGACCGAGATCAGGTCGTTCCCGGAGCCGCCCGTCGTCAGCCCGCGCGACCCCCAGTGGTAGGGCACGCCGACCTGGTGGGCGCGGCGCCCGTGCACGGTGACCGACGCGATCCGCTCGGTGACCAGCACGCGCGCCTCGATCGCGGATCGCGCGGTGACGATCGTCGCCCAGCCGCCGTGGGCGAGGCCGCGTTCCTCCGCGAGCTCCGGCGAGACCTCGCAGAACAACGCCGGCTGGAGCTCGGAGAGGTACGGCACCGTCCGGGACATCCCCCCTGCGGTGTGGTGCTCCGTCAGCCGGTACGTCGTCAGGACGTACGGAAACGCGTCCGAGTTGTACGGGTTCTCGGGCCGCGCCATCTCCTGGCGCGCGGGGTTCGCCCGCTGTCCGTAGAGGCGGTTCTCGAAGGGCGACTCGTGCGGCTCGTAATGGGTCGGCAGCGGCCCGTCCTCGAGGCCCTGCGGGGCGTAGAGCCAGCCCTGCCCGTCGGCCTGCATGACGAAGGGGTGGTCACCGCGGATCGCGTCCGGTCCCTCCGCCCCGTCGGGCGGGACGTAGTCCGGCCGCTTGTCGGGCTGGAAGTCCGGCGTGTCGTTCCCCGTCCACTTGCCCTGCGCCTCGTCCCACCAGACGTAGCGCTTGCGCTCCGACCAGGGGTTCCCGTCCGGATCGGCCGACGCGCGGTTGTAGATGATCCGCCGGTTGTCGGGCCATGCCCACGCCCACTCCTGCGCCGCCGGCTCCTGCTCCCAGTACGGCTTGCGTCGAGCCGTCTGGTTCGTGTCGTCGGCGTAGCAGCCGCAGTAGATCCAGCAGCCGCAGGCGGTCGAGCCGTCCGCCTTCAGCTCCTTGTACGCCGAGAGCGGCTTCCCGTCCGGCCCCCACCCGTTGATCTCCGCGAGCACCGCCTCCGCGCTCGGCTCCTGGATCTCCCCGAGCGGCGGGTAGTGCCAGGTCACGTCGAGGATCGGCCTGTCGCGGAGGTCGACGGAGTCCTTCAGCTTCTCGCGGATCAGGCGGCCGAGGTGGTAGTAGAACCAGAGCTCGGATCGGCAGTCCTCCTTCGGCTCGACCGCCTTGAAGTGCCACTGCAGCAGCCGCTGGGTGTTCGTGAACGAGCCGTCCTTCTCGACGTGCGCCGCGGCCGGCATGAAGAAGATCTCGGTCGGGATCTCCTCCGTGCGGAGCTCGCCGGTCTCGATCTCGGGCGAGTCGTACCAGAACGCCGCCGTCTCGATCTCGACGAGGTCGCGGACGACGAGCCAGTCCAGCTTCGCCATCGCGAGGCGGTGCGCGCGCGAGTTGGCGGACCCGACGGCCGGGTTCTCGCCGGCGACGACGAACCCCTTGACGTTCCCGTCCAGCATCTCGCCGAGCGTCCAGTAGGTCGAGTTGTCCTGGTCGATCCGCGGCAAGTAGCCGAAGCAGAACTCGCTCTCCGGCGTCGCCGCCACCCCCCACCACGCCTTCAGCAGGCTGATCAGGTACGCGTCGAACTTGTTCCACCAGCCGGCACCGGACTTGTTCACGTCGATGAAGCCCTGGAGGCCCTCGTACCTGATCGCGTGCGGCATCGTCAGGTAGCCGGGGAGGATGTCGTAGAGCGTCGGGATGTCCGTCGAGCCCTGGATCGAGGCGTGGCCACGCAGCGCGAGAACGCCCCCACCCGGCCGCCCGATGTTCCCGAGCAGCAGCTGGATGATCGAGGCGGTGCGGATGTACTGCACGCCGACGGTGTGCTGCGTCCAGCCGACCGAGTAGACGAAGGCCGACGTCCGCTCGCGACCCGAGTTCGCGCAGAGCGCCTCCGCGACGTGGAGGAAGTCCTCGACCGAGCAGCCGCACGCCTCCGCGACGAACTCCGGCGTGTACCGGCTGTAGTGCCGCTTCAGGACCTGGAAGACGCAGCGCGGGTGCTCGAGCGTCTCGTCCTCGTCGGGCGGCTCGCCGTGATGGAGCCGGGCGCCGGCGCCTCCGTGGCCGGAGGCGTGGCCCTTCGGCGGCGCGAACCCCTCCTCGCGCGCGCCCGCCGCGCCGTGCAGGTTCGCGCCCTCGTATTGCCACGTCTGGATGTCGTACTTGCCCTTGTCCGGATTCCAGCCCGAGAAGATGCCGTCGAGGTCCTCCGTGTCCCGGAAGTCCTCGTGCAGGATCACCGGGGCGTTCGTGTACGCGAGCACGTACTCCCGGAACCAGCGGTCGTGCTCGAGGATGTAGTTGACGACCCCGCCGAGGAAGGCGATGTCGGCGCCGGCGCGGATCCGGACGTGCTTCGTGCACATCGCGCTCGTGCGCGTGAATCGCGGGTCGACGTGGATCACCTGCGCACCGCGTTCCCGGGCCTCGAGCACCCACTGGAACCCGACCGGGTGGTTCTCGGCCATGTTCGAGCCCATGATCACGATGCAGTCCGACTCGGCCAGGCTCTGCTGCGTCGTCGTCGCCCCGCCTCGCCCGAACGACGTCCCCAGACCGGGGACGGTCGAGCTGTGTCATATGCGGGCCTGGTTCTCGACCTGGACGACGCCGAGCGCCGTCATCAGCTTCTTGATCAGGTAGTTCTCTTCGTTGTCGAGCGTGGCACCGCCGAGGTTCGCGATCCCGAGCGTGCGGTTCGCAGGGGTGCCTTGCGGCGTTTCCGCCTGCCAGGTGGCGGCCCGGGTCGCGATCACCCGGTCGGCGATCATGTCCATCGCGTGCTCGAGCGGGAGCTCCTCCCAGTGCCGGCCGTACGGGCGGCGGTATTTGACCTTGTACTCGCGCAGCGGCCCGTTGACGTAGCTCTTCGACGCCGCCCCTTTCGGGCAGAGGCGGCCACGGGAGACGGGGCTGCGCGCGTCGCCCTCGATCTGCGTTACCTCCCCGTCCTTGACGTACACGAGCTGCCCGCAGCCGACGGCGCAGTAGGGGCAGATCGATGCCACGACGTGCTCCGCGTCGGCGATCCGCGGCCGTAGGGCCCTCGACCGCTCCGACTGGACAGCGCTCGCGAGCCCGAGAGGGTCGCCCTCTCTCAGCTGGCGCAGAACCGGCCAGGAAGAGAGCAGCTTCGCGAACTGCATCGGGGTACGGTGTATCGACCGGGCGGGTGTTGAAACATCGGACTCGGCGGGTAGGGCGGCTGCGTGACGCGCGCCGAGCTGGAGGTGCTCCTCGAGGGAGTCGATCTCCCCGCACCCCGCCGGGAGCTGATCCGCCACGCGCTCGGTGAGGCGGGCGGCGAGGAGGCCGCGGCGCTTCTGCGCGCGCTCCCCGACCGGGAGTACCGCTCGATCGACGAGGTCGGCGAGGCGCTCGAGCCGGTGCAGCCCCAGCCGGCCGCGGCGATCCCGACGCCTCGCCCCGAGAGCGGCGACCCACCCGGCGGCGATCGGTACACCGCGCAGTAGCGCCCGGGTTTACCGGGGGCGTTACGCGGCAACGTCACCCGCCGTGCCCGAGCTCGGCTACGCCCTCTCCAGCGAAGAGCACGTCCCCAACGACCTCGTCCGGTACGCGGCTCGTGCAGAGGAGTGCGGCTTCTCCTACGCCCTGATCTCCGACCACTTCCACCCCTGGACCGACACGCAGGGCGAGAGCGCGTTCGTCTGGTCGGTGATCGGCGCCATCGCGCACGCGACGGAGCGGCTCGTGCTCGGCACCGGGGTCACCTGCCCGACGATCCGGACGCACCCCGGCGTGATCGCGCAGGCGGCAGCGACGTGCGCGGCGATGATGCCCGGCCGGTTCTTCCTCGGAGTCGGCTCGGGTGAGAACCTGAACGAGCACATCTTCGGCGACTACTGGCCCGCCGCCGACGAGCGGCAGGAGATGCTCGAGGAGGCGATCGAGGTCATCCGGCTGCTGTGGCAGGGCGGCTACCAGACGCACCGCGGGAAGCACTACCGCGTCGAGAACGCGCGCATCTACTCGCTGCCGGATGAGCTGCCGGCGATCGCCGTCGCCGCCGCAGGCCCGGAAGCCGCGAAGCTCGCCGCCCGGGCCGGCGAAGCGCTGATCTCCACCTCGCCCGATGCCGAGCTCGTCGAGACCTACCGCTCCGCAGGCGGCGACGGTCCCACGTACGGCCAGCTCACCGTCTGCTGGGCGAAGACGGAGGAAGAGGCGGTGAAGACGGCCCTCGAGTGGTGGCCGAACGCGGCGCTGAAGGGGGAGCTCAGCCAGGAGCTGCCCCTCCCGCGGCACTTCGAGCAGGCGGCCGAGAACGTCGACGAGGAGGCGATCGCGGAGGCGATCGTGTGCGGCCCGGCCGTCGACCGCTGGCTGGAGAAGATCACCGAGTACGAGGACGCCGGGTTCGACCACGTCTACCTGCACCAGGTCGGGCCGGACCAGGAGTCGTTCTTCCAGTTCGCCGAGCGCGAGCTGCTCGTCCGGGTCTAGCCGATCCGGACGCGGTCGACGACCGCGGAGCCGCCGCTCGCCACCCACACGCTCCCGCCGGCCAGCACGACCGCGCGCGGCTGCAGCCCGATCCCGATCGTGCGCACCACCATGCGGCGCTGCGGATCGATCTGGAGCAGCGTGCCGCGGTCGTAGTTGGCGACCCACACGTGCCGGGCGCACGCGATGCCCTGCGTGCCGGCCGCGACCGCGAGCCTCCCGACCACCGCATTCCGGCCCGGGTCGACGATCGAGAGCGCCGCGCCGCGGTAGGCCGTCACCCAGATGCGGCCGGCGCAGAACGCGGCGTAGTCGGGGTCGTCGGCGACCTTGATCGTCGCCGTGACGCTGTTCGTGGCCGGGTCGAGCCGCAGCAGGTACCCCTCCTCCTGCGGAACCCAGACGGCACCCGCGGCGGCGACAGCGGACTCGGGATGCCCGCCGACGTCCACGGTCGCGACGACCGCGTTCGACCGCGGGTCGATCCGCGACACCGACCCGTCGCCGTAGTTCGCGACCCAGACCGCGCCGCCCGTCACCGCGATCCCGATCGGCTGGTCGCCCGTCTTCACCCGGGCGACGATGCGCCTCGTGCGCGGATCGATCCGCGTCACGCGATCGCCGCTGTAGGAGCCGATCCAGAGCGACCTTCCGTCGCTCGCCGCCGAGTAGAGGCTGCCGCCGACCGTCACGCGCGCGGTCATGCGGTTCGTCCGCGGATCGATCCGGTAGACGCCCCCGTCTGCGAAATCGGCGGTCCAGACGAAGCCGCCGGCCGCTGTGACGCCGAACGGCCGCGTGCCGGCGGGGATGCTGGTGCCGGCAGGGCCGGCCGCCCCCGCGGCGGAGACGAGCGCCGCGAGCAGAGTGGCGACGAGCAGGGCGCGCTTCACGGCAGCGGGAACCTCGTCACGCTCCCGGACGCGGAGTTCGCCACCCACACGCTGCCCGCCGCCGCAAGCACGTCCGTCGGCGAGGGACCGGTCTGCAGGCGCGCCGCCACGCGTCCCCCGGACGTGATCCGGAGCAGGCGGTTGGTCTCGTAGCTCGCGACCCAGACCGAGCCGCGGGCGCAGGCGATCCCGGCCGCGCGCCGGCCGACCCGAACCCGCTTCGTGACGGCTGCCCGGCGCTCGTCGACGCGCCACACGACGGTGCCTTCGAAGTTCGTCGCCCAGAGCGCGGCGCCGCACGCCTCGACGAACGTGGTGTCCGCGCCGCCGGTGAGCCGGTGCGTGACGCGACGGCGACCGGGGTCGAAGACCGTGAGCTCGCCGGACTCGCTCGCGAGCCAGATCCCCGACGGCCGGGGCAGCACGTCGAGGTGTGCGCCGGGGATCGGATAGCGCGCCGCCACCTTCCCTGCGCGCGGACCGACCCGGAAGAGCGCGGGTGTCGAGTAGTCGGCGACCCACAGCGCGCCGCGTCCGTACGCGAGCGCGATCGGAGCGGTGCCGACGCGGACGCGTGCTGCCACGCGATTCGTCCGCGGGTCGATGCGACTGATCGTCCCCGCCGCGTAGTTGCCGACCCAGAGCGACCGGCCGTCGAACGCGAGGCCCCACGGCTGGCCGCCTACCCGGACCGTCGCCACGACGCGATCCGTGCGCGGGTCGATCCGGGAGACGGTGCCGCCGTCCTTGTTCGCCGCCCACACCGAGCCCGCGCCGTACGCCAGGCTCATCGGCGTGGCACCGACGTCGATCGTGCGCGGCGCGGCGGCGCCCGCGGTCGACGCCCACACCAGGGCGAGAAGCCCGAGCAGCGATACGAGCCCTCTACCGCCGTGCACGCCGCACCCGCGCTTCGCGCTGCTCCAGCAGCTTGAGGGCGTCCTCCGCCCAGATGATCGTCGAGCGGCCGTCCTCGAGGCCGTGAAGCAAGGTCAGGTAGGGAAAGAAATCCTCTTCGGCGTCGATCTGCGCCTCGATCGCCTCCAGCTCGGCGACGTGGGCCTCGGCCAGCCGCTTGCGCTCGAGCACCTGGTCGCGCAGCGCAGCGAGGTCACCCTCCGCGCCGAAGAAGAGCTTCAACAGCAGGCCGTCCCGGCCCGGCCCGACGACGGTCTGCGGGGAGTTCACCCATTCCCGGAGCACCTCGCGGCCGGACGGAGTGATCCGGTAGAGCACCTTGTCGGGGAGCCGCTCCTGCGCATACGGAGACGACTCGGCGAGCCCGCGCTCGACGAGCTGCGGCAGGACGGTGTAGATCTTGCTCCTCGCGGGGCGCCAGAAGTAGCCGATGCTGCGCTGCGCGAGCTTGTGCAGGTCGTAGCCGGATCGCTCCCCGAACGTCAGCAGTCCGAGGACGGCGTACTCGGTGAACGACAGCCCCTCCGCGATAGGACTGAGCGTACTAGTCCCTCGGTGACTATGTCAACGGGGACTACAACGTCCGGTACGAGACCGGCTCGCGCCGGCCGCCCTCGCTCGAGCGGACGATCGCGTCGCACACCTCGGCGGCGCGGTAGCCGTCCTCGAACGTCGCGCCGTGCGGCGCGACGTCGCCGTCGCCCGCAATCGCGGCGAGCACGTGGTGCAGCTCGTTCACGAACGTGTCGCCCCAGCCGATGATGTGGCCCGGCGGCCACCAGAACTCCCAGAACGGATGGTCGGTCTCGGAGACGAGCACCGTCTTGAAGCCGCGCGCCCGGTCGCCGTCGGAGCGGAACACCTGCAGCTCGTTCAGCCGTTCCATGTCGAAGGCGAGGGAGCCCTTCGTGCCGTTGATCTCCCACTGGAACGCGTTGCGGCGTCCGAGGGCGAGCCGGGTGGACTCGATCGTCCCGACGGCGCCGTTCTCGAACTCGACGGCGGCCTCGATCGCGTCGTCGACCTCGCGGCCGGGTAGGAAGGTCTTCACGAGCGCCGAGACGGAGGCGATGTCTCCGACGAGGTACCGCGCCAGGTCGACGACGTGCGCGCCCAGGTCGCCGAGCGCGCCGGAGCCGGCCTCGGCCGGATGGAACCGCCACGTGTCGAGGGACGGGTCGTCGGCCCAGTCCTGGAGGTAGCGGCCGCGAAAGTGCCGGATCTCGCCGAGATCGCCGGCGTCGATCAGCTCGCGCGCGAGCCGGACGGCCGGGACGAAGCGGTAGTTGAACGCGCACAGGTGCTTGACGCCGGTCGCCGCGACCTGCCGCCAGATCTCGAAGCTCTCGTCGGCGTCGCGCCCGAGCGGTTTCTCGCAGATCACGTGCTTCCCCGCCTGTGCGGCGAGGATCGTCGGCTCGGCGTGCACGGCGTTCGGGCCGCCGTTGTCGAAGAGGCCGATCGCCGGGTCGGAGACGAGGTCGTGCCAGTCGGTCGTCCAGCGCTCGTAGCCGTAGCGAGTCGCGGCGCCGGCCACTGCCTCCTCGTTCCGGCCCGCGATCGCCACCAGCCGCGGCCGGAGCGGCGGCGGCCAGGTCATGTACGCGATCTTCCGGAACGCGTTCGAGTGCGCCTTGCCCATGAAGGCGTACCCGAGCATCCCGATCCCGATCTCTGCGATTTCGCCTTCGGCGAACTCGCTAGCTGTTCCGGTGAGCCCCATCGCTAAGCCCGCTGCATCGCCGCGTCGAAGGCGACCTCGGACGGCGTGAAGTCGGTGCGGCGGACGAACGCGAGCGCGTCCTGCGCGCCCCACTCGCGCTCCATCCCCGAGTCCTCCCACTCGATCGACAGCGGTCCGCCGTAGCCGATCCGGTTCAGCGAGCGGAAGAGCTCCTCGAAGTCGACGTCCCCGTGCCCGGGCGAGACGAAGTCCCAGCCGCGCGCCTCCTCGCCGAAGTTCAGGTGCGAGCCGAGGATCGACCGCCGGCCGTCCAGTCGCTTCCGCGAGTCCTTGACGTGGACGTGGTAGACCCGGTCGCGGAACTCGAGCGCGAACTGCGCCGCGTCGAGGTGCTGGTGGGCGAAATGGCTCGGGTCGAGGTTGATCCCGAAGCCCTCGCGGTTGCCGATCGCCTCGAGCGCCTTCCGCGTCGTGACGAAGTCGTACGCGATCTCCGTCGGGTGCACCTCGAGCCCGAACCGGACTCCCTCGGCGTCGAACACGTCGACGATCGGCGACCAGCGCTCCGCGAAGTCCTCGTACCCGTGCTCGATCTCGTCCCAGCTGTTCGGCGGGAATGAGTAGAGCAGGTGCCAGATCGCGGAGCCGGTGAAGCCGTTCACCTGCGTCACGCCCAGGCGCGCCGCCGCGCGGGCCGTGTCCTTCATCCGCTCGGCCGCGCGCTCGTTGACGCCGTCCGGATCGCCGTCGCCCCAGACCTCGGGCGGCAGGATCGCGCGGTGCCGGGCGTCGATCGGGTCGCAGACCGCCTGACCGACCAGATGGGCCCCGAGCGCGAAGCAGTTCAGGTGGTTGCGCTCGAGGATCTCCTGGATCGAGCGGCAGTAGTCCGGCTCCGCGAGTGCCCGGTCGACCTCGAAGTGGTCGCCCCAGCACGCGAGCTCGAGGCCGTCGAACCCCCAGCGACCGGCCCTCTCGGCGAGGTCCTCCAGGGGCAGGTCCGCCCATTGGCCGGTGAAGAGCGTGACGGGGCGTGCCACGGGACGCGATACTACGGCCCGCCGTGACGACCTGGGGAATCATCTCGACCGCCCACATCAACCGGCTGGTGATCCCGCCCGCGCAGGAGTCGCCGAAGGTCGATCTCGTCGCGGTCGCCAGTCGCGACCAGGCGCGCGCCGACGAGTACGCGGCGAAGTGGGGCATCCCGAAGGCGTACGGCTCGTACGAGGCCCTGCTCGCCGACCCGAAGGTCGAGGCCGTCTACATCTCGCTCCCGAACACGCTGCACGCGGAGTGGTCGATCAAGGCGGTCGAGGCCGGCAAGCACGTCCTCTGCGAGAAGCCGTTCACGCGCCACCCCGAGGAGGTCGACGCAGCCTGGGACGCGGCCGACCGCGCCGGCAGGCTGCTGAGCGAGGCGTTCATGTACCGGCACCACCCGCAGGCGAAGAAGCTGTGCGAGCTCGTCGAGCAGGGCGCCGTCGGCGAGCTGCGGCTCATCCGGTCGGTGTTCTCGTACTCGCTGTACGACCGAGACAACATCCGGCTGCGCACCGACGTCGAGGGCGGCGCCCTGATGGACGTCGGCTGTTACTGCGTCTCCGGGTCGCGGCTCGTCGCCGGGGCGGAGCCCGTGTCCGTCTACGGCGCGGCCTGGTACGGCGCGTCCGGGACCGACTGGGTCTTCACCGGGACGATGCGGTTCCCCGGCGACGTGCTCGCGGTCTTCGACTGCGGCACCGCGATGCCCGAGCGAGACGAGCTCGAGGTGATCGGCAGCGAGGGGTCGCTCTTCCTCGACGATCCCTGGCACGCGAACGAGCCGGCGATCGAGGTGCGGCGCGACGGCGAGGTCGAACGGATCGAGATCGAGCGCGCGAACTCGTATGGCCTCGAGCTGGAGAACGTCGGCGACGCCGCCAACGGCGAGGCGGAGCTGCTGCTCGGGCGCGAGGACGCGATGGGGCAGGCGCGCGCGCTCGAGGCGCTGCACCGCTCGGCGCAGACGGGCGAGCCGGTGTCCCTGTAGCGGTGCTGACACGGGCCGAGGTGGAGTCCGCGCGGGTGCGCGCAGCGCAGGCGCTCGAAGAGGCGGGGATCGCGCTCACGCCCGCCGAGCGCGATGCGATCGAGGTCGCGGACTTCGGACTCTCGCGGCTCGAGGAGATCGGGCTCCAGGTCGTCGTCTACGTCAACACCGATCGCGTGTGCGCGAAGGAGCTGGTCATGTTCCCAGGCCAGATCTGCCCGGAGCACCGGCATCCGCCGGTCGAGGCGGATCCCGGCAAGGAGGAGACGTTCCGCGTCCGGCGCGGGCGCATCCATCTGCACGTCGAGGGCGCAGGCGAGATCGTCCTCGGCCCCGGCGAGCAGTACACGCTGCCGCCCGACACGATGCACTGGTTCCAGGCCGGCGCGGAAGGCGCGATCGTCTCCGAGTTCTCGACGCGGAGCCGCGACGAGCTCGACGTCTTCACCGATCCGGAGATCGCGCGGGCGACCGTCGTCGCCGACCGGTAGATGGCGCGGGTCGTCTGCGCCGGCATCCTCGTCGCCGACATCTTCGTCCCGCCCCTCGAGCGGATCCCCGGTCCCGGCGAGGTCCTCACGACGGGCGAGTTCCTCGTCCAGCCGGGCGGTTGCGCCGCGAACACCGCGATCGGCCTCCGGCGCCAGGGCGTCGACGTCTCCGTGATCGGCTGCGTCGGCGACGACCCGTTCGCCGACCTGGTCGAGCGTGACCTCTCCGGGCAGGGCATCGACACCACCGGCATCCGCCGCGTTCCCGGTCTCCCCACGTCGATGACGGTCATCCTCCCCGTCGCCGGCGAGGATCGCCGCTACATCCACACGTTCGGCGCCAACGCCGCGGTGCGGCCGGACGATCTGGACGCGGACGCGCTCGAGGGTGCGGACGTGCTCTACGTCGGCGGCTACCTCGTCCTCCCCGGCCTGCAGAGCGAGGAGCTGGCCGAGCGGCTCGGGGCAGCGCGCGAGCGAGGAGCGACGACGGTGCTCGACGTCGCGCTGCCCGGGCTCGCGCCCGTCTCCCTCGCGGAGGTCGCGCCGCTGCTGCCCCAGCTCGACTGGTTCGTCCCCAACTGCGACGAGGCGAGCGCGCTGACCGGCGAGCGCGAGCCCGAGCACCAGGCCGAGCGGCTGCTCGAGGCTGGGGCGGCGGCTGTGGCGATCACCCTCGGCGAGCGCGGCGCATACGTCGCCGCGGGCGCAGACCGCTTTGCGCTTCCCGCGCCACCGGTCGACGTCGTCGAGCCCTCCGGCGCCGGCGACGCGTTCGACGCCGGACTGATCTCCGGGCTCCTCGACGGGCTCGACCCGCGCGGCTGCGCGGAGCGTGCGACCGCGCTCGGCGCCTCCGCCTGCACGGCCCTCGGCGCCTGGGCCGGCGTCTGGACGCGCGAGCAGCTCGCCGCCGCGTCTCCGTGACGCTCGTTCCGCTGCCGGAACTGCTCGGCGATGCCGCGCGCGGCGCCTACGCCGTCGGCTACTTCGAGGCGTGGGACTCCTATTCCCTGGACGCGGTCGTCGAGGCCGCGGAGGAGGAGCGCGCGCCGGTGATCCTCGGCTTCGGCTGCCTGCTCGTCGACCAGGGCTGGCTGGAGGCGGGCGGGATCGAGACCTTTGCGGCACTCGGGCGAGCGGCAGCCGAGCGCGCGCGCGTGCCCGCCGCGCTTCTCCTCAACGAGGCGCGCTCGGTCGAGCACGCGCTACGTGGCCTGGACGCCGGGTTCAACGCGGCGATGGTGCACGGGGCCTCGACCGAAGACGTCGCCCGCCTCGTCGCCGAGGCGCGCGCGCACGGGGCCGCGGTCGAGGCCGAGCTGGGCGAGCTGCCCACCGGCGACGACGCAGCGCGAGCCTCGCTCACCCATCCGGAGGAGGCCGCGGCGTACGTCGCCGAGACCGGCGTCGACTGTCTCGCCGTCTCCGTCGGGAACGTGCACGTCCTCGAGGGGCGCACAGCGGAGATCGACCTCGACCGGCTCGAGGCGATCCACCGGGCCGTGTCGACCCCGCTCGCGATCCACGGCGGGACGAGCTTCCCGGCCAAGCTGGTCCCGGACGCGATCGCGCGTGGCGTGGCGAAGTTCAACGTGGGCACCGCACTGAAGCGGGCGTTCCTGGCCGGACTGGCATCGGCCGGCCTGGAGGGCGACCCGCACGGACTGCTCGGCTCGCGCGGTTCGGCCGACGTGCTCTCCGTGGGAGCGAAGAGGATGCGTGGCGTGGTGCAGGAGCTGATCCGGCTGTACGGCGCGAGCGGCCGTGGCTGATCCGGCCGCGCTCTACCGGCAGATGCTCCTCATCCGGCGCTTCGAGGAGCGCGTCTACCTGCTCTTCCTCGAGGGCGAGATCCCCGGGACGCTCCACCAGTACCAGGGGCAGGAGGCGGTCGCGGTCGGCGTCTGCGCCACGTTGCGACGCGACGACTGGATCACCTCGACGCACCGGCCGCACGGGCACGCGCTCGCGAAGGGCGTCTCGCCGCGTGCCGCGATGGCGGAGCTGTACGGGAAGGCCACGGGGTGCTGCCGCGGCCGCGGCGGGTCGATGCACCTCGGCGACCCGGACGTCGGGATGCCGCCCGCGATCGCGATCGTCGGCGGCGGCAACACCGTCGTCACCGGGCTCGGGCTCGCGTTCAAGCTGCGGCGCGAGGACCGCGTCGCCGTGTGCTTCTTCGGCGAGGGCGCCGCCAACGAGGGCGCCTTCCACGAGGGGCTGAACTTCGCCGCGGTGCAGCGCCTGCCGGTGGTCTTCGTCTGCGAGAACAATCTCTACGGCGCGTCGACGCACTGGCAGCAGGTCTCGCTGGTCGCGGATGTGGCGGAACGCGCCGCGGCGTACGGCATTCCCGGCCGCGTCGTCGACGGGATGGACGTGCTCGCCGTTCGCGAGGCCGCGGCGGCCGCGGTCGCCGGCGCGCGCGCGGGCGAAGGCCCGACGCTGCTCGAGTGCAAGTGCTACCGGTTCGTCGGCCACAGCCGCAGCGACGCGCGCGGCTACCGGAGCCGGCAGGAGGAGGCGGAGTGGGAGGCGCGCGATCCGATCAAGCGGCTGGAGGCCGAGCTCGGCGAGGAGGAGTGCGCGCGCCTCGAGGCAGAGGTCGCCGCGGCGATCGACGACGCGGTCGAGTTCGCGCGCGCGTCGCCCGAGCCCTCGACGGACGACCTCCTGCTGGACGCGTATGCCTGAGGCGGTCGCGACCCGGCGGCTCGGCATCGGCGAGGCGCTGCGGGAGGCCGTGGCCGAGGAGATGCGGCGCGACGAGTCGGTGTTCCTGATCGGCGAGGACATCGGCGTCGAGGGCGGCTTCGGCGGCGCGTTCGGCGTCTATCTCGGTCTCGTCGAGGAGTTCGGCCGCGACCGGATCATCGACACGCCGATCAGCGAGAAGGCGATCGCGGGCGCGGCGGTCGGGGCGGCGATCGCCGGGCTGCGGCCGATCGCGGACATGCAGTACTCCGACTTCCTCTTCGAGTGCATGGACGAGCTCGTCAACCAGGCGGCGAAGATGCGCGCGATGTCGGGCGGGCGGCTGACGGTGCCGCTCGTCATGCGGGCGCCGGTCGGCGCGACGGGGCGCGGTGCGCAGCACGGGCAGAGCCCCGAGAGCTACTTCGTCCACGTCCCCGGGCTGAAGATCCTCTGCGTCTCGGACGCCTACCACGCGAAAGGCCTCCTGAAGAGCGCGGTGCGGGATGACAACCCCGTGCTCGTCTTCGAGCACAAGCTCCTCTACGGCAGCAGGGGGCGGGAGCTGGCGGCCGGCCTCGACCCCAGCGCCGAGGTGCCGGAGGAGGAGTACCTCGTGCCGCTCGGGCAGGCGGTCGTGCGGCGGCCGGGGCGCGACGTGACCGTCGTCGCGACGCACGTCTCTCTCTACCGTGCGTTGGCCGCAGCCGAGCAGCTCGCCGCGGACGGGATCGAGTGCGAGGTGATCGACCCGCTGACGCTCCTCCCCCTCGACGCGGACACGATCTTCGGCTCGGTTCGGCGCACGGGCCGGCTCGTGATCGTCCACGAGGACACGCTCACGGGCGGCTGGGGAGCCGAGGTCGCCGCGCGCGCGGCCGACGAGTGCCTGTACAGCCTGGAGGCGCCGGTGAAGCGGGTCGCGTCGCTCGACGTGCCGGCGCCGGCGGCTCCCGCGCTCGAGCAGGCGGTGCTGCCGAGCGTCGAGCGGATCGTGCAGACCGTCCGCGAGCTCGACTGATGCACGCGGTCCGGATGCCGCCGCTCGGGACGACGAGCGACGAGCTGACGATCGTCTCGTGGCTGAAGGCCGAGGGCGACGAGATCGCCGCGGGTGAGCCGTTGCTCGAGGTCGAATCGGACAAGGCGACGCTCGAGGTCGAGGCGGCCGCGGCCGGGACGCTGCTGCGCATCGAGCGGCGGCCGGGCGAGACGGTGCGCGCGGGGACACTCGTGGGCTGGATCG
>DATENZ010000072.1:0-13703 GCA_035274625.1 Gaiellaceae bacterium
GGTGGCCTCGTCTGCGCATCCGCCGCCGCCCTCGCCGAGCGGATGCCGCCGCCGGCGGCCCGGCCCGAGCGGCTCGACCTCCGGGTCGGCGAGGAGCCGGGGATCGACGGCCTCGCTGAGCACCTCGCTCTCGCCGGGTACGAGCGCGTCGACCGGGTCGAGGAGCGCGGGCAGTTCGCCGTCCGCGGCGGCCTCGTCGACGTCTTCCCCACGACCGGCCGGGAACCGCTGCGGATCGAGCTGTTCGGCGACGAGATCGAGGCGGTCCGCGCGTTCTCGCCCTTCACGCAGCGCGCCCTTCGACCCATCGACGCCGCGACCGTCTACCCGGCCGCCGAACGCCGTCTCGACCTCGCCGAGCCGACGCTCCGCGACGAGGACGAGCCCATCGACGTCCCGGCCGACCTCGCCCCGCCGCTCGACCGGGCTCCCGACCTCGTCTTCGAGCCGGAGGCGGTGCGCCGCGTCTGGGAGGAGGAGCAGCTCGAGCCGCCGTCGCTCGACGGCGCAGTCGAGCTCGACCCCTTCCCGCGCGGCCAGCCGTTCGCGTTCGAGGGCCAGCGCCCGGCCGTGGCGGCGCGCGGGCTCGCGGAGGCGGAGCAGGAGCTCGCCTCGTTCGTCCGTGCCGACCAGCGCGTGGTCGTCGCGTTCCCGCACCGCGGTGACGGCCTCAGGCAGGCGGCTCTCCTGCGCCGGCTCGCCGTCGAGTGGCTCGAGGAAGGCGGCGAGCTGCCGACCGACCCCGGGCTGTACTTCGCCGTCTCGCCGGCGCGCCGCGGCTTCGTCTGGCGCGATCTCGGCCTCGTCCTGCTCCCGGACACGCAGATCTTCCGGAAGCGCGCGCCCCGCGCGGACACGCGCCTCGGCCGCGCGTTGCAGTCGTTCGCCGACCTCCGTACGGGCGACTACGTCGTCCACGAGGACCACGGCGTCGGCAAGCTCCTCGGCTTCGAGACGAAGGAGGTCGCCGGCGTCACACGGGACTACCTCTTCCTCGCGTTCCGCGGGGAGGACCGGCTGTACGTCCCCCACGAGCAGATCGGGAAGGTCTCGCGCTACATCGGCGCCGACGCGAAGGCGCCCGCGCTCTCGAAGCTCGGCGGCAAGGCCTGGCTGCTGCTGAAGAGCCGCGCACGTGAGTCGGTCCAGGAGCTCGCGGGCGAGCTGATCGCCCTCTACGCCCGCCGCCAGACCACCCCCGGCCAGACCTACGACCTCTCCAGCGACTGGCTGGAGCGCCTCGAGGCCGAGTTCCCGTACCGCGAGACCGAGGACCAGCAGCGGGCGATCGAGGCGGTCAAGGAGGACCTCGAGGCGCCGTCGCCGATGGATCGGCTCGTCTGTGGCGACGTCGGGTTCGGGAAGACGGAGGTGGCGGTCCGCGCCGCCTTCGCGGTCGCGCTGAACGGCAAGCAGACGCTGATGCTCGTCCCGACGACGGTGCTCGCGCAGCAGCACTGGAACACCTTCCGCGAGCGCTACCGAGACTTCCCCGTCCGGGTGGAGATGGTCTCGCGGTTCAGGAGGACGGCCGATGCGAAGCAGGTGCTCAAGGACTTCGCCGACGGGAAGGTCGACGTCCTGGTCGGGACGCACCGGATCCTCTCGCGCGACGTCGTCCCGAAGAACCTCGGGCTCGTGATCGTCGACGAGGAGCAGCGCTTCGGGGTCGCGCAGAAGGACCTGCTGCGGGCGCTGCGGCTCGAGGTCGACGTCCTCGCGCTGACCGCGACCCCGATCCCGCGCACCCTGCACATGTCGTTGTCCGGCATCCGGGACATCTCGGTGATCGAGACGCCGCCCGAGGGCAGGCGGCCGATCCGCACCCACGTCAGCGAGTACGACGAGGAGCAGATCAAGGTCGCGCTCGAGCGGGAGCACGCGAGGGGCGGCCAGGCCTTCTACCTGCACAACCGCGTCGAGACGATCGACGAGGCGGCGACGCGGCTGCGAGAGCTCTGCCCGGGGCTGCGGTTCCTCGTCGCCCACGGGCAGATGAAGGAGCGCGAGCTGGAGGAGCGGATGGTCGAGTTCCTGCGGGGCGACGCCGACGTGCTCGTGTCGACGACGATCATCGAGTCCGGCCTCGACATCCCGCAGGCGAACACCCTGGTCGTCGAGCGCGCCGACATGCTCGGGCTTGCGCAGCTGTACCAGATCCGCGGCCGCGTCGGCCGCTCCGACGTGACCGCGTACGCGTATCTCTTCTACCCGGCGGCGTCGGAGCTCACGCCGGAGGCTCGCGCGCGGCTCGCGACGCTCGCCGACCACACCGAGCTCGGCGCCGGGTTCGCGATCGCGATGCGAGACCTGGAGATCCGCGGCGCCGGCGAGCTGCTCGGGGCGGAGCAGTCCGGCCACGTCGCCGCCGTCGGGTTCGAGCTCTACGTGGAGCTCCTCAACGAGGCGGTCGCGGAGCTCTCCGGCCAGCGTCGCACCGCCCCGCGGCCTGTTCGGGTGGACGCTCGCGTCAGCGCGTACGTGCCGGCCTCGTACATCGGCTCGGAGGCGCTGAAGATCGACCTCCACCGCCGACTCGCGCTGACCGAGGACGAGGACGAGCTGCGCGAGCTCCGGGCCGGTGTCGAGGACCGCTACGGCGAGCTGCCCGAGCCGGTCGAGAACCTGTTCGCGATCCAGGAGTCGCGGGTGAAGCTCGCGCGGGCGGGCGCCGACTATCTCGTCTTCCGCGGCGGCAGGATCAGCGTCGGCCCGGTCGTCCTCGGATCCGAGGAGCTGCGCGAGCTCCGCGAGCGAATCCCGACTGCCGTGTACACCTCTGCGAGCCGCGAGGTCGCCCTGCGACGGGACGACTTTCGCGAGGCGCTGGAGGTCGTCGACGCGCTGGTCGAGACGCGCGCAGCTGCGTGAAGGAGCGCCGTCACACCGGAGGCGCCCGCAGGGGCCGCTGCTACTCTGCTCGGGCCATCATGCGGCGCCTTTCAATGCTCTTCCTCGCGCTCCCGCTCTGCCTGCTCGCGAGCTCGTGCGGTGGCGGCGGTGGCGGCGGCTCCGCGAAGGTCGCGCAGGAGGATGCCGCCGTCGTCGGCGACGTGCACATCACGCGCGCCCAGCTCGACCAGCGGCTCCAGCAGGGCAAGTGCAGCTACGAGCTCCAGAAGCGCGAGTTCCCGAAAGCGGGGTCGCCCGAGTACCAGGCGGTGCAGCAGCAGATCCTGCAGAGCCTCGTCCAGCGCGCGGAGCTCGAGCAGAAGGCGCCTGGCGTGGGGGTGACCGTCAGCGACAAGCAGGTGAACGACCAGCTCGCGAAGCTGAAGAAGCAGTACTTCGGCGGCAGCGACAAGCGCTACCAGGCGGAGATCAAGCGCCAGTGCATCAGCGACGCCCAGGTCCACTCCGACCTGAAGTCGAACCTGCTCTCCGACGCGATCTACAAGAAGGTGACCACCGACGTCAAGGTGACGACTGCGCAGGCGCAGGCGTACTACAACACCCACAAGGACACGTACACGCAGCCCCAGACGCGCGTCGTCCGCCACATCCTCGTCAAGGACAAGGCGCTCGCCGACAAGCTCTACGCGCAGCTGAAGGGCGGCGCCGACTTCGCCACGCTGGCGAAGAAGTACTCGACCGATCCCGGCTCGAAGACGCAGGGCGGCCAGCTGACGATCTCGAAGGGGCAGACCGTCCCCGAGTTCGACAAGACCGCCTTCGCGCTCAAGACCGGCGAGCTCTCGAAGCCGGTCAAGACCCAGTACGGCTGGCACATCATCGAGGCCGAGAAGGCAACGGTGCCGAGCAAGGTGACGCCGTTCGCGCAGGTGCAGGAGTCGATCCGCCAGCAGCTCCTCCAGCAGCAGCGGGCCGACGCGCTGCAGAAGTGGCTCGACGGCGTGAAGAAGGAGTTCGCCGCCAAGGTCAAGTACGGCTCCGGCCTCGCACCGCAGACCACCTCGACGGCTCCCACGACGACGACCGGTTGAGCCTCGAGCAGGCGCTCCTCGACCTCCAGGAGCTGACCGTCCGGCTTCGGCGCGACTGCCCTTGGGACCGGGAGCAGACCGAGCGGACAATCGTCCCGCACACCGTCGAGGAGGCCTACGAGGTCGCGGACGCCGCCCTCGGCGACGACCCCGCCAAGCTCCTCGACGAGCTGGGCGACCTCCTCTTCCAGGTCTACTTCCTAGCCCTTCTCCTATCGGAGCAGGGCTATGGGGATCTGGAAGACGTCGCTCGCGGCATCCACGCAAAGCTCGTGCGGCGTCATCCGCATGTCTTCGCGGATGCGGAGGCCGCCAGCGCTGCCGCTGTGCGGCAGCGCTGGGAGCACATCAAGCGCGAGCAGGAGGGGCGCGAGGGCGTCTTCCACGACGTGCCCGAGGGGCTGCCCGCGCTCCTCCACGCGCGGAAGGTTCAGCGCCGAGCGGCAGCGGTCGGCTTCGAGTATCCGGACACCGCGGGGGCGCTCGCCGACCTCAAGGACGAGCTCGCCGAGCTCGAGCGCGAGCTCGAGGACGGCGACGAGCGGCGCCGCGCCGGGGAGCTCGGCGACCTCCTCTTCGCCTGCGTCAACGTCGCCCGCCGGCTGAACGTCGATCCGGAGCTCGAGCTGCGCCGCGCGACCGGTCGCTTCGTCGCCCGCGTCGAGGAGGCCGAACGGCTGGCCGCCGTGGAGGGACGTGAGTGGTCGACGCTGCCGCTGCCCGACCAGGACCGCTACTTCGACCTCGCCAAGGAGAAGGAATGACGCCCATCGCCGACGTCCGCGCCCGCCAGATCCTCGACTCGCGCGGGAACCCGACGGTCGAGGTCGACGTGCGCCTCGAGTCCGGCGCGCTCGGGCGCGCGGCGGTGCCGTCCGGAGCGTCCACCGGCGTGCACGAGGCGGTCGAGCTCCGCGACGGCGGGCCCGAGTACGGCGGCAAGGGGGTGCGGCGCGCGGTGGAGAACGTCGAGGGCGAGATCGCCGCGGCCGTTCGCGGGCGCGACGCGTCCGACCAGGCCGGTGTCGACGGGTTGCTCGTCGAGCTCGACGGGACGCCGAACAAGGGGCGGCTCGGCGCGAACGCGATCCTCGGCGTCTCGCTTGCGACCGCGAAGGCGGCAGCCGCCGAGGCGGGCCTCTCGTTCTTCCGCTACCTGGGTGGGGACGAGGCTCGTGTGCTCCCCGTGCCGATGATGAACGTGATCAACGGCGGCGCGCACGCCCAGAACTCGATCGACCTCCAGGAGTTCATGGTCGTTCCCGCCGGCGCCTCGTCGTTCTCGGAGGGCCTCCAGATCGGCGCGGAGACGTTCCACGCGCTGAAGGCGCTGCTGCACGAGCGCGGGCTCGCGACCGCGGTCGGCGACGAGGGCGGCTTCGCGCCGGATCTCGCGTCGAGCGACGAGGCGATCGAGGCGATCCTCGAGGCGGCGGAGCGGGCCGGCCACCGCGAGCGGGTGGCGATCGCGCTCGACCCGGCGGCGACCGAGTTCTTCGACAGCGGCGCCTACCGGTTCGAGGGGCGCGAAGAGGACGCCGGTGGAATGGCCGACTTCTACTCGGGGCTGGCGGAGCGCCACCCCCTCGTCTCGATCGAGGACGGTGTCGCCGAGGACGATTGGGACGGCTGGCGAGCGCTGACCGATCGGCTCGGAGGCACCGTGCAGCTCGTCGGCGACGACCTGTTCGTCACCAACATCGACCGGCTCCAGCGCGGAGTCGACGCGGGCGTCGCGAACGCGATCCTGCTCAAGGTCAACCAGATCGGAACGCTGACCGAGACCCTGTCCGCGGTCGCGCTCGCGCGGGCGAACGGCTACGCCTGCGTCATGTCCCACCGCTCGGGCGAGACCGAGGACACGACCATCGCCGATCTCGCAGTCGCGACCGGAGTGGGGCAGATCAAGACCGGCGCGCCGTCACGCACGGACCGGGTCGCGAAGTACAACCAGCTGCTGCGGATCGAGGAAGAGCTCGGCGGCCAGGCGGAGTATCCGGGCTGGTCCGCCTTCGCGCGCGGCGGCCGGTAATCGGAGGAGCCGGCCGGGCGGCCGCGAGGGCCGCCCGGCCGATCGGTTCGGACATTAGCCGCCGGGCGTCACGCCCACGGAGACGAGACGGCGGGTGGAGATCCCGGCGAGCGGGTTCTCTCCCGACTTGCGGGCACGCACGAAGAACGTGACGCGCGCCCCTCGCTTCATGGGCAGGCCCTTCAGCGGATGGAACGTGACCGTCGCCCAACCCGAGGAATCGGTCTGCACCTCGGGCTCGTTCGTGACGCGGTTCTCCGGCACGCCGGCCGCGTAGACCAGGGCCCCGGACACCGGGCGCTTCCCCTGGATCTCGGTCACACGGAACCGCGCGACCACCGGCTGAACCCGGTTGGTGATCCGGCGCGGGGTGAACTGGATGTTCGAGATCACGAGCCGGTCGGGCAGCGACACGGCCGTGATCGCGATCGCCCCGCCGACGCCGACCGGGGTCGGATTCGGGTTCGGGGTCGGATTCGGCGTCGCTCCAGCGGAGACGACCGCCGTTTCCTTCGAGTTCGCCTTCGTCGAGCCCACCAGGTTCGTCGCGGTCACCTCGAGGCGGATCGTGTTGTCCTTGTCGGCGGCGCGGACGCCGTACGTCCTACCCGTTGCGCCGCTGATGTCCTTGCAGTTTGCACCGCTCTTGTCGCAGGACTGCCACTGGAACTTGAACGTCGGCCCTTCCGCCCAGCGGCCCGGATCGGCGGTCAGCGTCTCACCGACCTCCGGCTTTCCGGAGATGCTCGGCTGCTCGACCGCGCGCGGCGCGGCGTCACCTGAGATGACGTCGCTCGGCTGGGAGTTCACGCTGGTCCTCCCATCCGCATTCACCGCGGTCACGATCACGCGAACCGTGACGCCGACGTCCGCGGACCGGACGTCGTACGTCTTTGCCGTCTGGCCGGCGATGTCACCGCACGACTCGCCGTCGCGGTTACACCGCTGCCATTGGTAGTTGAAGTCGGTCGGGCTGCCGGTCCACGTGCCGTTTGTCGCAGTCAACGTCTCGCCGACCATCTGCTTCCCGGTGATCGTCGGCGTGGACGTGTTCTGCGGCGCAGCCGCCTGCGCCCCGCCTGCGGCGAGGCCGACGACCACAAAAAGCCCTGCTACGAGCGTAGCCAACCTGCTCATGTAAGACCCCCTTTCAGTGCCTCTTCCCAATCACGTATCGCCCAGGATGGAAAAGCCAAACGTGCCCGCGGCCGACCTCGCTACCCTTGACACGTGGCCGCCGTTCCGCGTCGGACGAAGATCCTGGCCACGATCGGACCCGCGAGCGCGACGCCCGAGCGGCTCGCGGCCATGGTCGCGGCGGGCATGGATGCGGCTCGGCTGAACTTCTCCCACGGGTCGCGCGACCAGCATCGCGCCTCGGTCGACCTGGTTCGCGGCGCCTCCGACGACGCCGGCCGGCCCCTCGCCCTCGTCGCCGACCTCCAGGGACCGAAGCTCCGCATCGGAGACCTGCCCGCCCCGAGGATCCTGGAGCGCGGGCAGGAGGTGATCGTCACCCCGGAGTCTGGTGTGCAGGACGGCGAGCTTCCCGTGTCGCCCGCGGTGATCGGCGAGGTGCTCATGCCGGGGCACGAGGTCCTGATCGACGACGGCCTCGTGCGGCTACGGGTCGAAGAGGTCGAAAACGGTCGCGCGCGCTGCGCTGTCGTCACCGGCGGCGTCGTCAGCGCGCACAAGGGCGTCAACCTGCCCGGCGTGCCGCTGCCGATCCCGTCGCTGACCACGAAGGACGTCGGTGACCTCGAGCTGGCACTGTCGCTCGACGTCGACTTCGTCGCGCTGTCCTTCGTCCGTTCCGCTGCCGACCTCCGCGACCTGCGCAAGCTGATCGAGGACGCAGGCTCGCACGCGGACCTGATTGCGAAGATCGAGAAGGCGGAAGCGGTCGCGGCGCTCGACGAGATCCTGGGCGAGACCGACGCGATCATGGTCGCGCGCGGCGACCTCGGCGTCGAGATCGGCCCTGCCGAGGTGCCACTGCTCCAGAAGCGGATCATCGCCCGCTCGCTCGAGCTCGGGAAGCCGGTGATCACAGCCACTCAGATGCTCGAGTCGATGATCGAGCACGCCGACCCGACCCGGGCGGAGGCGAGCGACGTCGCCAACGCCGTCCTGGACGGCTCGTCCGCGCTGATGCTCTCCGGCGAGACCGCCGTCGGCGCCTACCCCGTCGAGGCCGTCGCCTACATGGACCGGATCGCGCGCGCCGTCGAGCCGAGCCTCGGCTACCGCCACCAGATGCCGGAGCCGGACGAGCAGCCCGGAGTGGGGCGGGCGATGTCGAACGCCGCGTGCGACCTCGCCGAGACGCTGCGGGCGAGCGCGATCATCGTTCCCACGGCGAGCGGGCGCACCGCCTCCGCTGTTGCCCGGCTCCGGCCGCGGCGCCCGATCGTCGGCCTGACGCACAACGAGTACGCGTTCCGGCAGATGGCGCTCGAGTGGGGCGTGCTGCCGCTGATGCTGCCCGAGGTGCCCGACGTCCAGGAGCTCTGGGATCGTGCCGTCGGCGCCGCGCGGGATGCCGGCATCGTCCACAGCGGCGACCGGGTCGTGATCACCGCGGGGACGTCCGTGAACATCCCCGGCACCACCAACGTGATCAAGGTCGATCTGGCCTAACGCTCTCTCGCGGCGGCTCCGCCGCCGCATCGGTCGCTTCGTGGGGGAAACAGCCGGTTTCCCCCACGGGCCCCCTTCCCCGAAACCCGGCGTCCTCACGGCGAGCGTTTCGATGCCGCGCCCGCACAGGTCGGTCGCGGCGGCGTATGGAGGACTCAAGCCGCACCGTGGCGAAGAGCGTCAGCGTTGCGCCGCCCCCGGAGACGCCGCAAGCTCATGCGCTGGGTCGTGCTCGGCGTCGTCGTCCTGCTCGGGCTCCTGTACTACCGGCCCGTGCGCGCCTACATCGAGACGAAGCACACGCTGGAGGCGAGGGCGGGCGAGGTGCGCACGCTGACGACCCGAAAGAAGCAGCTCGAGCGACGGCTCGCCGAGATCCACAGCGGCGCCACGCTTGTCCGCGGTGCCCGCCGGCTCGGCCTGGTCAAGCCGGGCGAGCAGCTCTTCATCGTGCACGGCATCCCGGAGTGGCGTCGGGCTCACTCCCGGCACTAGCCTGCTCTCCATGGACGACCGCGCCGTCGTCGCGCGGCAGCTCGGCCGGCAGCCGCGGGCCTTCCGCCGCGTCGTCGTGCGCTGCCGGTTCGGCCGCCCCGCCGTCACCGAGCAGTCGGCCTACGACGCAGACGGCGAGCCGTTCCCGACGACGTACTACCTGACGTGCCCGCACCTCGTCGCCGCCGTCTCCCGGCTCGAGGCCGCCGGCGGGGTCGAGCGCTGGACGCAGGCGGCTCGGAGCGACCCGCGCCTGGCCGGCAGCCTCGAGCGCGCGGAGGACGAGCAGCGCTCGGTCCGCCGCGACCTGGCGGAGACACGGGTGGGACGGGACGGCGGGGCGTCGCTCGACCTCGGCATCGGCGGGGCCGGCCGGAGCGGCAGCCTGAAGTGCCTCCACGCCCACGTCGCGTATGCGCTCGCGCGCCCCGGCTACGAGCTGGGCGAGCGCATCCTCGCGGAGGTCGGCGAGCCGTGGCCGACCGATCGGTGCTGCACGCCGCTCGACTAGGGACCGCCACTAACATCGCCGCCATGTCTGCCGCTGTCGAGATCGCCCGGCACGAGTGGGCGGAGGGCTACCGCCGGCTCGAGCGCGAGCACGAGGACCGGCGGCGGTACGGCGCGCTGCACGCGCAGGTCGAGGCGATCATGGCGGAGCTCCGGCGCCGGATCGGCTCCGACTTCACCGTCGCGGAGCTCGCCGCGGAGCATCGCGGGGCGGACTCGTGGGCGCGGGAGGCGGTCGCGGAGCTGCCCGCGGACGCGCAATGGCCCGCGGGCGTCTCGATCGCGACCGACGCCGCCTTCCACCTGTACGTCCGCGGCGCGCGGGACTACGAGCCCTGAGCCCTAGGCTTGACGGAGCCGACCCGGTAGCGAAGGTGGCGGCTTTGCCGGCACTGGAGCGGGTATGAGCGCGCGCCCGCCGCTCAGACGCGAGCCGCGACGGCGCGGCCGCCGCGTGCTGCGGCTCTGGATCGGCGCGGCCCTGGTCCTGGCCGTGTTCGCAGCCGGGCTCGCGCTCGGTCAGTCGCTCGACGACAACCCCGGCACCGGCGAGACGCAGACACTCGTGCGGACGCTGCGCCCGCTCCCGCTCCCGCCGGAGCGCGAGACCGTTACGGTGACCGTGAATCCGTGAGTTAGGAAGCGCAACGTTTGGGAAGGTAGCGTCTCGTTATGTCGGTTCCGCGGGGAGGCATTGGCAGGCGTGCGCCCGGTTCTGATCCGGACTGGCTGACGCTCGGCCAGGCGGCGAAGTACCTCGGGGTCGCGCAGAGCACGATCCGGAAGTGGTCGGACCAGGGGCTCTTGCCCGCGTTCTATACGCCGGGCGGCCACCGGCGTTTCCGTCGGCGGGATCTCGACTCGTTCCTGACCCGCTCCGCGAGGAGCGGGCGTGCCGGCCCTGTGGTGCTGATCGTCGACGACGACCCGGGCGTGCGCCACGCAGTCCGGGCGAGCCTCGAGGCCGAGGGCTACTCCGTTCGCGAGGCGGGCAACGCGAACGAGGGCCTGGCCGCGCTGTCCGAGCAGCCGCCGGACCTGATCCTCCTCGACGTGCAGATGCCGCAGGTGGACGGCTGGGAGATGCTCCGGCAGGTCCAGGAGCGGCACGGCGTCGGCTCGATCCCAGTGATCATGTTCAGCGGGCGCGTGGAGGAGGCCGCCGAGGAGGCGGTCAGCCGGGGCGCTCAGGGCTTCGTCGGCAAGCCGTTCGATCCCGAACAGCTCGTCGAGCAGACAAAGCAGCTGCTTCCCGTCTAGGCCGCGGCTCGCCCGGCTCGCGACGGGCGGCGTCCTTAGAGGTCTTCGCCCGCCCGGAGCAGGCCGCCGACGATCACGCCGAGCCCCGCGAGCAAGGCGATCCAGATGCCGATGCCCCGCCCGCTCGTGCCTGCGAAGGTGTCGGGGATCGAGATCAGACGGATCAGCACCAGAATCGTGCCGAGCGCGCCGAGTGCGATTGTCAGCAGGCTTTCCGGCAGGGTCGGAGGAAGCTCGAACCCGGCCTCGCCGAGGATCGCGAGCGCCACGACCGCGAAGCCGACGACGAAGATCAGCTTGCCGATCGTGCCCGTGTGCCAGCCGATCACGGCCAGCGTCGGCCCCTCGATCGAGCTCCCGGCGTACCAGGACATGAACGAAGAGAGCATCAAGATGAGCCCCGAGACCCAGGCGACGCGTGTGCCGACGCCCCAGATCCCTGTTCCCGGACGGAGGTCGGGGGCCGGGCGGGGAGGGCCCGGTTCACGATCGGGTGCGGCGTCGCCGAGCTGCGGATCGTCGAAGTCGAAGATCTCCGGCGTTTCCACAGGCGGAAGTATGGGCATGTTGGAGGGCGGCGTCACGACTATCCGACCGAGGGGGTCTCATTGGGCGTGCTCATCGAGCGGCCGGACGACGTTCAGGCACCCTTCGTCGCCGGGGCGGCGGCGAAGGGCGAATTCCGCTGTACGGACTGCGGTTACGGCATCACCGTCTACCGCAAGCTGCCTCGGTGTCCGATGTGCGGCACCGAGGTGTGGGAGCAACTCGACCGCGCGGCCCCGGTCGACCGGCTCGGCGCGCCGACGCGCTAGAGGCCGAAGAGGCGGGAGATCTCGTCCCAGACGGTCACTGCGAGGACGAGGCACGCGAGCACGAGCAGGCCGAGAACGGCCCAGAAGCGGACGTCCGCCATCCGGCTCGCCCGGCGGTGCTCGATCTTCGCGTGGCGCTTGGCCCGGTAGAAGCGGTACGCGCGGTCGACAGCGGTCGGATCGACCGGCGGCGCCTCCGACTGCGTCCGCCGCCGCTGTGCGGGCTCGGCCATCGCGCCGGAGTCTACCGCTCGCGGCCGGTTCTCCCCTGCATGATCCATACTTTTGCCGGGGTGAAGCAACGGCCATAGAGACTGGAACGTCCGTGCCCGGCGCACGCTCGGCGCCGGCGGGGGCCTCGGCGACGAAGACGGTCGCAGACGCGCTGCGCACGGTGGTCGACAGCGCGAGGACCGCCGCCGCCGCGGACGTCGCCGTCGTCCGCGTCGTCGAGTTGGGAACGCTCGGCGTGTACGCCGCGGCCGGCCCACCCGCGGTCACGGCCGAAATCGAGGGTTCGCGGGTCACGGCTTCACCGCCGGAGGAGGAGATCGCAGAGCTCGACCTTCTTCCCGCTCCTCTGCGCGGCGTCGCGCAGCGCGCGCAGGCCGATGCCGTGCTCGTCATGCCGGTACGAGTCGAAGGGCAGGTCGCGGGCACCCTCGAGCTGTTCCGGACCGGCCGGCGCTTCACCTCGGCCGAGCAGCAGGCTGCACGCGTTCTCGCGGCGCAGGTCGCGCTCGCGCTCCAGGCGCGCACGGACGGCGGTGCGGCCGCCGTCGCCTCTTCGGCCCTCGAGCTTGCGGCCGACGGGCTGGGTGCAGCCGCGGACGACGGTGCGAGGGCGGAACGGATCGTCCGCGTGGCGGCCGCCGCCACCAACGCGGACGCATGCCTGATCTGGCGCATCGGCGCGGAGCGCGTCGAGGCGCTTGCTCGCACCGGCTCGGTCGATGCCGGCACCGGTCGAGTCCTCGCGGAATCGGCGGGAAGGCTGCGCGGGCCCTCGTCCGTCGAGCAGATCGGCGGCACGGTCGCGATCTCGCTCGCGCTCGGGCAGCCGCCGTTCGCCGTCCTCCAGCTCCTCTTCCCGTCCCACGCGGCTCCGGCCGACACTGCCATGCGCTCCCTCGCCGGCTTCGCGGCGCGCGCGACCCAGGCGCTGCGCGCGGAGGAGCGCTCGCGGGAGACGCGCCGCGAGCTCGAGCGAACGCGCGACCTGCTCTCGGTCGTCGGCCAGGCGACCGCACACCTCTCGCTGGCCCACACCCTCCAGACCGTCGTCGACCGGATCCCGGCACTCCTCGACGTGGCCGCCGTCAGCGTGTATCTCCGCGAGAACGGACGCCTGGAGACCGCAGCGTCGCGTGAGGTCGGAGGCCCGCATGCCGTCGTCGCCGAGCGGCTGCTGGACCTCGCGCTCGGGCCCTTCAGGGTTCGCGGCTTTGTCTCCGCCGCCGATGCGTCGCGGACCCGCCACCTGGCTCCGGTTCGCGGCGCGCTCGCCGAGTCGGAGATCGAGGCCGTCCATGCGGTCCCGCTCGTCGCCCACGGCTCCGTCATCGGCCTGCTCGCGGTGTACCCGCCGCACGGGCGAGCGCTGACGAACGAGCAGTCGGAGCTCCTGCTCGCGCTGGCGGGCCAGATCGCGGTGGCGGTGCAGAACGCGCGGCTGCACGAGGAGACGAAGCAGCTCGGCACGGAGCGCGAGCAGGCGCTCGAGGCGGAGCGCGTTGCGGCCCGCCGGCTCTCCGCGCTGTACGAGATCTCGCGCTCGTTCACGCAGAGCCTCTCGCTGGACCGGACGCTCGACGCGGTCGCGAGCACGCTCGTCGAGCTGCTCGGCGTGGACGTCGCCGTGATCCGCGTGCCGGACGAGCGTGGCGAGTCACTCGTCGCACAGGCTGTGCACGTCTCGAGCCCGCAGCTGCAGCCGGCCATGGACGTCGTCTTCGCCCCGCCCGAGCCCGTCGTGCCGACGCCGGCGCGGCGGCGGCTCGCCGC
>DATENZ010000073.1:0-8102 GCA_035274625.1 Gaiellaceae bacterium
TCGGCGAAGACGCCCGCTGCCACTCCGCCGAGCAGCGCGGCGCCGTACGCCGCGCCTTCCTCGACCGCGGTGCGCTCGATCGGGATGTCGAGCACGGACGCGACGATCCGCAGCCACAGCTCGCTCCGCGCCCCGCCGCCCGACGCGCGGCCGGCCTCCGGCCGCACGCCGAGCGCGCGCAGCAGCTCGAGCGAGTCGCGCAGGCCGTACGCAACGCCTTCCAGCACTGCACGGACGAGCGCGCCGCGGTCGTGGCGGAGGGACAGTCCCTCGAGTACGCCGCGGGCGTCCGGGTCGGCATGCGGCGTGCGCTCGCCCTGGAGATATGGCAGGAACGTCAGGCCCTCGGCGCCCGGCGGCCAGCCTTCCGCCTCGGCGACGAGCTCGTCGTACGAGCCCCCGAGGACGTCGCGCAGCCAGCGCAGCGAGCCCGCCGCCGAGAGCATCACGCCCATCGCCTCCCAGGTCTCCGGCACCGCGTGGCAGAAGACGTGCACGCGCGCCTCGGGGTCGGGTGCGTAGCCGGGGAGCGCGGCGAAGACGACGCCGGAGGTGCCGAGCACGACCGACAGCGGCCCCGGTCGGTCGACCCCGACCCCGAGCGCGCCCGCCTGCTGGTCGCCCGCGCCGCCGAGCTCCGTCGACTCGCGCACCGGGGGCAGCCACTCGAGCGGGATCTCGAGCGCCTCGCACACCTCCTCGCTCCAGCGGCGCCCGCCGACGTCGAAGAGGAGCGTCCCTGACGCCTCGGCGGCGTCCATCGCCCGCTCTCCGGTCAGCCGCAGCCGGACGTAGTCCTTCGGGAGGAGCACGTGCGCTCCCTGCGACCAGATCTCGGGCTCGTGCTTCCGCACCCAGAGCAGCTTCGGCGCCGTGAAACCGGTCAGCGCGCGGTTGCCGGTCAGCTCGACGAGCCGCTCGAAGCCGAGGCGCTCCTCGATCTCCGCGCACTCGGCCGCGGTGCGCTGGTCGTTCCAGAGGATCGCCGGCCGGAGGACGCGGTCGGCCGAGTCGAGCAGCACGAGCCCGTGCATCTGGCCGGTGAGGCCGACGGCCGCGGCCTCCGGCGCTCCCACCTCCGCCAGCACCCGCTCGCTCGCGCGCCACCAGTCCTCCGGATCCTGCTCCGCCCATCCCGGGTGCGGGATCGCGAGCGGGTACTCCTCCTCGGCCCGGGCGAGCACCTCGCCCGCCGGCGAGATCGCGACCGCCTTCGCACCTGTGGTGCCCACGTCGAGCCCGACGAGCCGTGTACGGTCAGCTGCCATGGAGGAGCTCCTCTCCGGCGTCTACCGCTGGGAGCTGCCCCATCCGGAATGGACGCCGGAGGACGCCGAGGGCGGTCTCGGCTGGGAGGAGGCGGTCGCCTCGTACCTCGTCGAGACGGAGGACGGGCCGGTGCTCGTCGACCCGCTCGTCGGCGAAGAGCACCGGGATGCGCTCGACCGCGTGCTCGACGGCCGCCCGCCGCACGTCCTGATCACGATTCTCTGGCACACGCGCAGTGCGCCGGCAATCGCCGACCGCTACCCCGGCACAGTCGTGTGGGCGCACGAACCCGCGGCGGACCTGATCCGTGAGCGGGGTGCGGAGCCGCGTTTGTTTCTTCCGGGTGGACCGCTGCCGGGCGCAATCGAGGCGATCGACGTCGGCCGTGCGTTCGAGGTCGCCTACTTCCTCCGCGACCGCCGCGCGCTGATCGTCGGCGACGTCCTGCTGGGCACGCCGGACGGCCGCGCGAGGCTGTTCCCGCCCTCGTGGCTGCTCGGCGACTACGACGCCGTACGCACAGGCTTGCGCGCGTCGCTCGGCCGCCTCCCGGTCGACCACCTGCTGCTCACGCACGGTGCGGCCGTGCTGGACAACGGCGGTGCGGCCGTCGCCGAGGCCCTCGCCTGAACCGCCCTCGCTAGCGTTCGCCGTATGGAGCTCGAGGAGGTCGGGCCGGGGCTGCGGCGCTGGGTCGCGTTCCACCCGGAGTGGAAGGAGGCCGTCGCCTGCTACGCGGTCGAGACCCGCGACGGGCTCGTCCTGGTCGACCCGCTGAACCCGCCGCGCGAGCTCGGCACGCCGGAGCATGTGCTGCTCACCGTGTACTGGCACGCGCGCTCCGCCCGCCACCTCCGCGCGAAACGGGTCTGGGCGCCGGCGCGCTCGCTGAAGCCGCTCGAGCGGCGCGGGATCACGGTCACGGATCCGCTTCGCCCGGGAGACACGGTTGCCGGCGGCATCCAGGCGCTGGCGTCGGGCCGCGCGTCCGAGCTCGTCTACTACCTGGGCGACCAGCGCGCGCTGGTGCTCGTCTCGCACGGCAAGCCCGTCCTGCGCGGCGGCCGCGCCGCGCTCCAGCAGGCGTTGCGTCAAGCGCCGAGCGCGGCGTAGACGATCTCGTAGGCCCGAACGGCGTCCTTGCGCGCCTGCGCCTCGCGCAGGGCAGCGTCGTCGATCCGCGCCGCGACGCCGTCGATGAACCGCCACTGCAGGACGCTCCGGCGGACTGCCTCGACCGCGTCCTCCGTGTACGGGTAGAGATCGAAGCCGAGCCGCTCGCCGTTCTCGCCGTACCCGGCGCGCCGCAGCTCGAGCGCGAGCTCGAGCGTCTCCATGAAGGCGGTCGCGCCGACCATGTTGTCGTCGTCGAACGTGCCCCAGCCGGAGTTCGCGTGCTGGTGACCGAGCAGCCCTTCGGCCGCGAGGAGCGCCGCGTACTCGGCGAGCGACTCGCCGTTCATGATCAGGTGCTGCCAGTCCATGTTGACCTTGACGTTGTCGAGGCCGCGTTCGCGCAGCTTGTGGATCACGTGCAGCGTCATCCCGATGTTGCGCATGAGGATCTTCATCGCCGGCTCGGAGTTCTTGTGCTCGAGGAAGAGGGGCTGGCCGTGCTCGTTCAGCTTCCCGGCGACGGCCGCGAGCCCGTCCACGAACCAGGTCCAGCTCTCTGCGTAGGGCGTCTGGAACGGGTAGTTGTAGCCCTCGATCCCGGGCCAGACGATCATCGGCACCCCGAGCTGCCCCGCGAGCTCCGCCCCGGCGACCGCGATCCGCACCGCGTCTCCCCGCACGGCCGCGTCCGGGTGAACCAGACCGCCCCGCCCGAAGCGCGGGTCGAGGTGCAGCCCGCCCGCCAGGCAGTAGATGTCGTGTTCGGCGCCGAGCGCCTTCCGGATCTCGTCGACGTTGTCCTCGTTCAGCTCCTGCGGGTAGTGGAACTCGTAGCCGTCGATCAGGTCGCCGAGCCCGTCGACCGCCCGCCGCACGCGCTCGGCGGTCGCCTCGGAGGCGAATTGAGGCTGGTATCCGCCCGGCACGAAACGGGTGACCATCGAGCTGAGCGCCCAGATTCCGAGCGACGTCTTCACCGCCCGGAGCCTACAACGCACATCTGTGCACGTCCGAGTTGACTATCCGGCGCGGATCGACGACTCTTTTTCGCGCGCCGGGCGCGCCGCGCTCGAGCCGACGCGCAATCCACAGAGGGAGGAAGTACGTGAAGCACGGTTTTCGCAAGCTGATCGCGGTCGGGCTCGCAGTCGCGGCTGCTGCCGTGATCGCAGGTGCAGGCTCCGCGGGCAAGCGCGCCAGCATCCAGGCGTGCGGCCTGATGCCCGACACCAAGACCTCGGTGCGGTGGGAACAGTTCGACAAGCCGTACCTGGACAAGGCCTTCAAGGCCGCCGGTGTCGCGGCTCGCGTCGTCAACGCCCAGGGCGACCCGCAGAAGCAGAAGTCGCAGGCCGACCAGTGCATCGCGGACGGGGCGAAAGTCCTGATCATCGCGCCGATCGACTCCGGCTCCGCCGCCGCGATCGAGAAGGCGGCTCTGGCGAAGGGCGTCAAGTCGATCGACTACGACCGGCAGGTCGAGGGCGGCGTCGCGGTGCTGTACGCGTCGTTCAACGGCCACACGGTCGGCGTGCTCCAAGGGCAGGGCGTCGTCGCCGGGTTGAAGAAGGCAGGCAAGTACGGCTCGAAGCCCGTCGTCGCCTCGCTGTGGGGCGGCGAGGAGGACGCGAACTCGTTCCTGTTCAAGGGCGGGGTCGACCAGGTCCTCAACCCGCTCTACAAGGGCGGCACCCTGAAGAAGGGCCCGCAGCAGTTCGTTCCGGGCTGGGACAACCAGAAGGCCGGCACGATCTTCGAGCAGATGCTCGTCAAGACGGGCAACAAGATCGACGCCGTCGCCGCCGCGAACGACGGGCTCGCGAACGCGGTCGTCGTCGCTCTGAAGGCGCATCAGCTCAAGCCGGTCCCGCTGAGCGGCCAGGACGCGACCGTCCAGGGCGTGCAGAACATCATCTCGGGCTGGCAGACGATGACGGTGTTCAAGGACGTCCGGAAGCTGGCGACCGCGACCGCGGGTGCCGCGGTCAAGATCGTCAAGGGTCAGAAGCCGCCGACCACGGGCACGGTCAAGACGAAGGGCCGCTCGGTCGAGCCGGCGTACCTGATCCCGCCGCAGTCGATCACGAAGGCGAACTGGAAGCTGCTCGTCACGGGCGGGTTCCTGAAGCGCGCGGAGATCTGCAGCGGCGAGTTCAAGAAGTTCTGCTAGTTCGAACGCCGTGTGGGGCGCCCCTTCGGGGGGCGCCCCACATCTGAGACAGATTCCGTGACCGACACTCCACTCCTCGAGTTGCGCGGCGTCTACAAGTCGTTCGGGTCGGTGCAGGCGCTGACCGACGTCGACTTCGAGGTCCGCCGCGGCGAGGTGATGGCGCTGGTGGGCGACAACGGCGCCGGCAAGTCGACGCTGATCAAGTGCATCGCCGGGATCCACGGGATGGACGACGGCGAGCTCCTCTTCGAAGGCGAACCCGTTTCGATCAGCAGCCCGAAGGACGCGGCCCGCCTGGGGATCGAGGTCGTCTACCAGGATCTCGCGCTTGCGGACAACCTCGACGTCGTCCAGAACATGTACCTCGGCCGCGAGGTGCACAGCCGCTTCCAGGTCCTCCGCGAGGCGCCGATGGAGGCGAAGACCGCAGAGACGCTCAAGAGCCTTCGGGTGACCACCATCCGCTCGATCCGGCAGCCGGTTGCGACGCTCTCGGGCGGGCAGCGCCAGTCGGTCGCGGTCGCCCGCGCCGTGATGTGGAACTCCAAGCTCGTCATCCTCGACGAGCCCACCGCCGCGCTCGGCGTGGCCCAGACCGAGCAGGTGCTGGCCCTCGTCAACCGGCTGGCCGAGCAAGGGCTCGCGGTCGTCCTGATCTCGCACAACCTGCACGACATCTTCGAGACGGCGACCCGCATCGCCGTCCTGCGGCTCGGGCGGAACGTCGGCGTCTTCGAGCGCAAGTCGACCACGCAGCAGCAGGTCGTCGAGGCGATCACCGCCGGCGCGCCGACGAAGGTCTCCGGCATCTCGTCGACCCAGGCGGCCCCTGCATGACGGTCGCCGCGGTGACCCCGGAGGGCCAGGAACCCGCCATCGAGTCGCTGCCGACGCGGATCCGCACGGCGATCCGCTCGGGCAACCTCGGGAGCGCGCCCGTCATCGGCGCGCTCGGGCTGGTCGTCCTCTACTTCAGCCTGACCGCCACCAACTTCTTCACACCGGTCAACTTCTCGAATCTCGTCGGCCAGATGGTCGGCACGTGCATGCTCGCGTACGGGGTCGTCTTCGTGCTGCTGATCGGCGAGATCGACCTGTCGATTGCGTTCATGAGCGGCGTTGCCGGGATGATCGCCGCGCTGTTGCAGCAGCCGACCCCGATCGGCCCCGGGCTACCCGGCTGGGTCTGCATTCTGGTTGCGCTCGCGTGCACGACCGTGATCGGTGCGTTTCAGGGGTCGATCGTCGCGCTCCTCGCGGTACCGTCGTTCGTCGTCACCCTTGCGGGCCTGCTGATCTGGCAGGGCCTGATCCAGCTCGAGCTCGGCGGCGTCGTCGTCGTCCAGGACGACACCATCAACAACGTGTACGGCTACTTCTTCAGCGACGCGGGAGGCTGGATCATCGGCGGCGTCATCAGCGCGTTGTACGTGGGCTTCATGCTCGGAGGCGCGCTCGTCGGGCGGCGACACGGGATCGCCGTGCGCGACCCGATGATGCTGGCGCTGAAGGTGGTCATGGTCCCGGCGATCACTCTGCTTGTCGTCTGGATCTCGAACAAGGACCGGGGCGTGCCGTTCGCGCTCGTCTTGGTGGTGGCGATGCTCCTGATCCTCACGTTCCTCGCCAAGCGAACGACCTTCGGCCGGCACGTCTACGCCGTCGGCGGCAACGCCGAGGCCGCCCGCCGGGCCGGCATCAACGTCCCGCGGATCCGGATCCTCGTCTTCATGATCTCGGGCTTCATGGCGGGCCTCGGCGGAATCATCCTCGCCTCGCGCCTCCAGAGCGTCGACCTGAACGCGGGCGGCGGCACCTTGCTGATCGACGCGATCGCGGCGGCCGTGATCGGCGGTACGAGCCTCTTCGGCGGACGAGGTGAGGTCCGCAACGCCCTGATCGGCGCCGCCCTGATCGCGACGATCTCGAACGGCATGAACACGAAGGGCTGGGAGAACGCGATCATCTTCATGGTCACCGGCGGGATCCTGCTGCTGGCGGTGACCTTCGACACGGTCGTCCGCCGGATCCAGGTCAAGGCCGGACGCTGACGATCCTGTCGGCCGCGACGTTCGCCATGCGCGTCGCGTATCCGCCCGGGTAGCGGATCTGCAGCTCGGCCACTCGCGTCGCCCGGCCGAGCCCGAAGTGGACGCGCGGGTCCTCGGACGAGAGGTAGCTCGACCCGGCGTGCACCTCACGGACGAGGCTGCGCCCGCCCGGCAGCACCGCCGTGACGACGGCGCCGGGCGCAAACCGCGGCAGCTTCACCTCCAGCCAGTGGCCCGATCCGCCGGTCGCCCTGAGCAGCATGAGACGGCCGGCGATCGAGTTGATCGCGACGTCGACGTGCCCGTCGTTGTCGAAGTCGGCCGCGGCGAGGCCGCGTCCGTTCACGAGCGGAAGCTTGTCCGCGCCGACGAGCGAGCTCGCGTCGACGAAGCCGCTCGGCACGTGCTCGAGCACCTGCACCGGCCGGGCGTCCCGCTCCAGGTTCCGCACCGGGATCTCGCCGTTCGCGAGCACGAGGTCGAGGTTGCCGTCGTTGTTCAGGTCGACCCAGGAGTCGCCCCAGCCGGTCAGGTTGCGGCCGAACGCGGCCGTGAACACGGAGCGCCTGTCGACGAAGCCTGCTCCGAGCGTGCGGTAGACGGCATGGGTCTGGCCGCGCGAGTTCGTGACGAAGAGGTCGGGGCGCCCGTCGCCGGAGTAGTCGTCGGCCGCGATTCCCATGCCGGCGTTCGGATCGGCGATGTTCTCGGTCTCAGCGCGGTCGACGAATCGAAAGCCGAGCCCCGGCGCGAGCAGGTTCAGGTAGAGCCGGTTCGGGTCCTCGTCATTGGCCACGTAGAGGTCGAGCCGCCCGTCGCCGTTCACGTCCGTGAAGACGGCGCCGAGGCTGTGGTCGTACGGCTCCGGATCGAGTCCGGCCTGGCGGCCGGCCTCGCGGAACCGCGCCCGGCCGTCGGGCCCGTTGCCGAGGTTGACGAAGAGCAGGTCGCGGACGCCGAGGTGGTTGGTCGGGTAGCCCGAGGCGGAGCCGGGGATCGCGCCGTTGGCCTCGGTGTAGCCCGCGACGAAGAGGTCGGGCCGGCCGTCGCCGTTGACGTCGCCGATCGCGGCCCCGGAGTGCCAGCCGAACGAGACGACCCCGGCCGCGCGCGCGCCTTCCGTGAACGTCCCGTCGCCGTTGTTCCAGAGCAGCTTGTCGTCGGCGGCCGTGGAGACGTACAGGTCGGCGTAGCCGTCGCCGTTCAGGTCGCCAGCGACGCAGCCTTCGCCCCGGACCTGCAGCCCGGCGCCGGAGGCGTTCGTGACGTCCGCGAACCGGCCGTGGTCGTTGTGGAACAGAGCGCTGCTCGGGAGGCCGCCGTGCCCGAGATCCGAGTTGGCGAAGGAGTTGACGGCGAACAGGTCGAGCCACCCGTCGTTGTCGTAGTCGAGCCAGCAGAGGCCGCCGCCCATGTACGCCGCCGGGTCCGGCGTCACTCCGAAGCGGAAGGCGCCGTGGCGGAAGTCGAGGCCGCGCTCCTCTGCGACGTCC
>DATENZ010000074.1:0-35301 GCA_035274625.1 Gaiellaceae bacterium
CGGCAGCGCGCTCGCCGGCAGGCGGGCGACGTGCCGGAGCCCGAGCCCTTCGATCAGCTCCCACGCGCGCCGTCGCGCCGCGCGGCGGTTGAGCCCGGCACCGAGCGCGCCGAGCTCGACGTTCTCGAACACCGACAGGCCGGGGAACGTGGCGACGTCCTGGAACGTCCGGACGACACCCTTCGCCACCAGGCGATGCGGCGGCCAGTGGGTCATGTCCACGCCGTCCAGCGAGACCGTGCCGCCCGTCAGGTGGACGAACCCGCTGACGGCGTTCATGAAGGTCGTCTTGCCGGCGCCGTTCGGGCCGATCAGGCCCATGATCTGACCCTGCTCGAGGGTCAGATCGACGCCGTCGACGGCCTTGACGCCCTCGAAGTGGACGCGGATGCCTTCCGCGACCAGCTTCGCAGGCTCAGGGCCGTCGACGGCGTGTTCCACCCTCCTCTACTCCGGTCCGATCGCTACCCGACCTTGGGCGGCTTGCCGCTGCAGGGGCTGCCGTCGCCGATGCCGGGAACCGACTGGACCGCGTGCGTCCCGATCTGCTTGTCGACGCCGTTGGTCCACAGCTCGACCGAGTACGTCGCCGGCTGAGGTCGGTGGCACTTCGCGGTGAACTTCATGTTGCTCCCGAAGTAGCTGACCGTGACCGGCCCGCCGAAGAGCGCCTTCGCCATCTTCGTGCCGTCGGTTCCGCCGGCGGCCTTGATCGACGCGACGATCGCGTCGGCGAGTGCGTAGCCCGGCAGCGCGTAGTGGTTGCCGAGGGCGGTCTTGTAGGCCGCCTTGAACTGCGTCGCGATCGTCCGCACCTGCGGCGTCTGCGTGCCGGTGCAGTAGGTCGGCAGGCAGGCGAAGCCGAGGGCGTAGAAGTTCGATACCTTCCCGCCGATCTGCCGGACGAGCGTGCCGTTCACGGACGCGTTCGTCAGGATCGCCGTCTTCACGCCTGCGTCACGGATCGCCCGGACGAGCTGGGACCCGAACGGCTGCCAGGAGCCGTCGTAGATCACGTCGCAGCCCTTGACCTTGCCGCGCAGGCGGGTGATCTGCGAGGAGAGGTCGAGGTTCGGGCCGCCGACGAACGTGTCCTCGCCGCACACGGTTCCGCCGAGCTGCGTCCAGCGAGCCTTGAAGTAGTCCGCGGTCGCCTTCGAGTACTCGAGCGACGTGTCCTTGAAGATGTACGCCCGCTTCAGGCTCGGGCGGTTCTTGCGGAACCACTCGGCACCGGTCGTTCCCTCCGTGTCGGAGCCGAGACCCATCGAGCCGCCGTAGTCACCGACGATCGCCGGCGTCGCCACCTTCGGCGACGAGGCGCAGAGCGCGATGCCCGGCACCTTGTGGTTCTTCGCCGCGTTGATCGCCGGGAACGAGAAGTCGAAGTCGCAGGTGGCGATGATCGCGACTGCGCCCTTGGAGATCAGCTCCTCCGCGTTCGTCGCCGCAGTCGGCTTGTCGGACTTCGTGTCGATCCACTGGACGTTGATCTGGCGTCCGAGCACGCCGCCCGCCTTGTTGATCTGCTTGATCCGCATCTGGAACAGCTGACCGGACTGCAGGTCGTACGGCGCGAGAATGCCCGTCTTCGCCGCCGAGATGCCGATCAGGATCGGGCCGCTGGCGTTGCGGCCGCCTGACGCGCTCCCGACGATCAGAGCCGTGACGAGCGCCCCTAGCGCCACCACGGCGCCGAGCAGGGCGAATCGCTTCCTCATCTGTCCTCCCTTCGAGCCGCTGGGGGTGCGGCCGTCGCTCACGGTTTCTCGATGCTAAGAGAATCGGCGCCTGTATACAAACCGGTGCGGCCTTCCTTCCGCTTCGGCCTCAGCGAGCCGCCCAACCGCCGTCGACGAGGATGCTCTCGCCGTGGATGTACGCCGCCGCGTCCGAGGCGAGGAAGACGGCGAGCGGCGCGATGTCCTCGACGACGCCGACCCGCCCGTACGGGGTGCCGTCGAGATACATCTGCTCGTAGTCCGGGTCCTTGAGCAGCTCCTCGTTCATCGGCGTCCGGATGTTGCCCGGCGCGATCGAGTTCACCCGGATGCCGCGCGGCGCGAGCTCGACCGCCAGCGCCTTCGTCAGCTGCTCGACCGCGCCCTTCGTCGCGCAGTACGCAGCCGAGTTGGGGAAGGCAACCTGGCCGGCGATCGAGGAGACGAACGTGACCGAGGAGTCGTGGCCGAGGTGCGGGAGCGCGGCCTGGGTGAGCGCGTACGGCGCGCGGACGTTCACGCGCCACTGCCGGTCGAAGTCCTCCAGCGGCGCCTCGGCCAGCGAGGCCGGCACGAAGATCCCGGCCATGTGCAGGAGCGACGTGATCGCCCCGAACGCCCCGAGCGTCTCCTCGACGATCTTCCCGGGGGCCGCGTCGTCGAGGAGGTCGACCTCGACGATGTGGTGCTCGCCGCAGCGCGCGGCGCACTGCTCCAGGCGGTCGCGGTCGCGCCCGACGAGGACGACCCTCGCCCGGGCCTCGGACATCGCCTCCGCGCAGGCGAAGCCGATGCCGGAGCTGGCGCCGGTGACGACGGCGACCTTGCCGTCCAGCCCGCCGCTCGGGAAGCGACTCAGGATTCGCTCCTCAACCGGCTCGTCCCCTCCTCGTCGATCGCCAGCGCATCGTCGAGCACCTCGCGCTCGAACGCAACTCGGTACACCTCGCGCGCGCGGTCGAACGTCACGAACCTCGCCAGGACGTCCTCGCGCACGCGTTGCGGCTCGCGCTCGCGCGGGTCGCCGTAGCCTCCGCCGCCGCTGAGCAGGTGCCCGAGCAGCTCGCCGGGCTGGAGGACGACCTGTGCGATCGGGTTCAGCTGGTCCTCCGCCCCGTCGGCGCCGACCCGGAACGCGATCGACGACGCGGCTGTCCCGCCGCCCTGCGTGCCCCGCGGCGGGTGGTGGTGGCCGTCGGTGACGTAGGCGGCGGTCATCGGGTCGCGCTTCGGCCCGTAGGTCACCCGCGTGCCGGGCGCGCCGCGGCGCCGCCCGGCTCCCTCCGAGTCGGCGCGGACGCGGATCTCGCGGACCCGGATCGGGTACTTCTGCTCGTCGATCTCGACGCTGTCGCGGAACATCAACCCGTTCGTGACGGCGTTCCCGTACGTGATCCAGCCGTCGTGGTCCGGCCCGGCCGGGCCGCCCTGGGAACCGAGGAACTTCTGGTTCACGTACGCGCTGCCGTTCTTCCGCCAGTCGTTCCCGGAGACGACGGCGAAGCCGGGGCCGATCCCGCACGCGCCCTCGGCGAGCCCGTACCCGTCCCAGGCGTCCGCGATCGTCCGCTGGGTCGTCACGACCAGGCGCTCGCCGACGTTCGTCGTCGCGACGGAGCACGAGTGCGGGAAGCGCGGGATCCCGACGACGCAGTTCTCGCGGAGCTTCACCTTCACGCGCCGGAACGTGCCGGCGTTGTGCGGGATGTCCGGGTCGATCGAGTTGAAGATCCCGGTCATGCAGTTGTTCATCGCGCAGGTGCGCGACTCGTTGACGCCGGCGGGGAGGCAGTCGATGTTGTCCGTCAGGTCGGCCTCGATCGTTCCCGCCTCCGGGTCGATCGTGATCGAGACGCGGATCGGGATGCCGTCGGGCGCCGGGCCGAACGGGTCGTGCATCCCCTCGCCGACGATCGTCCCGGCGGGCATCGTCGAGATCACGTGCGCGATCCGCCGCTCCGAGTAGTCGAACCACTCCTCGACGAACTCGGCGAGCGTCTCGGCGCCGTATCTCGCGCAGACCTCCTTCAAGCGCGCCTCGCCGATCCGGGCCGCGCCGAGCATCGCCAGGTAGTCGCCGTACCACTGGTCGGGCACGCGAATCCGGCGGCGGCACATCCGGATCACGTCGTCGACGTCGCGGTAGTCCTGCTGCACGCGCACCGCCGGGAAGATCAGGCTGCCCTCCTCGTACACGTCGCGTGCGTACGGCATGTACGTCGTCGGCTGCGCGTTCCCGCAGTCCGCCTGGTGCGCCTTCGCCGCCGCGGTGAAGACGTGGCGCCCCTCCCAGAAGACGGGGACGAGGATCACGTGGTCGGCCGGGTGCGTGTTCCCGAGGTACGGGTCGTTGTGGAGGAACGCGTCGCCCTCGACGAGCTCCGGGTGCAGGTCCGTCATCGCCTCGGCGAGGAACTCCATCCCGATCACGTGCACCGGCAGGCCCTCCGCCGAGGCGAGCAGCCGGTTGTCGCCGGTGATCAGCGCGCAGGAGAAGTCGCGTGCCATGTTCAGCACCGCCGACCGGCCGGTGCGCAGCAGCGTGTTCTCCATCTCGCGGACGATCGAATCGAGCCGGTTGGCGATCACCGCGAGCGTGACGGGATCGAAGCTCATCGCCGCGTGTCCGTTTCGGACATGGCAGGGGTCAGACCCCTTAACAATCCGCGCGAGGTGGCGGCCGCTCCGGGCGGCGTTTCTTCGCGTGGCGCGACCGTGAAGGGGTCAGACCCCTTAACAAACGCGTGCCGTTTGTCTCGAAGGCGAATCACGCGAACGCCTCTTCCGCGACGGCTTCTGTCCCGGCGACGTCCGGCGCCAGCTCGAGCAGGTAGTTGCCGAGCTGCGTGACGACCGCGCTCGAGCCGGGGTAGACGACGACGGTCGTCGTCGGCTCCCGGAGGATCGCGGGGCCGGCGATCTTTGTCCCGGCAGGGAGCGCGGGGCCGTCGTAGCGCCGCACCTGCGCCAGCCCGGTCTCCTTGAAGTACGCGTCGACGTGCGCCTCGGCCTCGCCGCCCGTGTCGGCCGCCTCACGCGCCCGCACCTCCGGCTTCTCCAGGACGGCGGTCGCGCGCACCTTCCAGAGCAGGCACTCGAGGTACTGGCCCGGCTCGCGCACGGCGAAGATGCGCTCGTGCGTCGCGTGGAACGCCTCCTCGACCGCGCGCACGTCGTCATCCGACTCCAGCCGCCGCGGCACCGGCACGTCGAGCTCCCACACTTGCGCCCGGTAGCGGGCCTCGACGAGGAAGTCCTTGCGCGTCCCGGTGACGGGCAGCCCGTCCAGGCCGGCGAGGAACGCGTCGGCCCGCGCGTCGACATGCCCGAGCGCCTCGTTGACCGCGTCGCGGTCGAGCGAGCGCGTCTCCTCGTATCGGCTCCGCGAGAACTCGGAGACGATGTCCGCGAAGAGCGCGCCGCACGCCGACAGGGCGCTCGCCATCGATGGGAGGAGAACACGGCGGCAGCCGAGCTCGCGCGCGATCGGGACGATGTTCAGCCCCGACGCGCCGCCGCCGGCGACCATCGTCACCTCGCGCGGGTCGATCCCCTGCGCGATCGTGATCTCGCGGATCGCGCCGACGATGTTCTCCGACGCGATCGTCAACGCCGCGTAGGCCGCTTCGTGGACATTCATCCCGAGCGGCGCCGCCACCGCCCGTTCCACCGCCGCGTACGCGGCTTCGGCGTCGAGCGGCAGTCGGCCGCCGAGGAAGTACCCAGGATCGATCCACCCGAGCACGACCGCCGCGTCCGTGATCGTCGGCTCGGTCCCGCCGTGGCCGTAGCAGGCCGGGCCGGGGTCGGCACCGGCGCTCTGCGGCCCGACCCGGAGCAGCCCGCCCGGGTCGATCCAGACGATCGAGCCCCCGCCGGCGCCGATCGACTTGACATCCACCGCCCGGATCCCGGTGATGTGCCCGATCCACCGTCCACCCAGCCACGTCTCCGCGGAGTAGTTGATCTCCCCGGCGGAGACGAGCCCGACGTCGAACGTGGTTCCGCCGGTGTCGCAGACGATCAGGTCGCGGTCCGACGTCTCGGCGTGCGAGTACGTGAGCGCGGCCACGGGAGCCATCGATGGCCCGGAGCCGATCGAGTAGATCGGCCGCTCGGTCACCTCCTCGGGGCGCCACGCGCCGCCGAAGGACGTCGCGACGAAGATGTGCCCGCGTAGACCGGCAGCGCGGAGATCCTGCTCCAGCGCGCGCAGATACGCCTGCATCAGCGGCTTCAGCGACGCGTCGATCGCCGTCGACGAGGCGCGCCGGTACTCACGGATGATCGGGTTCAGCTGGTGCGAGAGCGTGAACGGCACGTCCGGCCAATCGCGCGCGAGCAACTCGCCGACGCGACGCTCGTGGGCCGGGTTGACGATCGACCAGATCAGGCAGACCGCGACCGCCTCCGCCCGCAGGCGGCGCGCCTCTTCGATCGCCGCCACGACACTCGCCTCGTCGAGCTCCTCGAAGACCTCGCCCTCCGAGTCGATCCGCTCGCGGATCTCGAAGGTCAGGTACCGCGGGACGTACGGCGGCGGGTACGGCAGCTGCCGGAACGGGTCGAGCTTGCCGCCCTCGCGGAGCAGGAGGACGTCCGGGAAGCCCTCCGTCGTGAAGAAGGCCGTCCGGGCGGTGCGGCCCTCGACGATCGCGTTCGTCGCGCGAGTCGTCCCGTAGGTGAAGACGTCGGTCCGCGCGAGCAGCTCGGCGACGCTCAGGCCGAGCTCAGGCGCGAGCTGCTCGAGGCCGTCCTCGATGCTCTGGAACGCCCGCTCGACGTCGGTCGGCGCCTTGGCGAGATGCAGTGACCCCGCCTCGTCCGCGACGACGACGTCCGTGAACGTGCCGCCGGTGTCGACGGAGATGCGGAAGCCCACTCAGCCGGCGGAGGTCGCCTCGGAGAGCGACGCCTCGAGGATCTCGAGTCCCTCGTCGACCTCGCTGTCGTCGGCGAGGATCGGGACGAGCACGCGCAGCACGTTCGTGTAGAGCCCGCAGGTGAGGAGCATGAGCCCCCGCTCGCGCGCGATCTCCGTCGTCCGCTTCGCGAGGTCCGTCGCCGGCCGGCGCGAATCGGGATCCTCGACGAGCTCCATTGCGAGCATCGGCCCGAGCCCGCGGACCTCACCGACCTGCGCAATGCCCGCCGCGATCTCCTCGAGGCGCGCACGGATGCGAGCGCCGAGCGCCTCCGCCCGCGCCCGGAACTCGTCGGTCGCGACCTCGTCGAGGACGGCAAGCGCGGCCGCACACGCGACCGGGTTCCCGCCGAAGGTGCCTCCGAGCCCGCCGGGCGGCACCGCGTCGACGACCTCGGCGCGGCCGGTGACGCCGGCAAGCGGCAGCCCGCCGCCGAGCGACTTCCCCGACACGACCAGATCCGGCTCGACCCCGAAATGTTCCACCGCCCACACCGGCCCGGTGCGGCCGACTCCGGACTGCACTTCGTCCGCGACGTAGAGGATCCCGTGCTGCCGGCAGAGCGCGCTCAGCCGCTGGAGGAAGTCGCCCGGCATCGGGATGAACCCACCCTCGCCCTGCACGGTCTCGAGCACGACGCACGCGACCGCCTCCGGATCGACGTCCGCCTTGAAGAGGTGCTCGAGCGCCTCGATCGCACCGTCCGTGTCGACACCGCGGAACGGGTACGGCGCGACGGTGCGGTGCACCTCGGACGCGAACGGCCCGAACCCCTTCTTGTACGGGACGACCTTGCTCGTCATCGTCATCGCGAGCAGCGTCCGCCCGTGGAACGCGTAGTCGAAGACGACGACCGCGTCGCGGCCGGTCGCGACGCGCGAGATCTTGACCGCGTTCTCGATCGCCTCCGCGCCGGAGTTGACGAGGATGCTGCGCTGCTCGCCGTCGCCGCAAGGAGACAGCTCCGCAAGGCGGCGGCACACCTCCACGTAGGGCTCGTACGCGCTGACCATGAAGCACTGGTGCAGGTAGCGGTCGACCTGCTCGTGGATCGCCGCGACCGCGGACGGGAAGTTGTGTCCGGTGTTCTGGCAGCCGATCCCGCCCGCGAAGTCGATGTAGCTGCGGCCGTCGACGTCCCAGATCCGGGCGCCCTCGGCCCGGTCGACGACGACCGGAGAGACGGCGACGCCGCGCGCGACGTACCGCGACCGCGCCTCGAGGATCCGCTCGCTCTCGGTCCCGTGCTGGATCGCCATCGTGGGGTGAGACATTACTCCGATAATTGCGCCCAGCGAGCGGAGGAGGTCACGATGGCGTTGAAGGTCGATCTGAACGCGGACATGGGCGAGTCCTACGGCCGGTGGACGCTCGGCGACGACGAGGCGCTGATGCCGCAGCTGACGTCGGCGAACATCGCCTGCGGGTTCCACGGCGGCGACCCGCACGTGATGCGCAAGACGGTCGCGCTGGCCCTCGAGCACGGCGTCGGCGTCGGCGCCCACGTCGCCTTCCCCGACCTGATCGGGTTCGGGCGCCGGCGGATGGCTGCGAGCCCGGAGGAGGTCGCGGACTACGTCGTCTACCAGGCCGGGGCGATCCGCGCGTTCGTCGAGGCCGCGGGCGGAAGCCTCCAGCACGTGAAGCCGCACGGCGCGCTCTACACGACGATCGTCGACAGCCCCGAGCACGCGCGTGCGGTCGCGGAGGCGGTCGCAAGCCTCGGGGCCGACGTGATCCTGCTGATGCCGCCCGACGTCGGGCCGGCTGCGGCGGCGGCGGGAATCCCGTTCGTGCCCGAGGGCTACGTCGACCTCGACTACGACGCCGCCGGGAAGCTTGTGCTCGAGCGCGTGAAGCAGCTGCGTGACCCGCAGGAGATGGCCGAGAAGGCGCTCCGCCTCGCCCGGGACGGGACGGTGCGCACGATCGACGGCGGCGAGTTGCGCCTCCAGGCGGAGAGCATCTGCGTTCACGGCGACGCGCCGAACGCGCCAGAGATCGCGCGGGCGATCAGAGAGACACTCGAGGCCGAGGGGATCGAGCTCGCGCCGCTCACCGAGCTGCGCGCACCCACTCCGGCGGGCGCCGGTTAGGATCGCCGCCGTGTCGACGACGGTCTCGCCGGTCATCGCGCAGCAGCCGGCTCAGGAGGGCAAGCCGGGCGTCACGTACCGCCAGGCGGGCGAGCGCGCCGTCCTCGTCGAGTACGGCGAGATGGTGTTCGACCTCGCGCTCAACTTCCTCGTGCTCGCGGCGAACGACGCGCTCCGCGAGCAGGCGCCGGACGGGCTGATCGAGACCGCGCCCGGCTTCCGTTCGATGCTCGTCTCCTACGACCCGTTCGTGATCTCGTCGAGCGGCCTGGTCGCCCATCTCCAGTCCATCCACGACGCCCTCGACCCCGCGCGCGGGATCACGATCCCGAGCCGCGTCGTCCACCTCCCCGTCGCCTTCGACGACTCGCAGACCCGCGGTGCGGTCGAGCGGTACATCCACTCGATCCGGGCGGACGCCCCGAACGCGGAGGGCGGCACGAACATCGACTACGTCGTCCGCTACAACGGCATGCGCGACCGGGACGAGCTGTACGAGACGGTGCTCGCGACCGAGCACTGGGCGGGGTTCATCGGCTTCTTCCCGGGACTGCCGTTCATGTTTCCGCTCGACCCGCGCGACGCGATCTTCGTCCCGAAGTACAACCCGACACGGACTTGGACGCCCGAGGGCGCGCTCGGCATCGGCGGCCCGTGTTACGCGATCTACCCGGTCGAGTCTGCCGGCGGCTACCAGCTGATCGGCCGGAGCCTGCCGATCTACGACGTGCGTGCGCGCAACGAGGTCTTCCGCGAGAACCCGCTGCTGCTCCGAGCCGGCGACCGCGTCAAGTTCCACCGCGTGACGGAGGACGAGCTCCTCGAGCAGTTCGAGGCGGTCCACGCGGACACGTACCGGTACCGGATCGAGGACGCGACCTTCGACGTCGTCGCGTTCCTCGAGTGGGCGGCGACCGTCGCCGACGAGGCCGACGAGCGGCGACGGCGGCGGGAGGAGGCCGCCGCGGCCACGCCGGTGCCATGACGCGCACACTCGAGATCGTCGAGCCCGGCATCCAGGCGACGGTCCAGGACTACCCGGGCCGCCGCGGAATGCAGGCGCAGGGCTTCTTCCCCGCCGGGCCGATGGACCACCTCGCGCACCGCGCCGCGAACCTGCTCGTCGGCAACCCCGCCTCGGCCGCGACGCTCGAGATCACGCTCGGCAGCTTCCGGGCGCGGCTCAGCACGGACGCGACGATCGCGGTGTGCGGCGCCGAGGCGCCCCTCACCGTCGACGGCCAAGAGGTGGCCATGTGGCAGAGCCACCGAGTGCAGGCGGGGACCGAGGTCGCGATCGGCATCGCCCCGGTGAAAGGGTTCCGGTTCTACCTCGGCGTCGACGGCGGCTTCGACGTACCGCTTCTCTTCGGCTCGCGCGCGACGTACACGATGGGTGCGCTCGGCGGGCTCGACGGACGGCCGCTGCAGCAGGACGACCGGCTGCCGCTCGCGGACGGCGGCGGGAACGGCGCCGGTCGCCGCCTCGCGGCGACTGCGCGACCCGAGTACACGCGCGAATGGGAGGTTCGGGCGGTCCGCGGCCCGCAGGCGGCGCCCGACTACCTGACCGAGCGGGACATGGAGACGCTGTTCGGGCGCGCGTGGCCGGTCGACCGGAACTCGAACCGCACCGGCATCCGCCTCGATTCCCACAAGTTCGAGTGGGCGCGGCAGACGGGCGGCATCGCCGGAGGCCACCCCTCGAACATCCTCGACAACAGCTACCCCGTCGGCGCGATCAACGTCAACGGCGACCTGCCGGTGATCCTCGGGCCCGACGGCCCGACGGCCGGCGGGTTCGTCGTCGCCGCCACGGTGATCCACGCGGACTTCTGGAAGATCGGTCAGTTCCGGCCGGTCGGAGACACGGTGCGCTTCCGCGAGGTCTCGCTCGACGAGGCGGTGGAGGCGGACCGCGCCCTCGACGAGAGTCTGACCGAGGCCAGCGTGGAGACGGCGTGAGCGAGCGCACGATCAAGTCGCCGCTGCCGGGCACCTTCTACCGGCGCGCGAACCCCCAGGCGGAGCCGTACGTCAGCGAAGGCGACGAGGTCGCGCCCGGCGACGTCGTCGGGCTGGTCGAGATCATGAAGACGTTCCACGAGATCCAGAGCGACGCCGCCGGCCGGATCGCTCGGTTCCTGGTCGAGAACTCGGAGCTCGTCGACGCCGGCCAGGACATCATCGCCCTCGCCGGCGACTGACGCGACGCGGCCGGTGCAGAAGGTCCTCGTCGCCAACCGGGGTGAGATCGCGCTCCGCGTGATCCGCGCCTGCCGGGAGCTCGGCCTGGCGAGCGTCGGCGTCTACTCGACGGCCGACCAGGAGGCGCTCCACGTGCGGCGTGCCGACGAAGCGGTCTGCATCGGTCCGCCGCACGCGCGCGAGAGCTACCTGAACATGGAGGCGATCCTCCAGGCAGCGCGGCAGTCGGGGGCGGACGCGGTGCATCCCGGCTACGGGTTCCTCGCCGAGAACGCGGCGTTCGCCGCCGCCTGTAGGGACAACGGCCTGGTCTTCGTCGGGCCGCGCCCGGAGTCGATCGAGGTGATGGGCGACAAGGCCCGCGCCCGGCAGCTCGCGGCGAGCGCGGGCGCGCCGACGATTCCCGGCACCGAGGGGAAGGCGTCGCTCGAGGAGGCGCTCGACGTCGCGGCCGAGATCGGGTACCCCGTCCTGATCAAGGCCGCTGCCGGCGGAGGCGGACGGGGCATCCGCGCCGCCCGCGACGAGACCGAGCTCGCGGAGCACGTCGCGCAGGCGGCGATGGAGGCGGACGCCGCCTTCGGCGACGCGTCGCTCTACCTGGAGAAGCTGCTCGTCGACGCGCGCCACGTCGAGGTGCAGGTGCTCGGCGACGCGCACGGCAACCTGGTCCACCTGTTCGAGCGGGAATGCTCGCTGCAGCGGCGGCGGCAGAAGCTGCTGGAGGAGTCGCCCTCCACGGCGCTCGACGCGGAGACCCGCGCGGCGATGACGGAAGCCGCGCTCCGCATCGCCCGGGCCGTGAACTACGAGAACGCCGGGACGATCGAGTTCCTGCTCGACGGCGGCGGCGCCTTCTACTTCATCGAGATGAACACGCGCATCCAGGTCGAGCATCCCGTCACGGAGCTCGTCACGGGCGTCGACCTCGTCAAGGAGCAGCTGCGCATCGCCCGCGGCGAGCCGCTCGGCGTCAGGCAAGACGAGCTCGAGGTCGACGGCGCGGCGATCGAGGTCCGCGTCAACGCCGAGGACCCGGAGCGCTCGTTCCTCCCCTCGCCGGGCGAGATCACCGCGCTCGAGCTGCCCGGCGGCCCGGGCGTGCGCGTCGACAGCGCCGCCTTCGCCGGGTATCACGTGCCGCCGTTCTACGACTCGCTCGTCGCCAAGCTGATCTGCTGGGGCCGCGACCGCGAGGAGGCGATCGCCCGAACGCGCCGCGCGCTCGCGGAGTTCGTCGTCGAGGGGATCAAGACGACGATCCCGTTCCACCTCGAGCTGCTGGCCGACCCTGCGGTCCAGACCGGCGACTACCACGTCGAGTTCCTCGAGCGGCGTACGATGGCTGTGTGAGCGCGGGCGGCAGCCTCGACTTCGACTCGATCGAATGGGCGGACGACCAGCCCGACATCCACTCGCGCGCGGCCAGCGCCCTCGGCCAGCGGTGGGCGATCGTCGAGTACGAGCCAGGCGCGGCGCGGGAGGAGTGGTGCACCGACGGCCACCGCGGCTACGTCCTCGCGGGGCAGATCGAGTACGAGTTCGACGACGGTTCCGCACGCCTCGCCGTCGGCGAGGGCCAGGGCTTCTTCCTCGCCGCCGGCACCGGCCACCGCGGCCGCAACCCCGGCTCGACCGCGACCCGGCTGTTCCTGATCGACGACCCGGCCTAGCCGGGCTGCTTCCGGAACGCGTTCTTCGTCCGGATCAGGTCGCCGTCGAACTCGAACAAGTCGGCGCCCCTCACCCGCAGCTCGCTCCCGTCCGGCTCGGTGGCGACGAACGTCCACTCGGAGGCGCCGCGATCGCCCGCCACGAACACCTCCGTGCCCTCGAAGCGGCCGTCCGGGTAGCGCCCGAAGAAGCGCCGGACGCCGTCGAGCACCTGCGCGCGGCCGACGTAGCTCCGGCCGAGCAGCTCCGGCCCGAACGAGGCGTGGTAGGCGCCGTCGTCGGCGAAGTACGCCACCACCCGGTCGGCGTCGTGCGTGTTCCAGGCCGCGAGCGCCTCAAGCAGCCGCTCCGGCGTCACGGGCTCGAGACCGGCTCGCGCGGCCGCTCGTCGACGGAGAACGTGAAGACGTCCGGCCGGTTGTAGTGACCGACGACGTCGAGCGCCGCCTGCTCCTCCGCGATCCGGCCGAGGTCGAGGTCGGCGTAGACGATCGTCTCCTCGCCCGCGACCGAGTCGGCGACGACGGTCCCGTCCGGCGCGAAGACACACGTCCCGCCGGCGGGCTCGCGGACGAAGTCGTCGGTCGCGCCCATCGCGGCCGCGAGCTCGAACCCGTCCGGCAGGTGCTCGGGGCCGACGCGTGCGCCCATCACGCACAGCGCGAAGCAGCGGCCCTCGAAGGCGTAGTGGCGGGTGCAGAAGCGATGCAGGTCCGGATCGCCGACCTCCGGCCACGCCGCGACGTGGATCTGCTCGCCCTTCGCGTGCATGGCGAAGCGCGTGAGCGGCATCCAGTGCTCCCAGCACGCGAGCCCGCCGACCCGCCCGACCGGCGTCTCGAAGACGTGGAGCGTGCTCCCGTCGCCCTGGCCCCAGACGATCCGCTCGGCGTGCGTCGGCATCAGCTTGCGGTGCACGCCGAGCACCTCGCCGCGGTTCGAGACGAACAGGATCGAGTTGTAGAGCGTTCCGCGCGAGGAGCGGGCGTCGCGCTCCGTCATGCCCATCGCGACGACGACGCCGGCCTCCTTCGCCGCCCGGCAGAGCGCCTCGACCGCCGGGCTCGGCACCTCGACGGCGTTTGCGTTCAGGCGGCCGAAGACGCGCTTCTGCGCCGGGTCGTCCCAGCCGGCTGCACCGAAGATCCAGGCGGGGTAGCCGGGGATCCACGTCTCCGGGAAGGCGACGAGCTCTGCCCCGCCCGCCGCCGCCTCGGCGATCAGCGTGACCGCCTTGTCGACGGTCGCGTCGCGATCCAGGAACACGGGCGCGGCCTGCACCGCCGCCACGCGAACGGCGGTCACTTCCAGGTCAGGTTGTTCGCGTAGTCGTCGTCCACGAACTCCTGGACCTCCTGCGTCGTCATGTCCAGGGCCATGTGGTCGCGCCAGATCTGCGCCGCGGAGGCGAGGCCGTCGCGGTCGGGCCACTCGCCCGGCCGCCACAGCGCGGAGCGCTTGAACGCCTTCGCGCAGTGGAGGAACGCCTCCTCGACCTCCACGCCGACTGCGATCTTCGGAGGCTTGGCCTCAGCCCCGAGGCGCTCGAGCACGGCCGGATCGCGCGTCACCCACGCCCGGCCGTTCACGCGCAGCGTCTCCTCCATGCCGGGGATCAGGAAGAGCAACCCGACGCGCCCGCCCGCGACGACGTTGCGCAGCGAGTAGACGAGCCGGTTCCCGGGCGCATCGGGAATCGCGAGCCGCGTCTCGTCGAGCACGGCTGCGAACCCCGGCGCACCACCCTTCGGCGAGACGTCGCAGTTGCCGGCCTCGTCCGCGGTCGCGACGAGCACGAACGGCGAGCGGCCGATGAAGTCGCGGCAATGCCCATCGAGGTGGTCGATGATCTTGCTGATCACGGCGTGCACCGGCGGCCCGTACAGCTCGGCCACCTCCTCGGCCGACGCGATCACGTCGGCGAACGCCGGAGCCCGCCCCTCGACCGCCATCAGTCCGCGCCCCAGTGCGAGACGGTGCGCCGTCGCAGCATCCGGCGGAACTGGTCCGTCGTCTGCGGCAGAAGCTCCCCCGTTCCCCAGTCGAGGATCACTCCGTGCCGGCGGATGACGTCGAGCTGGTCGACCTCCCCGGCCCGGTAGCGCTCCGCGACCGCGGCCGGATCCTCCTCCAGCCAGGCCGCTCGCTCGGCGGCGATGCGCTGCCGCTCGGCCCCCGTCGCCTCCGCGTCGACCTCGTACTCCGCCAGCTCCGCGTCCACCTCCCGGATGACGACGCCGTAGTCCTTCGCGGCGCGCTCGACCGAGACGTAGCCGTCCGCGACGTCCTCCAGCACGGCGGCAGGATCGCGCTCGAGCGGATCTCCGAACCCGCCGCCGCCGGCGGACGGCCGGCTGAACCGGTCCCCGCTACGGCAGGGCACGCCGGAGAACACCGCGCCGAGGAACGTCTCCTCCTCCCCGCGCGTCAGCCACACCCCGTGCGGGATCGACGGGAGACCGCCCGCGAGGCCCCACGTGATCGAGCGGGCGCGGTCGCACATGTACGACATCACCGTCCCCTCCGCCTCCCGCAGAATTGCGCCCTTCTCGACACCGCAGCCTCCGCGGTACTTGCCGGGCCCGCCCGAGTCGGTCCGGATCTCGTGACCTGTTGTCAAAACAGGACACAGGCGCTCCTGCGCCTCGAGTGGCTGGACTGCCAGTCCGACGCCGAAGATCGGCGCCGTCGCGTTCGAGCCGTCCTTGCCGTTCCGGCCGCCCCAGCCCCCGACCATCCAGTCGTACCACATGAAGATCGGGCGGCTGTCGTGGCGCGCGTCGCGCCCGCCGACGAGCAGGTACTCGAGATTGAAGGAGCACGCGAGCGCCCGCTCGGGCCGCAGCTCGGACCAGAGCTCGAAGATCGAGTTCATGATCTTCTCGTACGGGCCTGCACAGAAGCCGGTCACGGCCACCGGCCACGGCGCGTTGACGACAGACCCCTCGGGACCGAGATCGACCTCGACGGCGCGGTAGAAGCCTGAGTTCAACGGGACATCCGGGAAGAACGTCTTCGTCCCGGCGATCACGCCGGAGAACGCCGAGCCGAAGCCGGCGTTGATGAAGCTGCCGATCGCGGGATGGGAGCCCGTCAGGTCGTACGAGAGCTGGTCGCCCTCGATCGTCATCTTCACCTTGACCGGGATCAGGCCCTCGCCCTTCGACGGGTCGTAGTCGATGTAGTCCTCCGTCTCCCACGTCCCGTCCGGCAGCTCCGCCACCCGCTGGCGCGTCAGGCGCTCGACGTAGTCCTGCACCTCCTGGAACGCCGTCACGACCGTGTCGATCCCGTACTTGTCGACCAGCCGGAGGATCTCCTGCTCCGCGACCTTCGTCGCCGAGGCCTGCGCGTGCAGATCGCCCTCCGCGTCGAGCGGCACGCGCGTGTTCGACACGATCAGCCGCACGACGTCGCCGAGGTAGCGCCCCTGGTCCCAGATCCGGACCGGTGGCACCCGGATGCCCTCCTGGAAGTGCTCCTTTGCGTTCACGTCGAAGGAGCCCGGGACGCTGCCGCCGACATCGGCCCAGTGCCCGTTCGACTGCGCGTAGGCGATGATCTCGCCCTCGTAGAAGATCGGCCGCACGATGCGCACGTCGTTGAAGTGCGTGCCGCCGACGTACGGGTCGTTGACCGCGAAGACGTCGCCGGGGTGGATGTCGTCGCCGAACGCCTCGATCACGGCCTTGCAGGTGAAGTGGAGCGTGCCGACGTGGACCGCGATGTCCTGCGAGCCCTGCATGATCGTGTTTCCCTCGCGGTCGCAGAGCGCGGACGAGAAGTCGCGCGCGTAGATCACGAACGAGTAGCAGGTGCGCAGGATCTGCTCCGCCATCTGATCGACGATCGTGATGAACGCGTTCTTCAGGACCTCGAACGTGACCGGATCGAGCGTGTAGCTCCGCTTGTCGGCCGTCGTCGTCATCGCTCCCCCTCGCGGTGCATCCGGATGTTCAGCCACTCGTCCACCTCGGCGCGCCAGCCCGGCGGCACGACGGTCGTCGAGTCGAGCTGGTCGACGACCACCGGCCCTTGCAGCTGCGTCCCCGCCGGTAGGTCGGAGCGCAGGTAGAGCGGCGTCTCGACTGCCTCGCCGGACGAGTCGAAGTACACCTGGCGCGTGCCGTGCGCCTTCGCCCCGCCACCGTTCAGGTCGTACCGCTTGAGCTCGGGCTTCGGCGTCACCCCGACGGCGCGGAGGCTGAGGCGGTAGATCTCGACGGCCGAGCCGTCGCGACGGTAGTTGTAGGCGCGCTCGTGCTCGGCGTGGAAGCGGGCAACCGCGTCGGCGAGATCGGCCGGAGCGGAGACCGCGATCGTCAGGGACCGCCACTGCCCGAGGTAGCGCATGTCGACGAGACGCTGCATCGACATCTGCTCCTCCGGCACGCCCTCCGCGTCGAGCCGCTCGCGGGCCTCGGCCTCGAGCTTCTCGAACTCGCTCTCGAGCGCCTGCCGGTCGACGTTGTCGACGTGCGCGAGGAACATCGCGGACAGGTCGTGACGGACGTCGACGAGCAGACACCCGAGTGCGGAGGTGATTCCCGGGCTGGGCGGGACGAGCACGGTCGGGATCGCGAGGTCCTCCGCGAGCGCAGCCCCGTGGAGCGGCCCGGCACCCCCGAACGCGACAAGGGCGAACTCGCGCGGGTCGTAGCCGCGGCGGATCGAGATCAGCCGGACGGCATCGGCCATGTTCGCGTTCGCGACCTGGATGATCGCCCCCGCGGCCTCGACCAGGCCGAGCCCGAGCGAGTCGGCGACGTGCTCCTGGATCGCCCGTTCTGCGGCAGCGCGGTCGAGCGTCATCGCGCCGCCGATCAGCTCCTCGCCGAGCCGCCCGAGCACGAGGTTCGCGTCGGTGTTCGTCGGCCGGTCGTTTCCGCGCCCGTAACACGCCGGCCCCGGGTTCGCGCCCGCGGACTGCGGGCCGTTCCGGAGCGAGCCGGCCTCGTCGATCCACGCGAACGAGCCTCCGCCGGCGCCGATCGTCAGCACCTCGATGGACGGGAAGATGATCGGGTACCCGTACTCGACGAACCATTCCTTCGTCACCCGCTCCTCGCCCTGGTACACGAGCGAGACGTCGGTCGAGGTGCCGCCCATGTCGAAGCCGATCGCGTTCGGGTAGCCGCACAAGGTGGCGATGTGCCGGCTGGCGATCGCGCCGGCGGCGATTCCCGACGCGGCCAGGCGCACCGCGAACCGCTGGGCCAGCTTCGGCGTCATCACCCCGCCGCCCGAGTGCAGAAGCAGCACGTCCCCGCCGTAGCCGTTGTCCGTCAGCCGCTCCTGCAACCGGTTGACATACCCGGAGATGAGCGGTGACAGGACCGCATTGGCGACGGTCGTCGAGAACCGCTCGTGCTCGAAGATCTCGGGCAGCACCTCGGCGGATGTCGAGACGGTGACGTCCGGCAGCTCCTCTTCGAGCAGCTCGCGCATGCGCTGCTCGTGCACGGGGTTCGCGTGCGCGTTGACGAAGCAGACGGCGACGGTCTTCACGCCGCGCCGGCGCAGGATCGCCGCGACGCGCCGCGCGTCGTCCTCGTCGAGCGGCGTCACCACCTCGCCCGCGTGGTCGATCCGCTCGGTCACCTCGAAGCGGTCGCGGCGGCGGATGTACGGCGGCGCGACGTCGCTGTAGGCATCCCACAGGTCCGGCTTGGTCCCGCGGCGGATCTCGATCACGTCGCGGAAGTGCCGCGTCGTCACCATCGCCGCGGGCGGGAGGTTGCGCGTGATCAGGGCGTTCGTCGCGACCGTCGTCCCGTGCGTGAAGACGACGACGTCGCGGAGATCGATGCCGGCGCCGACGACGCCGTCGACCACCCCCTCGATCGGGTCGGCGGTCGACGGAACCTTCCCGACCTGGACCTCGCCGCCGTCCTCGTCCAGGATGCAGATATCCGTGAACGTGCCGCCGACGTCCACCGCGACGCGCAGGTTCGCCATCCGGCAAGCGTAACCGGTTGTAGGCTACGTCTCATCGCGACGCGCGCCGACACCAGCCTCTGGCACCCGTTCTCGGACATGGCCGCGATTCGCGGCAACGAGCTCGTGATCGAGCGCGGCGAGGGCGTCTGGCTCTGGGACGACGAGGGAAACCGCTATCTCGACGGATCGGCCAGCCTCTGGTACTGCCAGGTCGGCCACGGGCGTGCCGAGATCGCGGAGGCGGTCGCCGCGCAGATCAAGAAGCTGGAGGCGTGGTCGATCTTCGGCGACGCCGCGACGCCGCCCGCGCTCGAGCTCGCCGACCGGCTCGCGGAGCTCTCGTCTCTCGACGGCGCCAAGATCTTCCTGACGACCGGCGGCGGCGACTCGATCGACACCGCCGCGAAGCTTTGCCGCCTGTACTGGCAGGTGCTCGGTCAGCCCGACCGCCTGCACATCATCAGCCGCACGTCCGCCTACCACGGGACGATGGCGTTCGGGACGTCGATCGGCGGGATCGAGGCGAACCGCGCCGGGTACGGGCCGCTGGTCGCGAGCACGTCCCAGGTGCAGTGGGACTCGCCGGACGCGCTGCGGAGCGAGATCGAGTCCGTCGGTCCCGACCGCGTCGGAGCCTTCTTCATGGAGCCGGTGATCGGCGCCGGCGGCGTCCTGCCTCCGCCCGAGGGCTACGTCGAGGCGGTCGCGGCGATCTGCCGCGAGACCGGCGTGCTCTTCGTGTGCGACTCCGTGATCTGCGGCTTCGGGCGCCTCGGGACGTGGCTCGGCTTCGAGCGCTTCGGCGTGCAACCCGATCTCGTCACGTTCGCGAAGGGCGTGACGAGCGGATACCTCCCGCTCGGCGGAGTGGTCGTCTCGGGCCGCGTCGCGGAGCCGTTCTGGTCGGAGCCCGCGCGCGTGTCCGTCCGGCACGGCCAGACCTACAGCGGCCACGCCGCCGTCTGCGCCGCGGCGCTCGCGAACATCGACATCCTCGAGCGCGAGCGGCTGATCCCACGCGGCGCGGAGATCGAGGACGAGCTGCTCGCGACCCTTGCGCCGCTCGCGGAGCACCCGCTGATCGGCGAGGTCCGCGGCGGCACGGGTGCGATGGTCGGCGTCGCCTTCGATCAGGACGCGCTGTCGTCCGACCCGGCCCTGCCGGTGAGGGCGTACAAGGCGATCCGTCCGCACGGCGTGATTTTGCGCGCGCTCGGCGGCTCCCTGGCTGTCGCGCCGCCGTTGACGATCACCTCAGACGAGATCCAGCTGATCCGCGATGCGGTCGGCGCAGGCCTCGACGCGCTCGTCGAGGACTACGTTCCCGCCGGCTGAGCCCGCTGCCCCGCCGTTGAGACTTCTCAACGGTGGGGCCTAGAAGAGACCACCTCGATGTCGTAGTCTCGGCACCGTGGACGAGAGCATCTCGGCGGTGCTCGCGCGTCTGAAGGCCGACGCGGAGCAATACGCCGCGCGCGCCCACGATGCCGTCGAAGCGCAGGTCGTCTCAGCGCTCAGGCAGCCCCACGCGAGCGCGACGGACATCATCTCCGGCCGGCGCTTCCTCGTCTTCGACGAGGGAGACGAGCCGCCGCGATTCGTCGTCGAGGCCGCCGACGGCGCGCACGTCGGCACGTTCGACTCCTGGGACGCGGTGGTCGCCTGGCACGACCAGACCGTCATCTCGCCCGGCCTCGAGATCCTCCACTAGCCGCTCAGGTCCTCGTCCACGGCGTCGAGGTCGGGGACGCCACGGTCGATCAGCTGGATCCACTCGGCGAAGAGCGGGTCGACGACGACGTGCTTTCCGTCCAGGAGCTCGATCTCCGCCCGGGCGCTCAGACGCGGAAGCGCCTTGCGAACCATGTCCTTCGTCAGCTCGAGCCGCCGGCGAACATCCGCCCGGTACGGCGAGCCCTCGCCTGCGATGACGGCTCGCATCGTCTTCTGCTGCGAGGTGTCGAACCCCCGCCACTGCGCGTCGAACTCGGGATCGAGCTCGGCGAGCGCGGCGGCGTGTGCCGACCGCCAATGCTCGAGCGTCGCCGTGTCTCCCTTCGCGAGGTGTGCCCAGAGCCGGTGCGCGAGCAGCATCGCACGCTGCGGGTGCCCCTTGGCCGCGTCGAGCAGCGGGTTGAGGGCCTCCCCCACGTCGCGATCGCTTGCGCGGAACCGCTCGGCCACGTACGCCGCGATGTCCTCGTTCGCGAGCCGCTGCAGGCGCATCGGCACCGCCGATCCGTAGAGCGGGCGATCCTTGTTCTCGAAGAGCTGCTTCATCAGGGCCGGCTCGGAGCCCGCGAAGACGTATGACGCGACATCGCCCTGGTACTGGATGTGACTCCGGATCAGACCGTCGAGGTCCGGAACCTTGTCGACGTCCTGGAACTCGTCGAGCGCGATCAGCGCGCGGTAGCCGCCGCCTTCCTCCAGCCGAAGCGGCAGATCGAGCAGCGCGTGAAGGGCCGGCAGCGGATCGACCTTGCCGCTGAGCTGCAGCTTCGCGCTGATTCCGTACGCGCCGAGGGAGAGGCCGATCCCCGTCTTCTGGAGAAAGCTCTCCATCTTCGCGCGGAGAGCGCCCTTCAGCTGCTTCGCGTATGCGCGCTCGAACCGGACGGCGACGTCGGCGATCGACGACACGCGGTAGAGGTCGACGAGGATCGGGATCAGGCCCTCCTGCTCCTCGCCGTCGCGAAGCGCGCGCTTCAGGAGGCTCGTCTTGCCGTATTTGCGCGGCGCGAACAGGCGGACGAAGTGGCCCCCGACCGCGTTCTGCAGGAGCTCGCGGGTCTCCGCATCGCGATCGATGACGTCCTCGGGCGCCAGCGGGCGCGAGTAGACGAATGGGTTGACGTCCGTGATCATGGCGTCTGCCAGACTACCAAGCAGATGTCTGACAGACTACTCGCCGGTCGTCGGCAGGCACCGCCTTCGAGTAGAGCCGCCGGGGCCGGAGGTCCGGCCCCGGCGTGAGCATCCCCGGCTACACGTCCGCGCTGGTGCGGTTGAACGGGCACTGGTGCCCGTCGTGGTGCGCCCGCGGGGCCTGCAACCGCTGGGAACCCTGCTGCACGTGCTGCCGGACCGGCTTCGCGTGCTGAACGCGATCGGGCGTGGTCTTGGCCGGCCCGGAAGCGGCCATCGCCAACCCCGCCCACATCGCCGCTCCGGCGAGCGGCACCGCAACAAGGAGGCCGATCCTGCGCCTGCTCGCACGAGTGCGAGGCTCATCCATTAGTCGAACCTCCGGTCGTAGGGTGCGCCCGAAGCTTACGCGACACACGCGTCGACTCGACCAGCGGAGGGGGAAACCAAGGTTCCACCCGTGACCGGCATAGCGGCCGGCTCCGGCACCGTCTCGCGACGCACGGACCCAATCGAGCAGCGGAACGGAGGATCCTGAAGGGGGGAAACCATAGGTTTCCCCCCTTGACCGGTATAGCGGGGGCAGGATTTGAACCTGCGACCTCCGGGTTATGAGCCCGGCGAGCTACCTGACTGCTCCACCCCGCGTCGCGGGCGCCAGTATACCACCGTGGACGCGTTTTTCTGGGCTGCGCTCGGGCTGTTCGTCCTCGCAGTCGCGGCCGGCGGAGCCTTCCTGGGGGCTCGCGTCTTGCGCGCCTGGCGAGCCTTCGCCTCGCTCGCCGACGCGGCCGGCACCAGTGTCGTGCAGCTGACGAACCGCGTCGATCAGCTCGCTGCGCACGGTGAGCGCAGCACGGCCAGGATCCACGAGCTGACCGAGGCGGTCGAGCGGCTGCGGAAGACGCACGCCCGCGCGATGGTGCTCGTCGGCGCCGTCGCGGAGGTGCAGGAAGCACTGCGCCTCGTCCGCGCGTTCGTGCCGCGCTAGGTCGCTCTAGGCGCTCGCGGCCGCTGCGCCCGGCTCGGCGACGCTTCCCCGCAGGAGGCGCCGGAGCTCGTGTGCCGGCATGGGATGCGCGAGCAGGAAGCCCTGCGCGTGGTCGCAGCCGAGCTCGCGCACGGTACGCAGCTGTCCGGGCGATTCGATCCCTTCCGCGATCGCGACGAGCCCGAGCGCGTGCGCGAGGCTGGCCAGGTTGGCCGTGATCGCAACGTCCTTCGCGTCGTGCTCCACGCCCTGGATGAACGAGCGGTCGACCTTGAGCACGTCGACCGGGAACCGCCGCAGGTGGCCCAGGGAGGAGAACCCGGTCCCGAAGTCGTCGATCGCGATCCGGACCCCGAACGCGTGCAGGTTCTTCAGCTCGGTGCGCGCGCGGTCGCCGCCCGTCCCCTCGAGCACGACGGCGGTCTCGGTGACCTCGAGCCCGAGCCTCGCGGGGGCCAGCCCGGACCGCGTCAGCTCCTGCCGTACGAGCTGCTCCAGCCCACCGGCTGACACCTGCCTGCCCGAGATGTTGACCCAGGTCACGAATCCGTCGGGCAGCGCGCCGGCGCGACCCCATTCGGCCGTGTGGCGGCACGCGTCCGCGAGGACGAACTCGCCCAGCTCGACGATCAGGCCGGTGGCCTCCGCGACCGCGATGAACCGCTCCGCCGGGACGAGGTCGCGCGTCGGCGAGCGCCACCGGACAAGTGCTTCCGCCCCGACGAGGCCGCGCGTCTCGAGGTCGACGAGGGGCTGGTAGTAGACCTCGAACTCGCCCCGCTCGAGCCCCAGGTGCAGCTCGTGCTCGAGCCCGAGCAGCTCCCCCAGCTCCCGCGCCATCTCGTGGTGGAACACCTCGTACCGCCCACGCCCGGCTTCCTTGGCGGCGTACATCGCCAGATCGGCGTCGCGGATGAGGGCGTCGCTGTCGCCGCCTGCACCCGTGTGGGTGACGATGCCGACGCTGGCGCCGACGCGGAGACTGCGCCCCGCGATCTCGATCGGCGACGCCATCGTCGCGATCAGGCGGCGCGCGACTGCGGTCGCCGTCAGCTCGTTTGCCCCCTCGAGCAGCAGCGCGAACTCGTCTCCTCCGAGCCGCGCCAGCGTGTCGCCGGGCCGGGTGACGGTCATGAAGCGCGCCGCCACCACCTCGAGCAGCTGGTCGCCGCAGTCGTGACCGAGGCTGTCGTTGACCTGCTTGAAGCCGTCGAGGTCGACGAGGAGGACGGCGAGCGAGACCAGCTGGCGGCCGGACTGCTGCAGAGCGTGATCGAGCCGGTCGCGGAAGAGGGCGCGGTTCGCGAGCCCGGTCAGCCCGTCGTGGAAGGCCTGGCGCGTCAGCTCGTCCTCGAGCCGGACCCGCTCCGTGACGTCGCGCGCGTTCAGGACGACTCCGCGAACCTGGCGGTCTCCTCGGAGATCGGTCACGTGCGCCTCGAGGTTCCGCCATTCGCCGAACTTGTTCAGGACGCGCAGAAGCACCTGCGCTGGAGCGCCGTGCTCGATCGCGGCACGCACGGACGGGAGGTCGTCCGGCGCGACGAAGCGCTCGAAGCCCCGTCCGAGCATCTCCGCCGGCGGGCAGCCGGCCACCTCGCCGACGGACTCGCTGACATAGCGGCAACCCTCGTCCCCGAAGACGAGCACGAGGTCGGTCGAGGAGGTGACGAGGCTGCGGAAGTGGGCCGTCTGCCGGCGCGTAGCCGCGATCAGCGCGAGCGCGAGCAGGAACGAGGCGACAAAGCCGCCGATGCCGAGACCGACCTGGATCGTGACCAGCTCCCCGACGTTCCGGTCGGCTCGGTCGGCGATCGTCCGCGCGGCGTCGAGCGAGACGTTCGACGTCAGCGCCGCCAGGATCCGGAGGCGCTGCACCGGATCGGGCGTCTCGATCCACTCGTCGGCGGTGAGACGGATCCCGCTCACCGGCCGCCCCGCCAGGTACGCGCTGCCGACGGCAGTCAGGTCGCGAACGAGCCGCTGCTCCTGGAGGAGCTGCAGCCGCGCCGTCTTTGCCGACGTCGCCGGCAGCCGGGCTTCGTCGTCGTCACCGTTGACCCCGGGCACGTCACCGCCGTCGAGGAGCACCTTCGCGCTCTCGGCCAGCAGCCGCGCGGTCGTCGCCGGATCCGCCCTCTGGCCGCTGCGCGCGAGAAGAACCTCCCCCACGTAGCGCTCGGCCAGCGTCCGCTGCCTGGCCGCGACCTGGACGACCGCGGCCTGGTGCTTCGAGCGGCCGGTCGCCTTGATCGAGAGCACGATGCTGACGACGGAGACGAGGGCGAAGGTGGCGAGGATCGCAGCGACGGCACGCCGCCCGCGCGTCTCCAGCGGACGAAACCGGACGCCGCGCCTGAGCGTCACCGGACGACGAGCGTTCTGTGCATCCCGCCCAGGTAGTGGCCGGCCATGTTGCAGAAGAGGACGTAACGGCCGCGCCGCAGATCGACGTCCGTCTCCTCGGTGTCTCCCTCCTCGACTGCCTCGATCTCCACCGGATGCAGCGGCTCGAGCGCGTCCTCGTCGACGGTCAATCCGTCGCGACGAAGGGGCAGGCGCGCAGCTCGCAGCGGAGCGATCAGGAGCTCGTGCGAATCGGGTCCGAGGTTGTGCAGCTGCAGACGCAGCCGGCCCGGGCGAATCGACGCCGGGGCGTTGATCTTGAAGTCCTCGACCGTCATGTACACGAGCCGCCCGTTCGACCCGCCCGATCGCGGCCACGCGGTCGACGCGCCGAGCACGACCCCGAGCACCGCGACCGCGACGAGAAGCGCGCCGACGTGCAGCCGTGGTTGTGACAAGCGACGCATGTTCTTGGGGGTGATCGGCGTCCGGAAGCGACGCCTTTAGCCGGCGAGGCGCGCGAAACCGCTACAACAGCGGCGATGCGCGTCGGAGCCGTCGACCTCGGCACGAACTCGACCCGGCTGCTCGTCGCCGACGTCGAGAACGGCCGGGTCGACGAGGTCGAGCAGCGGCTCCGGATCACGCGACTCGGCGAGGGCGTCGACGAACGGCGGCGGCTTCTGCCCGTTGCCGTCGCGCGTGTGCGGAACGTCCTCACGACGTTCCGGCGCGAGCTCGAGCTGCTCGGTGCGGATCGGACACTGGCCGTCGCGACGAGCGCCGTCCGCGACGCCGAGAACGGCGAGGCCTTCCTGGGCGAGATCGAGTGGAGCTACGGCTTCGCGACTCGACTCCTCTCCGGCGACGAGGAGGCGAAGCTGACCTACCGCGGCGTCACCGCGGGCCGGAGCCTGGCGCCGGGAGCTCTGATCCTCGACATCGGCGGCGGCTCGACCGAGCTGATTCAGGCCGGCAGAGCTGCAAGCGTCACCGGCAGAGCCGGCGACGCGCGGCTGGAAACCCGGGACGCCTACGGCGTCCCGTGGCACGCGAGCCTGGACATCGGCTCGGTGCGGCTGACCGAGCGCCACGGCGACGACGTGGCTGCGGCGAGCGAAGCCGTCCGCGCCGTGCTCCCGGAGCTCGCCGCGAGCAGCGCGATCGGCGTCGCGGGGACGATCACCTCGCTCGCGGCGCTCGACCTGGGGCTCGTCGAGTACGACCGGGAGCGTGTCCACGGCCACGTGCTGACGGCGGAGGCGGTCGGCGACCAGCTGCACCGCCTCGCCGCGCTGTCGCTCGACGAGCGGCGCCGCGTGCCCGGGCTCGACCCGGAGCGCGCCCCGGTGATCGTCGCCGGTGCGGTCATCCTCCGCGAGGCCTTGCGGCGGTACGGCCTGCGGGAGATCGAGGTCAGCGAGCACGACCTCCTGCACGGGGTCGCGCTCGCCGCCACGGAGCTGCCGGCAGTCGTGGAGGGGGACGCGCCGCCGGGCGCGTACACCTGCTGCTGATGCTCGGGCTGCCCGACACGATCCGCGCCTGCCTCTTCGACCTCGACGGCGTCCTGACGAACACGGCCACGCTGCACGCCGCCGCGTGGAAGGAGATGTTCGACGGGTTCCTCGCTGCGCGGGCCGCACGCACGGGCGAGGCGTTCGTGCCGTTCGACGCGGCCGACGACTACAACGAATATGTCGACGGCATGCCGCGCTACGACGGAGTGCGCTCCTTCCTCGCCTCGCGCGAGATCCAGCTGCCGGAAGGTACGCCCGACGATCCCCCCGGCGCCGAGACGGTCCACGGGCTCGGCAACCGGAAGAACGAGCTCGTCCTCTCGCTGATCCACGAGCGCGGGGTCGACGTCTATGAGGGCTCGGTCCGGTACCTGCAGTCGGCGCGCGACGCGGGCCTGCACCGCGCGGTCGTCTCTTCGAGTGCGAACACCCTCGAGGTGATCAGAGCGGCGGGGATCGAGGACCTCTTCGAGGTGCGGATCGACGCGGGAGTGGCGGAGCACGAGCATCTGCGCGGCAAGCCGGCGCCGGACACGTTTCTCGCCGCTGCGCGGGCGCTGCGGGTGGAGCCGGCGGAGGCGGCCGTCTTCGAGGACGCGCTGGCCGGTGTCGCAGCCGGGCGGGCCGGCGACTTCGGCTGCGTCGTGGGCGTCGACCGCGTCGGTCATGCGGATGCGCTCCGGGAGCACGGCGCGGACGTCGTCGTCGCCGATCTGGCCGAGCTGCTGGACCGCCGGTGACCACGCGCCCGGCCTTCGCGGTCGAGCCCTGGTCGGTGTGCGAGACATCCCTCGACCTCGACGTCCTGGCGCAGACCGAGTCCGTCTTCGCCCTCGCGAACGGCCATATCGGCCTGCGTGCGAACCTGGACGAGGGGGAGCCGTTCGGCATCCCCGGCACATACCTGAACTCCTTCTACGAGCTGCGGCCGCTGCCCTACGCCGAGGCGGGCTACGGCTATCCCGAGTCCGGACAGACGATCGTCAACGTCACGAACGGGAAGATCATCCGGCTCCTCGTCGACGACGAGCCGTTCGACGTCCGCTACGGGAGCCTGCAGCGGCACGAGCGCCTCCTCGACCTCCGCGCCGGCACGCTCCGCCGCGAAGCGGAGTGGACGTCGCCGGCGGGCGCGAAGGTTCGCATCCGCTCCACCCGGCTCGTCTCGTTCGTCCAGCGCTCGGCGGCGGCGATCCTCTACGAGGTCGAGCCGATCGGCAACCCGCTCCGCGTCGTCGTCCAGTCGGAGCTCGTCGCGAACGAGCCCGGAGCGCACGCGCAGGCGGATCCGCGTGCAGCCGCCGTCCTCGAGTCTCCGCTTGCCTCGGAAGAGTTCTACAACCGCGCCGGCCGCGTGCTCCTCGCCCACTCGACCCGGCGCAGCAAGCTGCTGATGGCCGCCGGCATGGACCACGTGGTCGAGGGTCCGAACGGTACGGAGACCGCGGCGGAGAGCGGCCCGGACGTCGGCCGGGTGACCGTGGTCGCCGACCTCGGCGTGGACGACCGGCTGCGCGTGGTGAAGTTCATCGCGTACGGGTGGTCGAGCCAGCGCTCGCTGCCCGCGGTGCGCGACCAGGTCGTCGCCGCGCTGACGCAGGCGCGGCATGCGGGCTGGCAGGGATTGCTGGACGGGCAGCGCGCCTACCTCGACGAGTTCTGGGACGCGGCCGACATCGAGCTCGACGGCGACACCGAGCTGCAGCAGGCGATTCGCTTTGCGCTCTTCCACACCCTCCAGGCAGGGGCGCGGGCCGAGCAGCGCGCGATCGCCGCCAAGGGCCTGACGGGGCCGGGCTACGACGGCCACGCATTCTGGGACACCGAGCGCTTCGTCCTTCCCGTCCTGACGTACACGGCGCCCCAAGCCGCCGCCGATGCGCTCCGCTGGCGCCATACGACACTCGATCTCGCGCGCGCGCGGGCGACGGAGCTCGGTCTCCGCGGCGCCGCGTTCCCGTGGCGCACGATCCGCGGCCACGAGTGCTCCGGCTACTGGCCCGCCGGTACCGCTGCGTTCCACGTCAATGCCGCAATCGCCGACGCGGTGATCCGGTATCAGGCGGCGGTCGAGGATCACGACTTCGAGTGCGCCGTCGGTCTCGAGCTGCTGATCGAGACCGCACGCCTCTGGCGCTCACTCGGCCACCACGACCCGGCAGGTCGCTTCCGCATCGACGGGGTCACGGGCCCCGACGAGTACAGCGCGATCGCGGACAACAACGTCTACACGAACCTGCTCGCGCAGCGGAACATGCGCGCCGCCGCCGATGCCGTGGCGCGCCATCCCCGCCACTCGGCTACGTTCGGCGCCGACCTGGAAGAAGCCGCGACCTGGCGGGACGCGGCCGAAAACATGGTCATTCCCTGGGACGACGCGATCGGCGTCCACCCGCAGTCGGAGGGCTTCACCGATCACGAGCGCTGGGACTTCGCGCGCACGCCGCCGGAGAGCTACCCCCTTCTCCTCCACTACCCGTACTTCGACCTCTACCGGAAGCAGGTCGTCAAGCAGGCCGACCTCGTCCTCGCTCTGCACTGGTGCGGGGACGCCTTCACGGACGAGGAGAAGGCGCGGGACTTCGAGTACTACGAGGCGATCACCGTGCGGGACTCGTCGCTCTCGCCCTGCACGCAGGCTGTCGTCGCGGCCGAGGTCGGGCACCTCGAGCTCGCCTACGACTACTTCGGCGAGGCCGCTCTGATGGACCTGCACGACCTCGAGCACAACACGCGCGACGGCGTCCACATCGCGTCGCTCGCCGGCGCCGCCACTGCGGCCGTGGCCGGGTTCGGCGGGGTGCGGGACTACGACGGCAAGCTGACGTTCGCCCCGCGACTTCCGCCCCGGCTGCAGCGCCTCGCGTTCAGGTTCGTCTTCCGCGGCAGGCGCCTGAAGGTCGAGGTGCGAAAGGAAGAGGCGACCTACACGCTGCTGGACGGCGCGGCGCTCGAGCTCGCCCACCACGGGACGCCGATCACGGTCTCGACGGATGCTCCGGTCACGCAGGCGATTCCGCCCGCCCCGGCGAGGCGGGAGCCGACACAGCCGGCGGGGCGCGAGCCGATGCGGCGCACGCGGGACCTGTCCTAGCCCGCGTCTCCTGCGTCCTCCGGCTCGTCCTCCGCGAGGCGCCGCTGGACGACCGAGCGAGAGAGGACGCCGACGAGGCGTCCCGCCTCGGTGACGGGCGCGCGCTCGACCTCGGCCTCCTCGAGCAGGCGGTAGCCGTCGTCGAGGGTGCCGTCGGCGTCGAGCACGAGGACGGGTGGGACGGCAACCGCGGCGAGCTGCGTCGAGCCGGGATCGAGCCCGGCCGCGACCACGCGCTCGACGAGCGCCTGCGGCGTGACGACGCCGACGAGCGCGCCCTCGTCGTCGACGACGAGCACGGCACGGACGTCGGGGCGCACGAGGTGCTCGGCCGCCTCCTGCGCGGACGCGGAAGCCGGCAGCGCCACCGGATCCGAGACCATCCCGTCGCGAACGAGGCTCATGTCGTTACGGGTAGAGCCCGCGGGCGTTCAACGCGGCCGCCACCTCGTGAATTCCGGTGACGAGCGCGGCTTGCCGCAGCGTCAGCCCCTGCCGTTGGGAGAGCTCCCAGACGCGATCGAACGCGTCGCCCATCTTCTCGGCGAGCCGGGACCGGATCTCGTCCCGGTCCCAGAACAGGCGGCCGAGGTCCTGCACCCACTCGAAGTACGAGACCGTCACGCCGCCGGCGTTCGTGAGGATGTCCGGGAGGACCGCGACGCCGCGCTCGGCGAAGATCGCGTCCGCCTCGAGCGACGTCGGCCCGTTCGCGCCCTCGGCGATCATGCGCGCCTTGACGCGGGGGGCATTTTCGCCCGTCACCTGGTCCTCGAGCGCGGCCAGCACGAGGATGTCGCACGGCAGCTCGAGCAGCTCCTCGTTCGTGATGTGCTCGCCGTCGTACTCGGCCAGCGAGCCGTGCCCGTGCTCGATCGCGTGCTCGTACAGCGCGCGGATGTCGAGGCCGGCCTCGTCGTAGACCCCGCCCGAGACGTCGGAGACGGCGATCACGACGGCTCCGCGCTCGGCGAGCTCGCAGGCAGCGACCCCGCCGACCTTGCCGAACCCCTGGACGACGCACCGCTGCCCGGCCAGGTTCCATCCGAGTCGCCGGCAGGCTCGTTCGATCACCATCACGACGCCCGCGCCCGTCGCCTCGGGGCGGAAGACGGAGCCGCCGATCGAGATCGGCTTCCCGGTGACGATCTCCGGTACGGCGTATCCGACCTGCATCGAGTACGTGTCCATCATCCAGGCCATCGTCTGCTCGTCGGTCGCCATGTCCGGGGCGGGGATGTCCTCCTGCGGCCCGATCACCGGGAGCAGCTCGGCGGTGAACCGGCGCGTGAGCGCCTGCAGCTCGCGCGCGGACAGCGCACGCGGCTCGCACCTGATGCCGCCCTTCGCCCCGCCGTAGGGAAGGCGCAGGAGCGCGCACTTCCACGTCATCCACATCGAGAGCGCCGCGCACTCGCCGAGCGAGACGTGCGGGTCGTACCGGATCCCGCCCTTGGTCGGCCCGAGGACGCTCGAATGCTGGACCCGGTAGCCCGGGAAGACAACCCGGCGGCCGTCGTCGAGCTTGACAGGAACGGCGACGATCACCGAGCGCTCGGGGACGCTCAGCCGGTCGACGATCGCGTGGCTGACCTCCGCGAAGTCGACCGCCTGGAGGAACTGCGCGAGCGCGGTCTGAAAGAGCGGCGTCTCCCACTCGAGCGGCGCGTGATCTGCGGAAATCTCCTGCAATCCCGCCACGGGCCGGAGTGTACGGGACGTCCAAGGCGGAATCCCTCAAGGAAGCACGCGCAGGAGCCGATGCTTGGCTCGTCGAACGATTGGGTTCCGAATGCCACGAGCACTGAAGCTGACCGCGGTCGTCTCCGTTCTCGCCTACGTGAGCGGTGCGGTCGCGGTCCTGTGGCGCCGGTAGCCCGGACACGCTAGAGCGGCGCTCGCATTTCGCGGCGCCACGCGTCAGACTCGGTGCGTGACAGCGGCGCTCGTCGCGATCGCAATTGTCGCGCTGGTCGCGGTCATCTGGGCGCTCACGTCCGTGAAGATCGTCCGCGAGTACCAGCGGATTGTCCTGTTCCGCGTCGGCCGCTGCGTGGGCACGCGCGGCCCGGGGCTCGTCTTCCTGATCCCGATCGTCGATCGCGCGGTCTGGGTCGACCAGCGCGAGCTCTACCTCGAGATCCCGCACCAGACGGCGATCACGAAGGACAACGCGACGATCACGATCGACTTCATCATCTTCTACCGCGTCGTCGACGTCGTCGACTCCGTGCTCAAAGTGCAGAACTTCGCCGGAGCAGCGCAGAACATCGCGGCGACGACCTTGCGGAGCGTCGTCGGCGACATGTCCCTCGACGACGTGCTGTCGAAGCGCGAGGAGATGAACCTGCTCCTCCGGGCGAAGCTCGACGAGGTGACCGAGCGCTGGGGCGTGAAGGTGACGAACGTCGAGGTGCGTGAGATCATCCCGCCGCCGACCGTCCAAGAGGCGATGACGAGGCAGATGTCGGCCGAGCGGACGCGCCGCGCCGTCGTCACCGAGGCCGAGGGCTCGAAGCAGGCCGCGATCACGGTTGCCGAGGGCGAGAAGCAATCGGCGATCCTCAACGCCGAGGGCGCGCGTCAGGCGGCCATCCTGCGCGCCGAGGGGTTCTCGCTCGCGCTCGAGAAGATCTTCGAGGTCGCACGCACGGTCGACGCGAACACGATGAGCCTCCAGTACCTCGAGGCGCTGAAGCAGATCGGCAACTCGCCGGCGACGAAGCTCGTCGTCCCGATGGAGCTGACCGGCCTGCTCTCCAAGGTGACCGGCCTCGCCGACGAGGCGTTCCGGAAGCAGGACGGCCAGAGGGAGTAGGGCTATCCTGGCTTCCCGCCGGGGTGGCGAAATTGGTCATACGCGCCTGGCTTAAAACCAGGTGCCCCTTCGGGGGCGTCAGGGTTCGAGTCCCTGCCCCGGCAACGCTCCCTCGCGGCGGCTGTCGCCGCCACATCGGTCTCCCGCACGGGGGGAACAGCCGGTTCCCCCCGTGGACCCCCCTCCCCCTGCTGACGGCGGACGGCTGGCTGCCGCTGCCGCCATGTCGGCAGCGGCGGCGGACTGCGTCTAGGTGCCCGGCGTCAGGATGCTGACCGGGAAGCGCTCCGGGCCTCGGCCTCGGAGCTCGTCCCGGAACGCCGCGAAGGCCTTCTCGTCGAAGTGCGGGCACGTGGCGATCACGTCCTGGCCGTCCGTCGGCGTGCCGTCCTCGATCTTCGTCGTCCAGGCGGTGAGGTAGATCTTCGCGTCCGGCGGAGCGTGCTTCGGGTACTTGACGCCCTTCGAGGTGTTCTCGATCGGCGTGACGAGCATCGCGTTCGGGCTCTCGTCGTAGAAGTCTGAGATCTGCTGCCGCTCGGGCTCCTGGACGTCCGGCCCGATCCAGATCACGACTCCGCCGTGCTCCTCGGCGTGAACTGCCTGCCGTGGATCGACGGGCTGCGTGTAGTTGCCCCAGATCGGGGGCTGGTAGTAGTGGCGTCCGCTGACCGGCGGATACGTCGGGTACGTGACGGTCTGGTTGAAGCTGGTGATGTGCAGCCCGGACTTCGTCGCCGGACGCGTCGTCAGCGTGCAGCCGGCGGCCTTCATCGTCGTCGCGATCGACTCGGGATTGCCCGCGGCGCTCTTCCCGCCCGCGAAGACGACGATCAGCGCGACCACCAGGCCGATGGCGGCGGCACCGCCCGCGCCGTACAGGAGCATGCGGAGCCGGTCCGGAGTCAGGCCCTGCCGCGGTGCGTGGCGTTGTTTCGGTGCCTGGACGCGGCGAGGCGGATCGGGCGTGCGGGGCTTCTTGGCCATCGGCGGCGAGGGTATCAGGCGGTTAGCAGCGCCTCTGCGGCGAAGAAGTCCGCGACGGCGGCGCGGTCGGACGTGACCGGACAAGACGGCAGCGCGTCCAGAAATGCACCGCCATACGGACGCGAACGCAGGCGCGGATCGAGGATCGCGACCACGCCGCGGTCCGCGTGCGACCGGATCAGGCGCCCGAACCCCTGCCTCAGCTGGAGCACCGCAGTCGGGAGCGCGTACTCGCGGAACCACTCGCCGCCGAGTGCATTGATGCGCTCGTAGCGGGCCTCGACGAGCGGGTCTCCCGGCGCCGCGAACGGGAGCTTGTCGATCACCAGCAGCGAGAGCGACTCGCCCGGGATGTCGACCCCCTGCCAAAACGTCGACGTCGCAACGAGCACCGAGCCGACCTCGTCGCGGAAGCGCTCGAGCAGCCGCTCGCGCGGCGCCTCGCCCTGAACGAGGACGTCGTACGGGATCCGGCCGCGGAGGCCTGCCGCGATCGCCTCCAGGGCGCGGTAGGAGCTCGTCAGGACGAGCGCGCGCCCGCTCGACGCGGCACACAGCGCGCGGACCTCCTCGGCGACCCGCCCGAGCGCCCCGTGCTCGCGAGGGTCGGGGAGACCGCGCGGCAGATACAGCAGCGCCTGCGACCGGAAGTCGTACGGCGACCCGACCGCCACCTCGTCCGCGTGACGCAGGCCGAGCCGCTCGCGGAGAAAGCGGAAATCGTCGCCCGCCCGCAGCGTCGCCGAGACGAGCACGGCAGTCGGGCCGGCGTCCCACAACAGCTCGTCGAGCGCGGGCCCGACGTCGATCGGCGCCCACGCGAGCGTGTCCGGCTCCGCCCAGACCACGCGGTTGGCATCGTCGGTCTCCAGACAGACCGCGACGTCGGCGGCGATCCGGAGCGCGCGGTTCGCGACGGCCTCGACCTCGTCCTGCTTCGCCGTCAGGGCCGCGGCGAGCTCGGTCAGCCGCAGCGCGAGCGCCTGCGCCGGCTCGGCCGGGACCTCGCGCAGCCGGCGCCGTCCGGCAGGCGGCGCGACCGCGGCGATCAAGCGGAGCCCTGCCTCCTCGACCCGGTCGACTGCACGGGCCGGGACGGGCAGCGCCGCCTCCCGGCAGGCGCGATCGACGTCGCGGAGGAGCCGGTGGAGGACGGGCGCGCTGATGCGGCCCCCGAGCCACGTTGCCGCCGACTCCTCGAGCCGGTGGGCCTCGTCGAAGACGACCGCCTCGTGCTCGGGCAGGACCGCCGGCGAGTCGGTGCGGCTGCGCAGGCCCAGGTCCGCGAAGTACAGCGCGTGGTTGACGATCACGAGGTCGGCGTGCGACGCGCGCTCGCGCGCCGCTTCGGAGAAGCAGACCCCGATGAACGGGCATCGGCGGCCGAGGCAGCGGTCGGCCCCGACGGCGATCTCGGCCCAGACCCCCGGCGGCGGCTCGAGCTCGAGCTCGGCACGATCGCCCGTCTCGGTGGTGTCGATCCAGCCGCGCATGGCGTCGAACGCGAACGCGTCCTGGGGGCGCTCGAAGAGCTGCCCGCCGAGCAGCTCGAAGCCGTGCAGCCCGTTGCGGCAAAGGTAGTTCTGGCGCCCCTTCAGCACCGCGACGCGCACTTCACGACCGAGCGCGGCGGCGGCAACGGGCACGTCTTTCGTCAGCAGCTGCTCCTGAAGGGCCTTCGTCGCCGTGGCAACGACGATCCGTTGCCCGGACTCGAGCGCGGGGATCAGGTAGGCGAGGCTCTTCCCGGTGCCCGTTCCCGCCTCTGCGAGCAGATGGGTGCGGCAAGCGAGGGCGCGTTCGACCTCCTCGGCGAGCGCCGCCTGCTCCACGCGCGGCTCGTATCCGCAGAGCACCTGCTCGAGCCGCCCGCCCGGACCGAAGAAGTCGCGCACGCCGAAAGCCTACGGCGCCGCGCGGCCGGAGGAACGCATGTTCGCTCGGGCACTCGGCGCTTGACACCTGCGTGGCGACTGCGTTACTGTCCCGCGCGTCAGATCCGGTAGGCCTTCGGGCTCGCCGGATCTGGCATTTTTTGTGCCCATCTCGGATACTCCGGTCTCCATCCCCCGGAAGACAGGAGAGACGATGGGCTGGCTCGACAAGCTGCTCG
>DATENZ010000075.1:0-9027 GCA_035274625.1 Gaiellaceae bacterium
CGCGGTGCGCGCAGTCAGCGACACGCCGGACCATCCGCTCGGCCCACTGGGCGCCGCGGTCTCGCCGACCGGGCGGCCGCGACCCGCGCAGGCGCTTGCCGCGCTCCTGCGGCAGCCTGCGGCGACCACGCGGGCGCTCGCGAACATTCGCGCAGCGCTTCGAGCCTTGCGCAGCGCCTCGCCCGGGGGTGGACGCGCGTGAAGCAGGTCCTCCTCGCAGCCCCGCGCTCCTTCTGCGCCGGCGTCGACCGGGCGATCGAGATCGTCGAGCGTCTGCTGGAGCAGCACGGGCCTCCGATCTACGTCCGCCACCACATCGTCCACAACGACCACGTCGTGCGCCGCCTCGAGCGGCTCGGCGCCGTCTTCGTCGATGACGAGGAGGAGGTGCCGCAGGGAGCGATCTGCGTCCTGTCGGCCCACGGCGTCGCGCCTGCCGTCCGCGACAACTGCGAGCGGCGCGGCCTGCGCGTAGTCGACGCGGTTTGCCCGCTCGTCTCGAAGGTGCACGCCGAGGCGCGGCGGTACGCCGACAGCGGCCATCTCGTCGCGCTCGTCGGCCACCGGCACCACGTCGAGGTGATCGGGACGAAGGGTGAGCGCCCGGAGCAGATCGTCGTCGTCGAGTCGCCGGAGGAGGCCGCCGCCCTCGAGACGAGCGGGAAGCCGCTGGCCGTGATCAGCCAGACGACGCTCTCGCTCGACGACGTGGCGTCGACCGTCGACGTTCTCGAGCGCCGGTTCGGCGACCTGCGGCGGCCCGGTGCCGACGACATCTGCTACGCAACCCAGAATCGCCAGGACGCGGTGAAGGAGATCGTGGCCAGGGGCGCAACGTTGATCCTCGTGATCGGCTCGCCGACGAGCTCGAACGCGCAGCGCCTCGTCGAGGTCGCCCGGGCTCGCGGCGCGGCCGCGACCCTGATCGAGGACGAGAACGCAATCGACGACGAGCTGCTCGACGGCCATGAGATCGTCGGGCTGACCGCGGGCGCCTCGACGCCGGAGGAGCTCGTCCAGGCAGTGATCGCGCGGCTCGACGCGAGCGGCTACGGGGAGGTCGCTGAGGTCACCGTCGCGCGCGAACACGTCCACTTCCGCCTACCGAGGGAGGTCGCCGCCCGATGACGTCCGTCGAGGTTCCCCACTCGGTCGCAGCGGCGCTGCCGACGCTGTCGGTCTTCGACATCACGAACGAGATCTCGCGCGACGTGAGCTCGAGCGACGTCGGGCGCGGCATCGCCTACGTCGCCGCCGCGGTCCCGAGCTCGCTCGTCCGCGTCAGCGAGCGCGAATCCGGGTTCTTCTGCGACGTCGAAGAGCTGCTCGAACGGATCGTACCGCGGAGGTACTCGGACCGCGAGCGGTTGCTCCTCGCGCTGCTCGGCCCGCGCACCGAGCAGATCCCGTTCGACGCCGGGCGGCTCTGCCTCGGCCAGTGGCAGCGCGTCCTGCTCTTCTGCTTCGACGGCGACACGCGCGCCGATTACACGCTGACGCTGCTCGGCTGAATAACTTTCGCCGGAACGGCGTTATCATCGACCAATGAGACGGGCGCGCCGGCACCAGCGCCTCCTTTCGGTCCTCGCTTTTGCGCTGCTCGCGCTGGCCGCTGAGCTGCTCGGACGGTCCCTGACCGGGCGCATCGACGTCGGTCGCCACGTTGCCTCGCCGAGCTACGCAGGCGCCGACTACTACCCGATCCTGCTCGCGGTCGTGAAGGGCGCGATCGCACTGCTGCTCGGCCGGCTGCTGTGGCGCGTGCTGAGGGCACACGCCGCCGAGCGGGCGGCCCTGCGGCTCATCGGCGGCCGCGCGCGGCGTCCGCGCCTCCGGGTGACCGTCTCGGCGCGGCTCTGCCTGCTCTTCTTCGCGCTGACCGCACTGATCTTCCTCGTGCAGAGCGACGCCGAGGGCGCGGCCGCGGGCCGGTGGCCCGTCCTCTCCCCGTGGCTGCACTCCTCGGCGCTGCCGGTCTTCGCAGTCCTGAGCGTCGTCTGCGCGGTCGTCTGGGCGGCGGTACAGGGCTGGCTCGCCGAGTACGAGCACTACGCGCAGGCGACCGTGCAGCGTGCGCTGCGCCTCGCCGGGCGCGGCTCCCTCCATGTGCCGCGGCCGAGCCTGATCGCCGTCGCGCCCCCGCGGCGCATCTTCGGCATCTCGTTCGAGAGCCGGCCGCCTCCGCTCCCCGCGTAGCGGCGGGGACTGTCCCGGGACGGTCCCCGTGAGGAGCGACCCGGATGGAGGCATCGATGACGCAGTACGCAACCGAACTTCCGCGCACCCGGGCACGGCGCTCGGCGCGCGCGCTCACGGTCCTCTCGCTTGGACCGCTGACAGGGCTCGCCGGCGTCGTCTGGGGGCTGCTCCAGCCATGGCGCGTGACCCTGTTTCACCCGCGCGGGGAGGGCTTCTGGTGGCTCGTCGTCCAGCCGCCCCTGCTGGTCCTCCTCGCGGGGGTCGTCTTCCACCTGCTGGTCGCGCGCCCGCTCGTGCGTGACCTGGAGGAACCGGAGGTCTAGTGCAGCCGCCGGCCGAACACGTCCACTGGCTGTTCGCCACCGGCGTTCTGCTGCTTGGGCTGCTGCTCCTGGCGGAAGGGATCGTGGGGCAGGAGGTCTGGCGGCGACGCGCCTGGCGCGCATATCTCTGGCCGAGCCTGCTGTTCGGGCTCGGCGTTCTGATGTGGCCGGTGATGGTCTTCTACACCAACTCGACCGTGCACATGCTGGCGCACAGCGCCTGGGCCCAGACGATGATGCTCGCGGGCGCGGCCGAGCTCGGCCTCGTGAGGGGGAAGCTCCGGAGCGAGCTCTGGAAGCTCGCAGTGCCGGTGTCGTTCGCCGTCTCCGGCGCCGCGTTCCTGATTCACGAGGCGAACCCCTGGCTCTACTCACGGTCGGCCTTCGTGCACCACGCCTGCGGCTGGACGCTCCTCGTCGGCTCGCTCTTCCCGCTCGCGTTGGCGTTCAAGCCGGGCTCGCTTTCGTTCCGCGCCGGCTACGCGCTCGTCGTCGTGGCGGTCGCGGTCGCGCTCTACAGCTCGCGGGACGTCGCTGCGATCTTCGGCCACCTCGATCCATCCGCGGGGGTCCAGCACCGATGAAGCGCCTCCTCGTCGCACTGCTGCTTGTGCTCGCGTTCCCCACCGGCGCGTGGGCGCACGCGACGCTCGAGAAGACGGCGCCGCGGATGGGCGAGCGGCTCGCGGCGTCACCGCGCGTCGTGACCCTCAGGTTCGACCAGGGCGTTCGCGTCCTCCCGAACGCCATCGAGGTCGTGGACGCGAAGGGGAGCCTGCTCTCGGGAGCGCCGCACCCGCTTGCCACCGATCCGCGGGTGATCGTCGCGCCGCTGAAGCGGCTTCCGCGCGGCGGCTACACCGTGCGGTGGGCGGCGATCTCGAACGACAGCCACGTCGGCCGCGGGGTGTTCACGTTCGGCGTCCGGGCGGCGGCGCCGCACCTGAGCGAGGCGTTCGGCGCGACGGGCCCCACCACCTCGGAGCACGTCGTCCGCTGGCTCTACTTCGTCTCGCTCGCGCTCCTCACCGGCGGGCTCGGCTTCCGGCTGTTCGTCCTCCGCGGGCCGCTGCCGGCGCCGGTCGAGCGCCGCTTCTACCGGCTGACGGGCGTCGGCGTCGTCGCAGCGCTCGAGGTGGGGATCGTCGCCTTCCTCCTCCGCGCGCAGGACGCCCTCCAGCTCCCGTTCACCGCGTTCCTGTACGGCGACCTGTCGCCCTTCGCCAACTCCACTCGCTTCGGGAAGGCGTTCGTCGCGATGGAGCTCGGCTTCGCGTTCGTCGCCGCGCTCCTCTACCTCGCCTGGCTGACGGGCCGCCGCGTCCTGCTCTGGGCGGCGTTCGTGCTCTCGCTGGGGCTCGGCTCCGGGCTCTCGCTGTCGAGCCACCAGTCCGACGACCGCGGCTGGCTCCCGTCGTTCGCCGACTGGGTGCATCTGTCGGCGGCGGCGCTCTGGATCGGCGGCCTGCTCTCGCTCGCGCTGGTCGTCTGGAAGGACCCCTCCCTGCGCCGGCCGGCCTTCTGGCGGTTCTCGGAGATTGCCGGGCCCCTGATCGCCGTCGTCGTCGGCGCCGGCGTCTACATGACGTTCAAGCGCTTTCCGGCGCTGGACGACCTGTGGGATGTCGGCTACGGGCGGCTGCTGCTCGTCAAGCTCGGCCTCGTCGTGCTCGCGCTCGGGTGGGGTGCGTTCCACCACTTCGTGATCCGGCCGCGTCTGGAGTCTCCGCGGATCGCCGCGCGCCTCCCGCGGTCGCTGGCCGGGGAGGCGGCGGTGGCGGTTTCGATTCTCCTCCTCGCGGCGATCCTCGTCGACTCCAAGCCTCCGGCGAAGCCGGCACCTCAGCCGGCCAAGGCCGCCGCCGCGGTCGAGCGCCGGTAGGCCCGCGAGCGCGCAGCGAACATCAGCGCGGCCGCGCCGAGCAGGGCGCCGCCGAACACGCTCGCCCCGATCCCGGCCCAGAGCAGCGCGGGAACCTTGACGCCGACGCCGATCGACGCAGCGACGCCGGGCGATCCGTCTGCGTTCATGACGACGATCGACCACTTCCCCGATCGCAGGCTCCACGTCAGCGGCTTGCTCGTGCCGGACACGGACGCAGCCCAGAACGGCTCCTTCGCGGGCGGGCCCGGAACCTTCGCGCCCGCGTGGTCGACGTAGGTGACCTTGAACGGATCCATCTCCAGATCCGTCGCCTTGGTGTGCGCGACGCGCGCGAGGTAGGCATCCGCGGTCTTGGTCGGCGCGATGCCGACGAACAGCGGCTTTTCGCTCGAGGCGTCCAGGCGCACCTTCCCGGCGAGCCACGTCGGGACGTAGCTGCCGACCGTGATCGACTCGGTGACGATCGCCCGCGTGTCGGCCTGGTAGTGGTGGCTGTTCGCGGAGAAGTAGCCGTTGTCGTCGCGCTTCCAGGCGTCTGCCCAGATCGCCGTCCCGCCTGCGGCGAGGACGAGCACGCCCAGCACGGCGGCGACCCAGGCTCCGACCGCGAGGCCGGTGCTCTTGTTCGGGTTCTGCTGCATTGCCGCTCCTTTCCTGGTTTGCAATGCGAGCTTGTCGCCAGCGGCGCGACCGCACGATGGGGCCACCTGGCGTTCTGCAGTACGGGTAGCTCCCCGGCCGGTCGCTAAGGTCTCCGCCGATGCGCTGGGCGATCTCGGGCGGGGCGGGATTTCTCGGCCTGCACCTGGCCCGGCGGCTACTCGCCGACGGCCACGACGTGCGCACGCTCGACCTCGCGCCGCTGGACGAGCCGGAGCTCGAGCGGCGGGTCGAGGCGGTGATCGGCGACGTCCGGCGGCCGCGCGACGCCGCGGCGCTCGTCGAGGGGGCCGACGTGCTCGTTCACGCCGCCGCGGCCCTACCGATCCAGGCGTCCCGGGAGGCAATCCGCTCCGTCAACGTGGGCGGCACGGCGACCGTGCTCGCGGCGGCGGCGGACGCGGGCGTGCGGCGCGTCGTCCTCGTCTCCTCGACGTCGGTCTACGGCGTCCCGGAGGTGCACCCGATCCGCGAGGCCGATCCGCTCGTCGGCGTCGGCTGGTACGGCGAGTCGAAGATCGAGGCGGAGGAGGTGACCCGCGCATTCGGCCGGCGCGGGCTCGGCTTCGTGATCGTCCGGCCGAAGACGTTCATCGGGCCGGAGCGGCTCGGTGTCTTCGAGATCCTCTTCGACTGGATCCGCGACGGCCGGCGGATCTACATGCTCGGCGACGGCTGCAACCGGTACCAGCTGCTCGCCGTCGAGGATCTGGTCGACGCGCTCGTGCTCGCGGCGGAGCGGCCGGAGGCGGCGGGCGAGACGCTCAACGTGGGCGCGAAGGACTTCGGCACGGTGCGCTCCGACCTTCAGGCGCTCGTCGACCATGCGGGCTCGCGGAGCCGGCTGACGCCGGTGCCGGCTCGCGCGGCCGAGGTCGCGCTCCGCGGGCTCGAGCTGCTCCGCGTGTCGCCGCTCGCCGAGTGGCACTACAAGACGGCGCACCGCGACTCGTACGTGTCGATCGAGAAGGCGGAGCGGCTGCTCGGGTGGTCGCCCAGGTGGTCGAACGCGGAGGCCCTGTGCCGGACCTACGACTGGTACCTCGCGCACCTCGGGTCGCTGCGCGCCGCGGGCGTGACCCATCGCGTCCCGTGGAACCAGCAGGCGCTCGCGCTGCTGAAGCGGATCAGCTAGGCGCTAGTGCTCGCGGGCGGTGAAGGCGAGGGTGCCGCTGCTGCACGGTCCTGTCTTCACGGAGACCGTGCCCTTCGCGGTGGCGTGCTGGTTCGACGTGCTCGGCGTCCAGTCGATCGACGCGACGAGCGTGACGCGCGCGGTGCCGAGCGTCTTCGAGCTTCCGATCTTCGTGTACGGCAGGGCCACGTCCAGCGAGAGCTTGTGGCTCGACGGGATCCTCCCGATGCCCTTGTGGGTGACGATCGCGAAGGCGGCCTTGCCGTTCGCGACGCTCCGGCACCCCCACTCGAGATCGATGCCCTCGACGAGCATCGTGTGCGTGTTGAAGATCAGGCCGATGTAGCCGCCCCTCGATGTCTTGCCGTCGGGAAGGGCGCGACCGGGCTCCTCGCCGGCAGTCGCTGCGCCGGCCGCGAGCAACACGGCGGCAAGCGCGACGACGACGGCCTGTCTCATGACGTGGAGGCTATCCCCTTCTTCAGGCTTGCCGGGCGCCGTCACTCGTCCACGCTTGGCGGGATGCTCGAACTGGCGATGGCTGCCCGGTGTCAAGAGTGTCACGTGAGGAGAGGGCGCCCGCGGCGGCGGGCCTATACTCGGCGGCCGTGGACGCCGTTGCCTACCGCGACCGCTTCCCGATCCTCGCGGACACGACCTACCTGATCAACCACTCGCTCGCGGCGATGCCGGCGGCCGCGGAGGACCGGCTCGTCGAGTACGCGCGCATGTGGAAGACGCGCGGGATCCGCTCCTGGGGCGAGGGCTGGTGGGACATGCCGCTGACGGTCGGCGACCAGATCGGCCGGATCGTCGGCGCGCCGCCCGGCACGGTGTGCATGCACCAGAACGTCACGGTCGCGGTCGCCGTCGTCCTCTCCTGCTTCCGCCTCGAGCCGCCGCGGAACCGGATCGTCTACGTCGAGGGCGAGTTCCCGTCCGTGCGCTACGTGCTCCAGGCGCAGCCGGGCGCCGAGATCGACGTCGTGCCGGACCTCGACGCGCTGCTCGAGGCGATCGACGAGCGCACGCTGCTCGTCCCGGTCAGCCACGTGCTCTACAAGACGGCGGAGCTGCAGGACGTTGAGGCCGTCGCGCGCCGGGCCGACGAGGTCGGCGCGCACATCCTGCTCGACGCCTACCAGTCGGCCGGGGCGGTGCCGGTCGACGCCGAGAAGCTCGGCGTCGCCTTCGCCACCGGCGGGTCGGTCAAGTGGCTCTGCGGCGGGCCCGGCGCAGGCTGGCTCTACGTTCGCCCGGACCTGATCGAGCGGCTGGAGCCGACCTTCGTCGGCTGGCAGGGACACGCGCGGCCGTTCGCGTTCGAGCCGGAGCTCGAGTACGCGGAGGGGATCGCACGCTTCCTCACCGGGACGCCGAACGTGCCCGCGCTCTACGCCGCGACCGCCGGCTACGACGTGATCGAGGAGGTCGGCATCGACGCGATCCGCGAGCGGTCGCTGGCGCTGACCGACCTGCTGGTCGAGCTCGCCGACCAGGCGGGCTTCGAGGTGACGAGCCAGCGCGACCCCACGCGCCGCGGCGCAAGCGTCACTGTTCGCGTTGCCGGCTTCGAGGGCGTGCACAAGGAGCTCGCCGAGCGGCAGATCCTCTGCGACTTCCGCCCCGACGTCGGCCTGCGACTCGGGCCGCACTTCTTCAACACGGAGGCCGAGCTCGAATACGCGGTCGAGCAGATCGAGGAGATCCTCGCCTCCGGCGTTCACAAGCGGCACCTCGGTGCGGCGGCACGGTTCTAGACCAGGTCGAGCAGGCGGCGGGCGTAGGCCGGCGCGAGCGGATCGTCCTCGTGCTTGAAGTACACGTACAGCCGCTTTCCGTCGTCGAGGAGCGGCCGCAGCCGGTCCGCCCACGCGCGTAGCGCGGCCTCGTCGTACGGCGGTTCGCGCAGGCGCAGGTAGCGGAAGGGCGGCTCGCCGTCGAGCGCGTTGATCACCTGGACGCCCTCGACGCCTGCCCAGGACTCGTGCCGGAACTCGAACGCGTACTCGAGCTCGGGGTCGGCCGTCTCGCGGAAGAGCTCGAGCCAGCCCTCGTCGAGCGGGCGGGTCGGCGGGAGCTGGACGAGGATCGGGCCGAGCCGCTCGCCGACCACCCTGATCCGTTCGCAGAACGTCGGCACGACGGACAGATCGCCGAAGTGCGTCGCGCGGCGGTTCATCTTCACCGCGAACCGGAACTCCGGCGGCGTCTGCTCGGCCCACCCCCGCAGCCGGTCCTCCGAGGGCAGCTGGTAGAAGGTCGCGTTCAGCTCCACCGACGGGAGGCGTTCTGCGTACGCGCGGAGGAAATCCTTCTGCGGCGTCCCGGCCGGGTAGAAGTCGGGCTTCCCGAATGCGGCCTCGAGCAACGCTCCGAGCTCTCCCTCCTTCACTCCTCTCCAGGTCGCGTAGGAGAACCCCGAGGTGCCGGCGTAGAGCGCCATGCGCAAGTCTTACTGCGGTGCTGAGGCTCGAGTGCTCGCCTAGTAGCGGAAGTAGGTCCGGGGCCGGTCGGAGAGGCGGCGCCTGAGAGCGCCGCCGAGACCGAGCGCCGCAACCGTGCACCCGATCGCGAGCAGCGCGAGGAGCGCGACCGAGCCCGTGAGCCAGTAGCTCCCATCCGGCAGGCCGAGGAAGTTGGTGTGCCGCCCGGAGGTGGCACGGGCCTTCGGCGCTTTCGGAGCCGGAGCCGCCACCGGCTCCGGCTTCCACACAGCGATCTTCGGCGCCGCCGGCGGCGCCGTCTTCCGGTGGACGTCGGGTGAGCGCGGGACGAGGCCGAGCACCCGGAACCCGCGCGGGCGCGCCTCGCGTGCGGGCGTG
>DATENZ010000076.1:0-6193 GCA_035274625.1 Gaiellaceae bacterium
GCCTTCGGCGCGGGCAGGTCGTCGGCGAGAGCGCCGGCGACGTCGCCGACGCTGCCGAGCTCCTCGCGGGCCGTCTCGAGGACGTGGTTCGCACGCGGGGTGTAGCCCTCGGCCGAGGCGAGCAGTGCCGCCGCCGTCGCGAGCGGCAGCTCCTTGGCCGCGGCTGCCAGCTTCCCCGCGTTCTCCTCGTGCCTGTGGCCGCGGGAGTTCGCGAGCGCGCCGAGCAGACGCTTGGCCTCGGGGTACTCCGCGCTCGCCTTCCGGTCGAGCACCTTGCGCACGGCCCGGGCCAGCCGCCAGGTCCACCGAGCGAGGATCTGCTCGGGGGCGTCCGGCCGGCCCTCACCGATCGCGCGGAGCAGGACCCGCACGCCCTGTACCCGGTCCTTCTCCCACGGCGGCGCCTGCGTGACGAGGGTGACGAGGTCGTCGAAGCTGGCCCTGTCGACGGTCATCGAGACGCGGTCGGACAGCGCCATCATCCGCAGGCGGCGGTTCGGGTTCTCGGCAGCGCACGTGAACAGGAACTGTTCGAGCGCCGCCTTGCTCGCGCGGTTCGTCAGCTTCTCGAAGAGCGAGACCCGGTCCTCGAAGCGCGCCTGCCGGCCCGCGATGCGCGCCCAGAAGCGCTGCTCCTCCTCGTCGAGGTAGCGCGGGTCCACGCGCTGCCACTCGCGCTGGATGACCGCGAGCCGGCGGCTGACGTCCGGCGTCACGGGGACGAGCCAGTGTGCCGGCGCGAGCTTGCGCCGGGCGCGCCGCTGCACGCGGCGGCGCGGCGCCGGCGTGACACGCGCGCCCTCCCGGTAGAAGTCCGCGCCGAGCAGCGAGTGCAGCGTGACGACGCGGTCGTTGTGCGTCGCGCCCTTGTGGACGAAGTCGACGACGATGCCGGCTTCCTTGCGGGGATGAAGGCGCATGATCCGGCCGATCCGCTGCTGGTAGACGCGGCGGCTCGCAGTCGGAGCGAGATGCATGACCACCGTCGCGCGCGGTGAGTTCCACCCCTCGGCGAGCAGCATCGCGTTCACGAGCACGTCGATCTCTCCGCGCTCGTAGGCTGCGAGGATCTCGGCCAGCCGGACCGGCGGGGTGCGGCCGCTGACCGCCTCCGCTTTCAGCCCGGCCGCGCGGAACTCCTGAGCGAGGTGGTAGGCGTGCTCGACGCCGGCCGCGTAGACGACTCCGGGAGTGGAGTCGAAGCGGTCGCGGTACAGGCTTGCCGCCGCCTGGTTCAGGGCGACATGGTCGAGCACCTTGGCCAGCGCGTCCTGGTCGAAGTCGCCGCCGACGATCGGCACCGAGTTGATCGCGGCCGCGGGCGGGACGCGCAGGCAGCGCAGCGGCGCGATCAGCCCGCGCCGAGCGGCGTCGCCGAGCGGCAGGTCGTCGACCGAGGCGGGGAAGACGTCGGAGACCTGCTTCGCGATCAGCTGCTCGGTCGCCGTCATCCCGATGTAGACGGGCTCCGGGTAGCTCCGGATCGCGGCGCTCGTCTTCTCGCCGAGGGCGGTGTGCGCCTCGTCGCAGATGACGAGCTGGTACGCGTCCCGGTTCAGGTCACGCACGTGGCGCGCGAACCAGGCGTACGTCTGGATCGTGATCGGATTCGAGAGCGGGGGGCGGGAGGGCCCGGTGATCTCCGGGACGATCCGCTCGCCGTAGCCCTCGGCCTTCAGCTCGCGGTTGAACTGCGAGACGAGCAGGCGGCGGTGCGTGAGGATGAGGACGCCCGTCGTCCGAGCCGCCTCGACGAAGCCGGCGGCGGCGATCGTCTTGCCGGAGGCGGTCGGGTGCCGGAAGCGGTACCGCCGGACGGCGCCGGGGTCCCGTTCGGCCGAGACGTCGTCCGCCTCGGCTTCCGCTTCGGGCTCGTGGCCGTTCTCGCCGTTCTCCTCGTCCTCGTCCTCGTCGTAGTCCTCGTCCGGCTCCTCGACGGCTTCCGGCTGGCGCTGGGCGGCCGCGATCAGCTCGGTCAGCATCCCGGCGAGCGCATCGACCTGGTGGCGGCGCAGCTCCGTACCCGAGCGCAGCTTGGGCGGTCGCTCGCTGAGCACGCGCTCGAGCCCGAGCAGCAGCGCATACCGCACCTTCCACTCCGGCGAGGGCTCGGTCTCGCCGCGTTCGATCTCGGTGATGGCGTCGTCCAGGGCCCGGCGGCGCGCCGTACCGGGGCCGAGCACGACTTCCGCGTCTTCCTCCGGGTGCAGGAACGGCTCGCCGGCCCACTCCGACGCGCGTTCTGCCGACGCAACGAGCGCGCTCGTCGCGGCGGACACGGTCAAAGGCTGATCGATCGTTTCCTGCATAGGCGCAGCACACGAGCGCTGCAGTCGTTCGAGAGGAGCGCCCGAGACCCCACGGGCGTCACGTTCCAAATATAGCGGGTCGGGGCCCGATCAGGGCCCCTGCCGCTACGACTTCTTGGCAGTCGCGGTCACCGTGCGGGCGACGAGGCCCTGAGAGCACGTGAGCGCGACGACGTTCAGACGGTCGCCCATCTTCAGCTTCGACGCGATCGTCGGACCGTTCCGGGTCACCCTGGTCGAGGCGAGCAGCCGGAGAGCAACCTGCTTGCCGGCGAGCGTCGCGGCCTTGCCGGTCGCCTTGGAGATGGCGATCGCGAGGAAGCCGTCGCCGGCTCCGGCAAAGGTGCCTTGCAGCTGGACGGACGCCTGCGAGCAGGTCATGCCGAGCCGTTTCAGCTCGCTCTGCAGCGATTTCGACGCGGCCGGGGCCGCAGGCTTGGGCTTCGCCGCCTTGGCGGGCTTGGTCGGCTTCGCGGGCTGATTCTTCGCCAGCGCGACGCCGGCCGACCCCAGCGCGACCGAGGCGACGAGGAGGAGCGCGATGTTCTTCTTCATGAGGTTCCTATCGGCAGCGCTCGCCGGTGACCTGAGCGGAACCGCATACTCCCGGCCATGGCCGACTGGGATGCGCTCGTGCAGCGCGAGATCGCGCGCTACCGGGACGGCGAGGCGCGCCTGCCCGACGACCCGGACGAGCGGCAGCGCCAGCTGACGCGGATGGGCAACGCGGCGTACGGGGCGGGGCTGTCGCTGTTGATGCGAGGCGAGGACGCCCGCGAATGGCTTTGGAACGCGGCGCAGCGCTGGCGGGAGAGCTACGGGGACGCGCCGGCCGGCAGCTGGGGCCGCCCGATCGGGACGATCAAGGCGTCGATCCTCGCCGGCGACTGGGACGGCGCGGAGGAGGCGGCGCGGTGGGCGCTGGCAGAAGGAGCGGCCGAAGCGGAGTCGCCGATCGGCCGATACGCAGCGGCGCTCGCGTGCTCCGTCCTCGGCAAGTGGGAGCAGGCGCGGGTGCACGCAGACGCGATCCGCATCAGCGACGGGTTCCCGCACGACGTCGGCGACGCGCTGGCGATGATCGCCGCGGAGGACGTCGTCGGCTACGTCGAGGCGCTCGAGTCGGTGCTGGAGTCGTTCGAGACGCGCGAGGCGTATCTCGAGGATGTGCCGGTGGCGGACACCGTGCTGGTTTTGCAGGGACTGGCGGGCCGGCGGGACATGGCCGCGGCCGACCTCGCCTCGCCGCTCCTACCCGCGTAGTCGAGCGGCCGCCGCGCCGTCGAGGAGCGCGATCGTCCGCCGGCCGCGGACGAGGCTCCCGGGCGTGGCCGGCGACGCGGGTTGGGCGAACGCCCGCTCGGCCGCGTCGGCTTTCGAATCGCCGGTGACGAGGTAGACCATCGTCCCGGCGTCGGCGAGCGCGGCTCGGGTGAGGGTGACGCGAGGCACGAACGGCTCCATCCCCGCCTCGGCAGCGATCGCCCGCCGGTCGGTGACCTCCAGCGTCGGCGCGTTCGGGAAGAGCGACGCAGTGTGGCCGTCCGGGCCGAGGCCCATCACGGCCAGGTCGAGCGTCACGGCCGCGAGCGCGGCGTCGTACTCGGCGGCGGCCTCCTCGGGCGGCGCCTCGCCGCGGATGCGGTGGACGGCCGGCGGACGCGAGAGGCCGTCGAGGAGCGCCTCGCGGATCATCCGGTAGTTCGACCGCCCGTCGTCGGGCGGGACGGCGCGCTCGTCGATCCACCAGAGGTCGACCGCGCCCCAGTCGGGACGGAGGACGGCGGCGCGCTCGTAGGCGGCGCGCGGGCCCGAGCCGCCTGAGAGGCCGATGTTCCCGCCCGCGGCGGCCGCCTCCGCGATCAACGCGGCGGCCGCTTCGCCCGCGGCCTCCGCGTCGTCGAAGACGCGCAGATCGACGTCGCTCACGGCAGCTCCGCCCTAACAGTGCCTGGCACCGACGTCGTAACCGTGCCTGGCACGGTCAGGGGACTCACAAGTCTCCCTCGGCCAGCTCCTTCGAGCGCTCCATCGCGGCCTGGATCGCGTTCAGGAAGGCGGCGCGGACGCCTGCCCGCTCGAGCTCCCGGATCGCCCTGATCGTCGTGCCGCCCGGCGAGGTGACCGCCTCCCGCAGCTCGACCGGATGGACCTGCTCGTCGCGAAGCAGCTTCGCCGTCCCGAGCATCGTCTGAACGACGAGTTGGGTCGAGATCTCCCGCGAGAGCCCGAGCAGGATCCCCGCCTCGATCATCGCCTCCGCGAGCAGCGCGAAGTAGGCCGGCCCCGAGCCGGAGACGGCCGTGACCGCGTCCATGTACCGCTCGGGCACGCGGACGACCGCGCCGAGGTGCGAGAGGCACTCCTCGGCGAGTGCGAGGTGCTCCTCGCGGGCATGGGTCCCCGCGCAGATGCCCGCGATCCCCTCGTGCACGACCGCCGGGGCGTTCGGCATCGACCGGACGACGGGCACTGGCGCCTCGATCCGGCGCTCGATCGCCGCGGTCGGGATCGCGGCGGCGACCGAGAGCACGGTCTGCTCTTCGCGCAAGCCCGGACCGATCTCGCCCAGCAGACCCTCGATGTCCTGCGGCTTGACGGCGATGACGACGAGCTCCGCGCCGCTTGCCGCCTCCGGGTTCGCGACGGTTGCCTCGACCCCGAAGCGCTCGTGCAGCTCCGTCGCGCGCTCCTCCCGCCGGCTGGTCGCGACGACCTCGTCCGGCCGGCGCCAGTCCGAGCTGAGCAGCCCGCCGAGCAGCGCCTCGCCGATCTTCCCGCAGCCCAGGATCGCGATGCGGCGGTTCATCCACGCTCCCGGCGCCGGCAGAGCCGGCACCTCCGCTCATCGAGGAGCTCCGTCGAGCCTACGCTCATTCCGCGAGTCTATGCAGCCAGGCGAGGCCTTCCTCGAGACGTACAGCGTCGACGGTGCCGTCGTCCCGCACCGCCGAGAACTCGAGCGTCACCGTCCCGTCGTGGCGTAGCCGCTCGAGGAAGCCGAAGATGTCGAGCACGCCCTCGCCGGGGAGGAAGTAGCGGCGCGGCTTCGTTCCCCAGACGTCCGGGCGGAAGTCCTTTGCGTGCACGTGGGCGACCAGCTCCGCGATCTCGAGCGCCGCGTCCAGCTGGCCGTGCAGACCGAGGAACTCGGTGTCGAGCGTGACGCGGCAGCGGTCGTCGCGCTCGCACGCTCTGACGACGTTCTCGACCGGTGTGCCCGCCGTGCACGGCACCGTCTCGACCGTCAGCGCCAGGCCGTGCTCCTCTGCGAGGTCGAGCAAAGCCGGGAGGTGCGCGAGGTTGCGGTCGAGGTAGCGGTCGCCGTCGGGCAGCTCCCAGAGGTGGAGGACGAGCAGGCGAGCTCCGAGCGCGGACGCGATCCGGCAGTCGAGCGCGAAGCGGTCGAACGCGGGATCGTCCCCCGACAGCGTCGCGCCGATCGCCTTCACGGCGTGAGCGGTCACGATCGGCAGTCCCGCGAGGTCGTCGACCACCCCTTCGTCCCAGTCCTTGTGGATCGACACCTCCAGCTCGACGGGCGGAATGTGCCGCCTGATCCGGTGGTGGTCGGCGAAGTCGGGCTCGCGGGTGACGCAGCCAGTCGGCATGAGCGGCCTCACGCCGCTGCGGCGACCGGGAGCAGGCCGCGCCCGTACCCCGCGAGCATGTAGACGCTCGCGAGGCCGGCCCACTCGCCGTACGGCTCGAGCAGCTCGGCCGTCTCCCACCCTTCGACGCGGCGCCCGCGCATCGCTCCGAGCAGCTTCACGAGCCCGAGGTCGCCCTCGAGCCCGCGCTCGAACCGGCCGAGACCTTCGAGGCACACGACGCCGACCGACCACGGCCCGAGCCCGCGCTCGCGCTCCAGCCGCTCGGCGACC
>DATENZ010000077.1:0-16542 GCA_035274625.1 Gaiellaceae bacterium
CGCCGGCCTCGCGCCTCAGGTCGAGCCGCTCGGCGCCGCTTCGCAGGCGGTAGAGGAGCGCCGCCGCTCCCTCGCGTCCGCCCGCAGCTTCCGCGAGCGCCTCCTCTGCGCGCTCACGCTCGGCAAGCACCGCCTCGAGCGCCTGCTCCGCCTCCCCCCGCTCCGCCGCGAAGCGCCGGCGGCGGTCGCCGGCCGCGTCGATCTGCCCCTCGAGCAGGCGGCAGTCGATCGCTGCGACGCCGGCACGGAGCCCGGCGATCTCGGCGCCGAGCTTCTCGGCCCGCTCCGCGGCCGTCGCCTGGAGCGCGAGCGGGCGGAGCCGCTTCACGACTTCCGCCTCGAGATCCCGCGCTCGCTCGACCTGCGTCGCGACCCGCGCCAGCTTGAGCTCCGCTCTGTGGCGGCGCCGTTTGAACCGGCCGAGCCCCGCAGCCTCCTCGACGAGCGCCCGCCGCTCCTCCGGCTTGCTCGCGAGGATCGCCTCGACGCGGCCCTGGGAGACGATCGACCCCATCGCCGAGCCGAGCCCGACGTCGGCGAGCAGCTCGACGACGTCGGTCCTGCGGACGTGGGCGCCGTTGACGAGGTATTGCCCTTCGCCGCCGCGATGCAGCCGGCGCATGATCGAGACCTCGCTGCAGTCGAGCTCCGCGAGCGCGCCGTCCTCGTTGTCGAAGAGGAGCTCGACCTCGCAGTGATCGGCCCGGGCGCGCGTGGCGGAGCCGGCGAAGAGGACGTCATCGGGCTTCTCGGCTCGGAGCTCACTGGGAGCGAGGCTTCCGGCCGCCCAGATCAGCGCATCGGCGACGTTCGACTTGCCGGACCCGTTCGGGCCGACAACGACGGCGACGCCCGGCTCGAGGCGAATCTCGACCGGGTCCGGGAACGACTTGAAGCCGCGCAGCTTGATCGCCCGCAGGTGCACGCGGGGCCAGGCTAGCGGGCGTTCCGGATGCCGGTTAGGCGGTGAGGAGGCCCGTCGCGTACATGACGGCGATCCCCGTGACGAAGCCGCCGACGACGTGCCCGGAGACGAGGCCGCCCGGTGCGGTGCGGGCGAGGTAGCGCCCGACCTCGACGACCACCTCGAGCGCGGCCCCGGCGGCGCCGGCGAAGAAGACGACCCCGAGGAAGTCGCTCGTCAGGAAGCCGCCGACCCACGCGCCGACGATCGCGGGGGCGCCTGCGACCAGCGCGAGCGCCGCGAGTCGTGCGACCGAAGCCGTCCCGCGCTCGGCGATCGGCGCGGCGATGCCGAGGCCCTCGGTGACGTTGTGGATCATGAAGCCGACGATCAGGAACGAGCCGAGCGCAAGCTCCCCGAGCGCGAACGACGACCCGATCGCGAGCCCCTCGCCGAGGTTGTGCAGGCCGATTCCGAGCGCGACCAGCGTCGCCAGCGCGACTCCGCCGACCGCACCTCCCTGCCCCGCCATTCGATGCGACAGCCACGTCATCGTCAGGAAGCTGATCGCGACCCCCAGCAGCACGAGGCCCGCGCCGCCGAGCGGCCCGGGCAGCGTCGCCTGCAGGTCGAGCGCCTCGGACAGGGCCTCGATGCCGAGGAATGAGAGCAGCCCGCCGGTCAGCGCCATGAAGGCCGCGATCCACGCCGGTTTCGAGCTGCGAAGCGACGGGAGCCAGGCGAGGCCGAGCGCGACGGGCACGATCCCGACGAGCAGGCCGATCAGCCCGTAGCCGAGGAAGCCGCGGGGCGAAGCGTCGGGGGTCTCGACCGCCGCCGCGACCTCCCCCGTCGTCTCGATCCCACTCGAGCTCGTCACCCCGACCGCGAGCGGTTCGTCCTCGACCCAGTCGTACGGAACGACGACCGTGCTCGACCGCAGCCGGCTCAGCGTCCGCGGGCCGTCGAGCTGGAACGGCACGATCGCGTCGTCGACGGTCACCGAGGCGATCGTCAGGTCGTCGTGCTGCGGGTTGGTCACCCGGATCCGGATCTCGCCCGGGTCGAGGTGGATCCGCCGAATCTGGAACTCGTCCTTCGGCGGCGCCTTCGTGCCGATCAGGTCGACGAGCGACCCGCCGGTCGAGGTGAAGACCGCAACGACCGCGGCGAGCGCGAGCAGCGGCGCCAAAGGCCAGACCCGACGGATCATGCCCCCGCTCCGGCGCCGGCCAAGCCGGCACCTCCGCTCCGCCCCCGCTCCGGAAGAGCCGGCGCCTGCGCTCCTGCGGGCTCCGTCAAGCCTACGCCCTTGCTGAGCTCCGTCGAGCCTACGCTCATTGGACGTCGAAGAAGCCCATCCAGCCGAGCTCGGCGAACTCCGACTGGTGGGCGTGGAACATGAAGCGCCCGGGGTAGTGGAACTCGATCTCGAGGACGCAGCGCTCGCCCTGGCAGAGCATCACCGTGTCGGTGTACTCGAACTGGTCGGTCGAGCCCGTCCGGTAGAGGCGGAAGAACTCGCCGTGCAGGTGGAACGAGTTGATCAGGTCGAACTCGGTTAGGTTCGCCAGGTAGATGCGCACGAGCTCGCCGCGCCGGACGGAGATCGGGTACTTGGCGTAGTAGAACGCGAGCCCGTTGACGGTGTAGAAGTTGTTCTCGCTGTCGCCGTCGGTGTCGAAGCCGTTCATCACCATCACCAGCTCCTGCGCGGGGGCGCGCGGCTTCGGCGGGTCGATGATGAACGCGCCGTACAGCCCCTTGTGGATGTGCTTCTTCAGCGGCGTCGAGTGGCAGTGGTAGAGGTGCATCCCGTACGGCCGCGCCGGGAACTCGTACGTGTAGGACTGCCCAGGGTCGACGACCTCGAAGACGCCGTCCATGTTCGCCGGGTGGATTCCGTGGAAGTGGATCGTGTGCGGGTGGGCGCCGCCGTTGACGAAGTTGACCCGGAGCAGGTCGTCCTCCGTGGCGCGGATGATCGGGCCCGGAACCGTGCCGTTGTACGTCCAGGCCTCGAAGAAGACTCCCTGCGCCACCTCGATTCGCCGGTCGATCGCGGTGAGCGTGTACTCGCGGACGCGGCCGGGCTGGTGCGCCAGGGCGGCCGGCGGAACGAGCAGCGCGTTCGTCGCCTCCGGGCTACCCGGGGCGGGGACGTCGTCGCCGACCATCGCGGCGTGGCTGACGCCCCGATGGTGGGCGTGGGGGTCTTCGCCTTGCGCCGCGGCGAGCTTGGCCAGAGGGCCGGCGGCCGCAACCGGCGCCACCGCGCACAGCAACCGCCGCCGCGAGAATCGTTTAGCCATGGCTAAAATCTAGTTTAACGCATGCAAAAGAGCTCGAGGGCGAACGAGGACTACCTGAAGGCGATCTACGCCCTCCAGGACGAGCGCGGCGCGCGGGTGTCGACCTCGGCGGTCGCCGAGCGGCTCGGGGTGTCCGCGCCGGCCGCGACGACGATGATCAAGAAGCTGGCCGCCCTCGGGCTGGTCGAGCACGAGCCGTACCGCGGTGTGCGGCTGACGCGCGTCGGTCGCCTCGCGGCCGTCGAGGTGATCCGCCACCATCGACTGCTCGAGCAGTACCTGGTCCAGCGGCTCGGGGTCGCGATCGACGAGGTGCACCAGGAGGCCGAGCTGCTCGAGCACGCGCTGTCGGAGGAGCTCGAGGCGCGGATCGACCGCGAGCTCGGGTTCCCGACGCACGATCCGCACGGCGATCCGATCCCGGACGCGGAGCTGAAGCTGCCGGGGTCCGCGACGCGGACGCTTGACGAGCTCGAGCCCGGCGAGAGCGCGACCGTCCACCGCGTCCCGGATCGAGACGGGCCGCTGCTTCGCTACCTGTCGAGCCTCGGCCTGGTTCCCGGCCGAGCGGTCGAGCTGCTCTCCGCCGCCCCGTTCGGCGGACCGCTCGTCCTCCTGGCCGGCGGCGCGGAGTGCACGATCTCGCGCGACCTCGCCGCGCTGATCGGGATCGGCTGAGCCGCGAAGATGCGGGCGGCCGAGGGCCGCCCGCGCTCCGATTACGCCCGGGCCTCGTAGACGGCGCTGAAGGGATCCTCGATCGGGAGGCGCGTCACCTCCGAGAACCCCGCTGCCGTGCACAGCTCACGCACCTTCGCCTCCGGCATGCCGCACGTACCGAGGCCCGCCCCTCCCCCGGCGAGGGAGGTCGTGAGGCAGTAGAAGACGCTGAATCCGTAGAACATCGCCGCGAGCGGGCCGACGTTGTCCTCATGGCGGTCGGCGCAGTTGACCTCGAGCATCAGGTAGTGCCCCTTCTCGGTCAGGCCCTGCCTGATCGCGTGCACGAGCCCGGCGGGATCGACGGCGTCGTGGATCACGTCGAAGGTCGTGATCAGGTCGTACTGCTCGGGCAGCCCCTTGCCGGCGTCGGCGAGCTCGAAGCGCACCCGCTCGGCCAGGCCGGCCCGCGCCGCGTTGTCCACGGCCCGTGAAAGCTGTCCCTCGAAGGCGTCGTAGCCGACGAACGTGGAGTTCGGGAACGCCGGCGCGAGCTTCAGCAGCGCGCGGCCGCTGCCGCAGCCGACGTCCGCGACCCGAATTCCCTGCTCCAGCTTCGCCTGGATGTGCGGGACCGCCGGAATCCACTCCTGGAGCAGGTGGTTCTCGAACCACGTGTCCGTGAAGCGCTGCATGCCCGCCCAGATCGTGCGGTCGTAGGCGTCCTGGGCGATCCCACCGCCGTGGCGGAAGGCGTCGACGAGCCCGTCGAACGTCCTCGCCATCCCCGGCAGCATCTCGTACGCGCCGCCGACGAACATCGGCCCGCCCTCCCGTGCGAGCGCCTCCGCGTGCTCTGGAGGCAGCGCATACCGGCCCGTGTCGGCCTGCCGCTCGAGATAGCCCGCCGCGGCCAGGCCGCGCAGCCATTCCGCGGCGTACCGCTCGTTGATCGCGGTGCGCGCCGCCAGCTCCTCGCTCGTTGCCGGCCCGTTCTCGGCGAGATCGCGAAACAGGCCGAGCCGGTCGCCGATCGAGCAGAAAAACGTGGTCATCGTCCCGCTCAGGTCGTCCACGACCTTCCCCATGAAGGCCTCGAGCTTGGCCTCGTCGAAGACCGGCGCCTCGATGGTCGTCATCCTCGTCCTCCTTTGCAGCGCTGGGTTTGCCCTCCGTCTCGCGAGCGTCCGGGTTCGTTACGCGGCGTCCGACTCGATCGCCGCGAGCGCCTCGCGGGCCGCCTGCTGCTCGGCGTCCTTCTTCGTGCGCCCGCTGCCCGTCCCCGCCTGCTCGCCGTCGATCAGCGCGGCGCACGTGAACCGCCGCTCGTGCGCCGGCCCCTCCACCGCCAGGACGGAGTACATCACCTGCTTGCGCCGGCGGGCCAGCGCCTCCTGCAGCTCCGTCTTGTAGTCGACGTGCTGCGTCGCCGCGTAGTCGATCTGCTCCGAGAACGCGTCGACGATCGCGGGCTCGATCCGCTCGAACCCCCACTCCAGGAACGCCGCGGCGAGTGACGCCTCGAGCAGGGCGGCGAGGACGTTCCGGTTGCGGACGAGCCGCTCGAGCTCGTCCTCCGGGAGCGTCTCGCCGCGCTCGGCGAGCATCGGCCCGAGCTCGAGCTCACGTGCGACGGTGGCGCAGCTGTGCCGCGACACTACGTGGGAGCGGATCTTCGCCAGGCGGCCCTCCGAGAAGTCCGGGTACCGGTCGTAGAGCGCCCGCGCGACGGCGAGCTCGAGGACGCTGTCGCCGAGAAACTCCAGCCGCTCGTACGACTCGGCGCGATCGCTCGCCCACGACGAGTGCGTGAAGACGTGCTCCCGCCGCTCGGGCGGTAGCCGGTCGATCAGCTGGCGAAGAGCGCGGGGTCCGGGGTCCCGGCGCCTACTGGTGCGAAGCGACGTAGTCGACAGCCTGCCCGACGGTCGTGATCTTCTGGGCGTCCTCGTCAGAGATCTTGATCCCGAACTGATCCTCGAGCTCCATGATCAGCTCGACGAGGTCCAGCGAGTCGGCGTCGAGGTCTTCCTGGAACGAAGCCTCTTCGGTGATTTCGCTCTCGTCGATCCCGAGCTGCTCGACGAGGACTTCCTTCACCCGTTCGAAGACTTCCTGTCTCGACGCTGCCATGTCACCTCACATTGATTCTCGGGGGCTGGGGCGCGCCGATCATACACAGGTCAGGCGGGGCTTTCCGCCCTCGCAGGCAACTTGGCGGCGAGCCTGCCGGTGACGTCGTGCTCGACGCCGCGCGCGGCGAGGCGAACGGCGTTCGCGATCGCGACCTGCGAGGAGTTGCCGTGCGCGATCACCGCGAGGCCGCGCAGCCCGAGCAGGTAGGCCCCGCCGTACGTGTCGGGGTCGAGGCGGCGCCGCAGACGGCGGACGGCAGGCCGGATCAGGAGCCCACCGAGCTTGCCGAGGGTCGTCGCCGTGATCTCGTCGCGGACGCCCTCCACGACGGTGCGAATCGTTCCCTCGAGGGCCTTGAGCGCCACGTTGCCGGTGAACCCGTCCGTCACGACGACGTCAGCCGCCTTCGCCAGCAGGTCCCGGCCCTCGGCGTTGCCGCGGAAGTTGAGCGTGCTCTCCGCGAGGAGCTGGTGCGCCTCCAGCGTGAGCTGGTTGCCCTTCTCCGCCTCCTCGCCGATCGACAGGAGCCTCACCTCCGGGTTCGGGAGGCCGAGGATCTCCTCCGCGAAGATCGCGCCCATGTGCGCGAACTGCAGCAGGTGCTCGGCGCGTGCATCCGCGTTGGCGCCGCAGTCGAGCAGCACCGACGGCCCGTCGCGCGCCGGGATGGGCACCGCGATCGCGGGGCGGAGCACGGCGGGAAGCCGCCTGATCTCGAGCAGCCCCGCTGCAAGCATCGCGCCGGTGTTCCCGGCGGAGACGACCGCGTCGGCGGCTCCCTCCGCGATCGCGCGGCACGCGGCGACGAGGGAGCTGTCCGGCTTCGCCCGGACGGCCTCGGCGGGCTTCTCGTCCATCTCGATCACCTGAGGCGCCGACACGCGCTCGAGGCCTTGCGTGTCGAGCGAGTCCGGGCCGTAGAGGATCGGGACGATCCCGTCGGCCGCAGCCGCGAGCGCGCCGGCGACGACCTCGTCCGGGCCGCGGTCGCCGCCCATTGCGTCGACGGCAACCCGTACGGTCAACGCGATCTAGGGGATCGGAGCCCGCAGGGGCTCGACGTCGCGGCCCTTGTACGTCTTGCAGTTCGGGCAGACGCGGTGGGGCCGCTTCGGCTGGCCGCACGTCGGGCAGACGTTCACGCGCGGCGACTCGATGCCGTGCTGCGCGCGCCGCTTGTCGCGTCGCGACTTGGACGTTTTCTTCTTCGGGACGGCCATGCGGCCGCGCAGTATAGCTACGGAAGTTGCACGCCCCGCGTCATTCCGACGCGCTCGAGGAACCGCCGGTCGTGCGAGACCAGGAGCAGCGTCCCCTCGTACGAGGCGAGGGCGCGCTCGAGCTCCTCGATCGCCGGCAGGTCGAGGTGGTTCGTCGGCTCGTCGAGGACGAGGCAGTTGGCGCCGAGCATCGTCTGGGCAGCCAGCTCCGCCCTCGTTCGCTCGCCGGGAGACACCGACCCCACCGGGCGAAGGACGTGGTCGGCGTACAGGTCGAACTTCGCCAGCAGCGTGCGCGCCTCGCCTGCCGGCGCGCCCGTCAGGGACGTGAAGGTCTCGAGCAGGGGGAGGGCCGGGTCGAGCAGCGTCCGCGTCTGAGCCACCTCGCCGAAGACCGTCGCCGGGCCGACACGGCGTTCGCCGGCGACGAGCGGCACGCGGCCGAGCAGTGTGGCGAGGAGCGTCGACTTCCCGGAGCCGTTCCGGCCCTCGATCGAGATCCGCTCGCCCCAGGCGACGTGCAGGTCGAGAGGCCGAGCCGGAACGCGGATCGCTCGACGACCGCCTGCTCCAGCGCCACGACGAGCTCACCGGCCCGCCTCGCCGGAGCAAGCGAGAGCTGGAGCTCCCAGGGCTGCCACGGCTTCTCGACGCGCGTCTGCTCCAGCCGTTCGAGCCGCTTCGCCGCAGCTCGCGTCTTCGACATCAGCGCGTGCGTGCCACGCCGGTTCGCCTGGCGGCCGCCTGCGCGCGCCTGGTCGCGGCGCTCGTGGTGGAGGTCCTGGAAGCGCTCGCGTTCCGCCGCCCAGCGCCCGTAGGCGCGCTCGTGCTCTGCCCGCGCCCGCTCGCGCTCGGCCTCGTACTCGCTCCAGCCGCCCGCGTACTCGTGGACTCGCTGCGTCCCGGCCTCGAGCTCGACGATGCGGTCCACCGTGCGGTCGAGGAACGCTCGGTCGTGGGAGACCACGGCGACGCCGCCGTCGACCGACCGGACGAAGCGCTCGAGCAGGTCGAGGCCCTCGAAGTCGAGGTCGTTCGTCGGCTCGTCGAGCAGGTACACGTCGAACTCCGCGAGCAGAATCGACGCGAGCGCGAGCCGGCCGGCCTCGCCTCCGGACAGGGATCCGAGGCGCCGGTCGAGCGGGACGTCGAGGCCGGCGCGGGCAAGGACGCGCCCCGCGCGCCAGTTCGCCGCCTCGCCGGTCCGCCGCGCCAGGTACTCCGCGACCGTCTCCCCCTGGTCGAGGTCGCGCTCCTGGGCGAGGTAGCCGACGCGCAGCGTCGAGGGCCTCCGCGTGACGGAGCCGCGATCGCACGGCTCCAGCCCGGCGAGCGCGCGCAGCAAGGTCGACTTGCCGCGGCCGTTCGGCCCGACGACGCCGACGCGGGCGCCTGGCGCGATCGTCAGCGAGACATCCTCGAGGACGACCGTGGGTCCTCGGGTGACGGTGATGTGTGTTGCGGCGACGGTTCCGCCGTGCTCCATTCGAGGGACCTCCTGACCGGGTGCGCGCACGCCGCGGCGGCTTGCGCGGGGAGACGTCGTGAGCGGTCAGCGATCCGTCATAGCGCGGCGTCCGCAGACGCCGGAGACGATGTTACAACCGGTCGCGCAGCTCGGAAAGCGCCGCCCAGCGCGGATCGCTTTCGTCCTCGTCGTGCGCGTGCGGCTCGCGGTTCAGATCCTTGCCGCAGACAGGGCAGAGACCCGCGCAGTCGGCGCGGCAGAGGATCTTGTCCGGCAGCGCGAGGACGAGCGCGTCGCGAGCCCACGCCGAGAGGTCGAGCCGGTTCTCGGTCAGGTAGGGGGTGGTCAGCTCGTCCGAGTCCGGGCTCGTCGCCTGATACTCGCGGAGGCTGAGCGCTTCCTCCACGACCGCGTCCGTCAGGCAGCGCATGCATGGGCCGTGCAGGCGGACGGCGAACCGCAGCTCGAACACCCAGCCGGTGGAGGCGCGAGTGACGGCCAGCTCGGCGGGGATCCGCTCAGGCACGGCGACGTAGCGTTCGCCCCCGAGCTCGATCGGCGCGATCTCGATCTCGACGGCTTCCCGGTGCTCCTCGCCCGACCTGACGCGGACGTTCCGCAGGTCGAACACGGTCATGTGACGGAGGTTACCGGCCGCGTGCTGCCGCGAGAGCCGCCCGTCTCGGCTCGATCGCCACGTCGTCCCGGCGCTTCGGCGCGCGCACGATCAACGCCACCGACGCGACGATGATCAGGCCGGCCAGGAGCGTCCGCCACGTGAGCGGCTCGCCCAGCAAAAGCGTTCCGAGCAGGACCGCGACCACCGGGTTCACGTACGCATAGGTGGCGACGAGCGAGGTCGGCACCGTGCGCAGCAGCCACATGTAGGCCGTGAACGCGACGAGCGACCCGGCCCCGACGAGATAAGCGAGGCCGAGCCAGGACTCGAGCGAGATCGACGCGGGATGAACCTCCCCGAATTCGCCGGACACCGCCGAGACGACGACGAGGATCAAGCCGCCGGCGAGCATCTGCATCGCCACGCCGACGAGCGGCCGGCGCGGGAGCGGCGCCTGGCGCGAGTACAGCGACCCGACCGCCCAGGCGAGCGAGCTGAAGACGAGGACGATGGCGCGACCGCCGGCGCCGCCGCTCCCACCCGGGGCGGCAAGGAGCGCGACGCCGCCGAAGCCGACGGCCAGCCCGAGCACGATCGTGCGCGCGAGGCGTCGCGCGTAGAAGACCCGGTCGAGCAGCGCCATCCAGAGCGGGACGGAGGCGATGATCAGGGAGGCGGTGCCCGTGTCGACGTCGCCGGCCTCGGCCCAGCCGACCGCGGTGTTTCCGACGGCGAGCATCGGCCCGGCGATCAGGAACGCCGAGAGCCAGTGCCTTGCCGTGGGACGGTCGCTCGGGTCGGGGCGTCTCGCCGCCCACAGATAGAGCAGCGCGCCGGCGACCAGGAAGCGGGCCGCCGCCATCGGGAACGGTGGGATCGTGCGCACCGCGAGGTCGATCCCGAGGTAGGTCGACCCCCAGACGACGTAGACGAGCGCCAGCGCCGCCCAGATCCGGGCGCGCGGCGCCGACAGGCTCACCACCGGTCTACCGGGAGCGGCCGGGCCACCAACCCCGCCGGTCGCGGTCGTCGTAGTCCCGTTCGTCGGGGCCCACGACCGAGTAAACGCCGGCGAGGAGCACGAGCGTGAGAAGAAGGAGCATCTCCATGGACTCAGTGTGCCGGGGCTTAGTGATTAGCGCCAATCGTGTAATGTGTCGTTTCGATTATGGAACCTGATAGCTGGCTGGGACTCGAGCTGCGGCATCTGGTCGCGCTGAAGACGATCGCCGAGGAGGGGACGTTCGGTCGCGCCGCCACGCGCCTCGGCTACACGCAGTCGGCGATCAGCCAGCAGATCGCGATGCTGGAGCGCATCGTCGGTCAGCGTCTGATCGATCGGCCCGGCGGACCGCGCCCGGTGTCGCTGACCGAGGCCGGCGAGCTGCTGCTCCGCCACGCGGATGCGATCGCGGCGCGCCTCTCGGCGGCGCAGGCCGATCTCGCCGCCTTGGACGCCGGCCACGCCGGCCCGCTGCGCATCGGCACATACCAGAGCGTCGGCGCGCGCGTCCTCCCCACGCTCCTGCGCGAGTTCAAGCAGCAATGGCCGCAGGTCGAGATCATGCTGCGCGAGTCAGCCGACGACGCGGAGCTGGTCCGGCTCGTCGAGCGCGGCGAGCTCGACGTCAGCTTCGTCGTCCTGCCGGTCGGGCCTGGTCCATACGAGACGGTCGAGCTGATGCGGGACCCGTACGTGCTCGTCGTGCCGGCGGGCTCGCCGCTGGCGGACCGCGACCGGCCGCCGGCGCTGCGCGAGGTGCTCGAGCATCCGCTGATCAGCTACCGGACGTGCCGCACCACGCAGCACGTCGAGGACCGGCTGCGCCAGGCGGGCCGCGAGCCGCAGATCCTGTTCCGGTCGGACGACAATCGGATCGTCCAGGGTCTGGTCGCGGCCGACGTCGGGATCGCGATCGTGCCGCGGCTGACCCTCGACGAGGCCGACGAGTCGATCGAGATCGTCGAGCTCGGCGAACGCGTCCCGCCGCGGCTGATCGGGATCGCCTGGCACCGCGACCGCAGGCGCACCCGCGCATCCGAGGCGTTCGTGGAGCTGGCGCAGCGGATCACCTCGGCGTCCGAGGTGGCCGCGGCGGCGGCCGCGTAGCCCCGCCCGCGCGGATGCGAACGCGGCGTCTCGTGATCGCCCTCCTCGCGGGAGCTTGTGCGACCGCCGGCGCCTCGGTTGGCGCCCGCAGCACCGTCGGCGAGTGTTCCGGCCTGCTCGACCGCCGGCTGGAGACGTGCACGGCGTACATCGCGAACGCGTCGCTCGCCGCGCGCGTCCCCTACTACAAGCTCGCGCGCAGCACGAACCCCGCCCACGCTCGGCTCGCGCGTTACCGCCTCGAGTCGAGATACGTCGGCGCCGCCCGCCTCGCGATCGAGAGGCAGACGGGCCGCTGGCCGCACGGCACCGCAAAGGTCGACGTCCCGCGAATCGCGATCCTGTCGGTGCGTGTGACCGGCAACACCGCCGTGCTCGCGACGCGCGAGACATGGCACGTCACCTCGGGCTCCGGCCGAGTGCTCTTCGCACAGACGCGAAAGCGCCACACGGTGACGATGAAGCGCGTGCCCGGCGTCGCGCTGCACAAGTGGGTCGTGGCTGCGATCCGGCCGCTCTGACGCTCAGCGCTGCGACTCGAAGAACTCGGCCGCCTCGCGCGCGCTCGGGACCGTGAGGAGGTTCTCCTCGGCCCAGCGCTCGGCGATCGGCCAGTCCGTGGCACGCATGCGCGCGGCGGCGGCTTCGAGGTCGTACTCCGTGCGGCGGTGCTCGGGCTCCCCGTCGCGGACGAGCAGCCAGTAGGCGCCGGGCTCGTCCTCGTACGGCATGCCGACGCTGCCGGCGTTGACGAGGCGGAGGTCGCCGAGCTGCCAGTCGAACTGCGAGTGCGTGTGGCCGATCACCACCGTCGGCTCTGCGACCTCGCCGATCGTCGCTCGCGCTGCCTCGGGAGTGGTCAGCACCGTGACGAACGGCTCGTCGTCGTGCGGGGTCGCGTGGCAGTAGAGGACGTCGTCGACCACGACCGTGAGCTCGAAGGACGTGAGGAACCCACGGTCGGCGTCGTCGATCCGAGTGGCGGGCCAGCCCGTCATCGGACCGGTCTCGCCGCCGGTCGCCATCAGACGGTCGGCGTTGCCCTGGACGAAGCGCGCGTTCGGGACGGCCCGAGCCCGGGCGATCGTCTCGCGCGGCAGCGCACCGGCCGCCAGGTCGCCGCCGAAGACGACCAGGTCCGGACGCACCTCGTCCAGCTCGGCGAGCACGGCCTCGAGCGCCGGGAGGTTGCCGTGAACGTCGTAGAGGGCGCTGACTAGTACGGCTCGTCGCCGTCGCCGGCGACCCCGGCGACGACCGTCTCCTGCGAGCGCTCGTGCAGCCGCTCGCGCCCCCGCTTCACCGCGTTCAGGAACTTGTCGAGGTTGACCTCGAGCGTCGAGAGGATGCCGTCCGCCCAGTCCTCCATCTCGAGGCGCGTCTCGCGCGCTTGGCGGCGGGCCTCGTCGATGATCTCCTGGGCCTGGCGCTCGGCGAGCTTGACGATCTCGGTCTGCGACGCCTCGCGCGCTGCCTGCTCGCGGGATTCCCCCAGAATGCGGTCGCACTCGCGCTTCGCCTCGGCGAGCATCTCCTGGCGCTCCTTGACGATCCAGCGTGCCTGCTTGATCTCCTCAGGAATCGTCGCGCGCATCTGGTCGAGGATGTCGTAGATCTCCTCGCGGTCGATGCGGACCTGGTCGGTCAGCGGCACGGCCTTCGCGTTGTGTACGAGGTCGTCGAGCTTGTCGATCAGAACGAGTACGTCCATATGGCTGCCAGTCTACTCCTGGGGGCTGGTGGGGGCGCCGCCCCGCCCTTCGGGAAACATCTCCTGGAACCGTCGCGCGACGGCCGGCGGCACCAGCTCGTCAACGTTTCCGCCAAACTCCGCGATCTCCTTCACGCCGCTCGAGGAGATGAAGGAGTAGAGCGGGCTCGCCATCACGTAGACGGTCTCGATCTCCGGCGCGAGGTGGCGGTTGAGCTGGTTCATCTGGAACTCCCACTCGAAGTCCGAGATCACTCGCAGCCCCTTGACGATCGCCTTCGCTTCCCAGCGTCGGGCGAACTCGACGACGAGCTCGGCGAAGACGTCGACCTCCACGTTCGCCGTGTCGGCCAGCGCGTCGCGCACGAAGCCGACCCGCTCGTCGACGTGAAAGAGCGGCTCCTTGTGCACGGGGTGGCGGACGACCCCGACCACCACGCGGTCGAAGATGGCGGCGGCACGGCGGATCACGTCGACGTGGCCGAGCGTGACGGGGTCGTACGTCCCGGGGTAGATCGCCGTGATCACGTCTCGAACAGCGTAAGCCGTGCCGAGCCGTAGGTGCGCGAGGTGCGGAGCGTGAGTCCTTCCACCCCGGGCTCCTCCTTCACGCCGGACTCGTAGACGAGGAGGCCGTTCGGGGCGAGCGCCTTGCGGAGGTACGCCGCGAGGCGGGCGTGCCGGGCGTAGCCGTACGGCGGGTCGCAGAGCACGAGGTCGTAGGTGCGGTGGTCGGAGGCGAGCATTCGCAGCGCGTCGGCGCAGAGCACGGTCGCGCCCGTGAGCCGGAGCTTGTCGAGGTTTCGCTCGATCGCCCGGCAGGCGTCGCGCTCGGATTCGACGAAGACGGCTGCGGCGGCGCCGCGCGAGAGCGCCTCTAGACCCATCGCACCCGAGCCGGCGAAGAGGTCGAGCACGGCTGCGCCGTCGACCGGCCCGATCAGGTTGAACGCGGCTTCTCTGACGCGGTCGCCGGTCGGGCGCGTGTCCGTGCCCTTCGGCGCGAAGATGCGGGCGCCCTTACGGCTGCCGGCGATGATCCGCACAGACCACGGACTCTGCCATCAGGTCCGCGGCCGCGGCGGAGTCGAGCCCGCTCCTGCGGAGTCGCTGCCAGGCGTGAAAGTCGAGCGCCAGGTCGAGGACTGCCTGCACGCGCTTCCCGCGGCCGAGGCCGGCCGCCAGCGTCTGGCGGATACGGCTCATCGGTTCCGCGCCGCGCAGCTCGACCACCTCGCGGGTGAGCGGGTGGACCTCCGCGTCACGGAGCACGCACGTGAACATGTCCTCCACCAGCTCGTACCAGGCGTAGAGGTCCCCGAGGCCGGCCCGGAGACGCTCTCGCTCGCCGACCGCGGGGCGCCACACGGCCGGGTCGGGCGGCGGGTGGAGCTGGAAGAAGTGGCCCGAGCACGCGAGGCTGATCGCGCGCTCGTCGGGGAAGTGCCGGTAGAGCGTATGCCGCTCGACGCCGGCAGCGCGCGCGACGTCGCTCAGCGTCGTCCGGGCCGGACCCTTCGTCCGGTGCAGCTGGATGGCGGCATCGACGATCCGTTGCCTCGTCTCGTTCTGGCGCTCGGCGCGCCGCTTGAGCTCGTATTTGCGCGTCATCGAAAAAATTGTTGCACAACCGTGTGTCGTCATTTATAGTAGCGCAAGTTCAGTACACAATGCTGTGTAATGAAAGGAGCAGGGAGATGGAGACTCGCATCGACCACATCACAGGCGGCATCTACCGGATCTCGACGATGACGGACACATACGGGATCACGTTCAACCAGTTCCTGATCGACGACGAGCGGCCGACGCTCATCCACACGGGCGACTACCAGGTCTACGAGAACATCCGCAAGGCGATCCGCGAGGTGCTCGATCCGGCGCGCCTCGCGTACCTCGTCCTGCTGCACTGGGAGGGCGACGAGAACGGCGGCATGGATCGCTTCATGGCCGAGGCGAAGCAGTCAGAGCTCGTCGGCTCCGCCCTCTCCATCGGGCTGAATGCGTACCCGTTCGGCGTGACGGAGCGCACGCGCGGCTTCCAGGACGGCGAGCGGCTCGAGCTCGGGCAGCACACGCTGCGGTTCATGGAGACGCCCCACGTCCACCACTGGGACTCGATGATGGTCGTCGAGGAGTCGACCGAGAGCCTCTTCCCGTCCGACCTGTTCCTCCAGCCCGGCGACCAGCCGCCGATCGTGACCGAGAACCTCAGCGACGCGATGTGCGACGTCTACCGGAACATCGGGATCTTCGCGCACGAGGATCCGGTCCGGGAGGTCGTCGACCGGATCGAGGCGATCGACCCGGCGTGGACGTTCGCGATGCACGGCGGCAGCCTCGGCCGAGACGCGCTGGTTCCCTACATCAACGCGCTCCGCGAGCAGGATTTCGCCTGGCAGGGCAAGCTGCTCGGCCGCGAGCTCGGGGCGCCGGCCGCAGCCTGACCAAAACAGACATGGCAGGGGTCAGACCCCTTAACAATCCGGAGCGCACCTCGGACTGTGAAGGGGTCAGACCCCTTAACAATCGCTACGCCGCGACGCCCTCGTCCGGAAAGAGCATGGCCAGCTCGTCGTTCAGCGGGCCCTCGTAGTCGAGGAGCTCCTGCGCCGCCGCTCGCGCTCGCTCGAGTAGCGGGCGGTCGGCGCGGAGCTTCGTGAAGCGGAGGTCGGAGAGGCCGGACTGGCGCGTGCCGAGCAGCTGCCCCTCGCCGCGCAGCTCCAGGTCGACCTCAGCGAGCTCGAAGCCGTCCGTCGTCTCGACGAGCGCCTCCAGCCGGCGCACGGCCGCGTCGGTCAGCTCCTCCTTCGGCCGCGAGACGAGCAGGCAGTACGACTGCTCGGCGCCGCGGCCGACCCGCCCGCGCAGCTGATGGAGCTGCGCGAGGCCGAAACGGTCGGCCTCCTGGACGATCATCACGGTCGCGTTGGGGACGTCGACGCCGACCTCGATCACGGTCGTCGCGACGAGCACGTCCAGGTCGCGCGCCTTGAAGCGGGCCATCAGCTCGCGCCGGTCGGCGGGCTTCAGCCGTCCGTGCAGGCAGCCGACGCGGAAGTCCTTCAGCTCGGCTCGCCGCAGCCGCTCGGCCTCGTGCTCCGCCGCCCGCGCGCGCGAGGTTTCCGACTCCTCGATCAGCGGGCACACGACGTACGCCTGGCGGCCCTCCTCGAGCAGCCGCGTCAGCCGCCGGTACGCCTCCGGCGCACGCGCCTCGACGATCCAGCTCGTGACGATCGGCTTCCGCGACGCCGGAGGCTTCGCGATCTCGCTCACCGCGAGGTCCCCGTAGACGGTCAAGGCGAGCGTGCGCGGGATCGGCGTCGCGGTCATGTGCAAGACGTGCGGCGTCCGGCCTTCCGCCCCCGGCTCCGCTTGCGGAGCCGGTCCGTGCGCGGGCTC